>JANOKS010000091.1:0-23748 GCA_031419455.1 Alphaproteobacteria bacterium
CCCGACAAAATCTTCGAGATGCGCCGGAAATAACCCTCCCTGATCTCGAGCCTCGCCCTCCACGAACCGCTTCATCGCAAGTCTCCCGCGCCATCGCGAGAATCATGAACCGCTTCGTCGTTTTCACACAGCCTCGGCCCATTTCCGACACTCAATCTTTTCGGATAAAGCTACTGCGGTAGCAACAAGAGCAGCGGTCTATGACACTAGAAGACATCAATTACGTCGCGCAGACCATCGGTGTGACCGCGATCCTCGGGTCGCTCATTGCGATCATCATCCAGATGCACCAAAGTGCGGCGGCCGCGAAAGTTGCGGCAGCCGAGGAAGTCCACCGGCGTTTCTCTGAAGTCTACCTCGCGCTTTCCGGCTCTCCCACTATGTCGGAAATCTACGTTAAGGCGAACCAGGATTACGGGTCGCTTAGCCCGGCGGAGCGCTACCAGTATTTGACGGCTGCCATGGCGCTGTGGATCAACACCCAGGAAGCGCACAGGAAATGGACGGAGGGGTCGCTCGGCGACGACCGGTGGAGGCTCTGGGACGGTCTCTCGAAGCTGATCTTTGCGGGCCCCGCCAGCGGCCTACTGTGGGCTGAGCGCAAGCACCTTTTCAGCGACTCTTTCCAGGCCTACGTGAATAAGATCCGAACAGACGCGCCTCACCCTATTTTGGCTGAAAGGACGCAGCTGGAGTCGCCCAGCGCGACGACCCCGCGATGACCGTGCCCGCCGGCAGCTTTTGGCGAGGTCCCGCCTGAATGGCTGGGGAGCCGCGAGCGGCGGTTCACGAGCCGCCCCTGCCATCGGCAAGATTGTGCGGGCTCGGTATCGATGGCGCGAAATTGACATTCGGAACGCTCGGATTGTTTGTTCGACGTTGCCGGATAGAGTGACCAGTCACCTGAGGCGACTTGAATGACACTCGCGGACCTTTCTGACCTGTCGCAAGCACTTGGTGCGGCTGCTATATTCGCCTCGCTGATTTTTGTTGGCGTCCAGATTCGTCAGAACACGAAAACTCAAAAGGCATCGTCACATCACGCAGTCACGGACAGCTTTAACGCGATCAACACACTCATTATCAGCGATCAAAAGGTTGCGCGCCTATGGCGGCTTGGCATGGCGGGACTTGAGACGCTCAACGAAGATGAGCGCACATCGTTCAGCTTCATGGCGCTGGGATATATGCGTGTCTTCGAAACGCTCTACTACCAATACACCGCTGGCACACTGGAAAAGAAGCTGTTCGAGGCGGAGTTGAATACCTTAAAATGGTCGGTGACCAATCCGGGGATGGTGACCTGGTGGTCGACAAACCCGATCTCGCTCAGCGCCGAGTTTCGCGGGTTCATCGACGGCCTGATTCGCGAGGCTCAACAAAAGAGTGGCGACAAGACTGAGCCCCGGGAGTAGCGGCCCCGCGCGCGCCTCCCATCGCGGGGGTAGCTTGGCATGCATGTGTCGCTTTTCGGCGAATTCCCGCCGGTGTTCGTCTGCGCGCTCGCATTCTTGCTGCGAGCCTACCTCCGCACAAACCCCACATTGTCGATCAGGCGCGTCTTTCCCATCCGCGCCGCCAGCAGCAGCCGGCCGCTCGCGCCAACCGGCGCGCTTTCCAGACCGAACAGCGCCAGCGTGTCCGCGCGTCGCGCCTCGACATAGTCCACCGACGTGAACCCCGCCGCCAGGATCTCAGCCTTCGCCGCGTCCGTCGCCGCGCGGATGCCTGCGCCGCCTTC
Organism: Alphaproteobacteria bacterium; assembly: GCA_031419455.1. Taxonomy (GTDB): domain Bacteria; phylum Pseudomonadota; class Alphaproteobacteria; order Caulobacterales; family Hyphomonadaceae; genus UBA7672. The sequence continues at coordinate 1,742 of JANOKS010000091.1, forward strand.
CAGCAGCGCCGCCGTTTCGCGCATCACGCGCGCCAGTCCCGCCGCGCGCGCGCGCTCCTCCGCGCCGAGATAGGCATTGCGCGACGACATCGCGAGGCCGTCCGCCTCTCTCATGGTCGGCCCGCCCACCACCTCGATGGGAAAGCCGAGGTCCTGCACCATGCGCCTGATCACCAGCAGCTGCTGGTAGTCCTTCTCGCCAAACACTGCGACGTCCGGCCCGACATGCAGGAACAGCCGGCTCACCACGCTCGCCACGCCCTCGAAGAAGTGCGGCCGCACCTCTCCCTCGAGACTATGCGACAGGTCCTTCACCACAACGCGTGTCGAATCCCCCGGCGGGTACATCTCGGTGGGCGAGGGGCAGTAGCAGAACGAACACCCCGCCTCCGCCAGCTTGGCGAGGTCATTCGCCTCCGAACGCGGATAGGTGGACAAATCCTCGTGGACCGCAAACTGCGTCGGGTTCACGAAGATCGACGCGGCGGCGACATCCGCCTTTTCCAGCCCCAGCCTGATCAGGCTCACGTGGCCGGCGTGCAGCGACCCCATGGTCGGCGCGAACGCCACGCGCTTGCCCTGCGCCTGCATCTGCCTGCGCCAGTCCAGCGCTTCGGCCCGGGTGCGGGCGACGACCAGTCCGTTTCGCTTCGCCAAGCTCAACCCTTCCAGACCCGCAGACATGCGGAGCGCCGATCAGGCGGCGGCTTCTAGGCCTGTTCAAGAGGCGGATCAATCGCACCCGTTAGCGCAGGCTTTATCGGTCCTTTAACCCGCCCGGCCGATCTTTCGCCGATGCACGACTACCTCGTAAGTTACCTGCAATGGGTTGGATTCAGCGTCTGCACGCTGGCCGTGGCGCTATGCGTGCGTATCCCCGCCGCGCATGCCGCCATGCCGGCCCCTGAACCGCGCTTTTCCGCTCCGCCGCTGCAACGCGACATGGCCGCGCCCCCGATCGCCCAGACAGAGGAAGAGCGCATCGCCGACCTGGAAGCGCGCCTGACGGCGCTGTCAGGTGAAATCACGAATCTCACCAAGGCGCTGGACGTTCTCGGTCCCTTGCCCGATCACGCCGACCTGTTCATCCCGGTTGCGCTGTCCGAACTCGACGAGCCCGCTTCAGTTGCAAATCCGCTGGCCGACACGCGCCACGCCGGCCTCGGCGCGGTTGGCGGCCTCGCGCCTCAGTCGGCCGATCTCGGTTGCCTGCGAGACGGATACGACGTCCCGTCCCACAACGTCCGCCTGAACGATGACCGGGCCGAGGCCGAGACAATGGCGGCGCTCTGCGTCGAACTCGCCGCCCTCGCAGGTCCGCCCCGCGTCGTCGCGCCGATCCGGGCCGGTTGAGCCAATGGTCGCCACCCTCATGACAGCCCCGAATGCTGCCTCCGACCAGGAATCGACCGGCCGCTCGCGGCTCGCGCACACCATTGTCATCGGCAACGAAAAGGGCGGCGCGGGCAAGTCCACCGTCGCGATGCACCTGTCGATCGGCCTCCTGCGCATGGGCATGACCGTCGGCATCATGGATCTCGACGTGCGACAACGCTCACTCGCCCGCTACCTCGAAAACCGCTCCCGCTGGATCCGGAACACCGGCGCGCCGCTGCCGATGCCGGAAATGGTCCGCATCGACGCCAGCCAGGCCCGTGACCTCGACGCCGCCGAGGAAGAAGAGTCTCAGCATTTCGAGGAAAGCCTCAAACGCCTGTCCGAGAAGTGCAACTTCATCATCATCGACGCGCCCGGCGGCGACACTTTCCTCTCGCGTACCGCCCATTCCGCCGCCGATACGCTGATCACGCCGCTGAATGACAGCTTCGTCGACTTCGACCTGCTGGGCGATGTCGACCCCCAGACCCTCGAAGTTGCGCGCCCCAGCTTCTATTCCGAACTCGTCTGGGAATGCCGGAAACAGAAGGCACAGAGCAGCCGCAAGCCGATCGACTGGATCGTCATGCGCAACCGCATGTCGCCCCTCGACGCCCGCAACAAGCAGCGCGTCGGCGAGGCGCTCGAAAACCTCTCCCGCCGCATCGGCTTCCGCATCTCGCCCGGCCTGTCGGAGCGCGTGATCTACCGCGAACTCTTCCCCATGGGCCTCAGCCTGCTCGACCTTATCGACGCAGGCTCGAACGTCCCGTTCACCATGAGCCACGTCGCCGCCCGCCAGGAAATCCGCGACCTGATGATCGTGCTGAAACTGCCGGGGCTGGAAGGCAAGGACATCAGCTTCTAGCTGTTGCGCCGCCTGCAAGCCCGGCCTCGTCCTTCGAGACGCAGCCTGCGGTGGCCCTCAGGATGAGGCCTCTCAGCCATCATGCTCGTCGATAGGCCTCATCCTGAGGGATCGCAGGCACGCCGTTTCAACCCCGAAGATCTGTCATGGCGATCGTCTCGAAGGACGAGGCCGTGCTCGCCATCGCCGGACCAATGGTACGTGACAACGCCCTCGGTTATCGGCTCAATCACGGGCGAGGAGATCCACATGCCCACGCCAAAGAGACCCACGAAAAAAGCCCCAGCCAAATCCCCCAAGCCCGAGAAGCGCATCATCCAGACGCTCAACATCAATGCCCCCGGCAAGACCTATCCGCGCGACGCCGCCAAGTACGAAGCCGCCCGCAAGGCCTTCCTGAAGGTGCTGCCGAAGTCCGGCCCGGGGGTCACACAGGCCGAGATGGTGGCGCTGATGAAACGGGCGCTACCCGCCAGCGAATGGGGCACGACGCAAGGCTGGTGGACCAAGACGGTACAACTCGACGCCGAAGCGCGCGGCGAAGTCATCCGCGATGGCGGCAAGCCGCTTCGGTGGAAAATCAAGAAATAGAAATCTCGTACCGAGGCCGCAACGTTACGGCGCGGCCGGCTGGTTGAGCAGGTCCAGCGCCTGCGCCGGAGCATTGGCAGGCGCCTCGCTGGTCACGAGAATCGCGTCTTCCGCCGGAACCGTCGTGACAATGGTCGACACCGGAGTCGCGGCAAAAGTAGCCGCCGGCGCCGGGGCGGGTGAGGCCTCGATCAGGTCGCCGATCGGGTCATAGCCTTCTTCGCCGTCGCCCTCAGCGAGTTCCTCGAGCAGGCTTTCGTCGCCCTCCTCGGTCGTTCCGCTAGCGTCAAGGAACGCATCGCTGTCGAGCGCCGCAACCAGGGCGGCATCCGGCGCCTGCAAGCGGCGCAGCTGCGCCAGCGCCAGGTCGTCAGCCGATGTGTTCCCGCGCTCGCCAAAGGCAATCCGCGTCCGCAGGTCGTCGCCGGCTGCAACGCCGCTGATTTCCAGGAAGGCCGCTTCGATCAGGTCCCGCACATGCGCGTCCCGCGACTTGCCGGTCGTCCCGCCCAGCATGACCGCGATCACCCGGCGCCCACCGCGCTCGGCCGACGCCATCAGGTTGTATCCCGAAGCATTCGTGAAGCCGGTCTTGATGCCGTCGACGCCATCGACCCGCTTCAGAAGTTCGTTATGATTCATGTACTTGCGCTTGCCCCACGTGAACGAGGACAGCGAAAAATAGTTATACCGCGCCTTGTGGTCCATGTAGACCGCCTCGGCCAGCTTCGCCATGTCGCGCGCCGTGGTCACCTGCCGCTTGTCCGGCAGGCCAGAGGCGTTGCGGAACGTCGTGGCGTGCATGCCCAGTTCCTTAGCCTTGGCGTTCATCTTGACCGCAAACTTGGCTTCTGTGCCGCCCAGTTTCTCGGCGATCACGATGGCGACGTCGTTGGCCGACTTGGTGACCAGGGCGCGGATCGCGTCCTCCACCTTGATGGTCGAGCCGGACTTCAGCCCCAGCTTGGACGGCTGAGCCCGCGAAGCGGCCCTGGAAACCGGCAGCCGGTCTGAAAGCTTGAGTTTCCCCGATTCGATCGCGTCGAATATCATGTAGAGCGTCATCACCTTGGTGAGGGAGGCCGGGTGGCGGGATTCGTCGGCGTCACGGTCGTGGAGAACCTGCCCGGTCTCCATGTCGATCACGATGGAGGCATACTTGCTGGCCCAGGCCGGGCTCGCCGCACACAGCACGGCCGCGAGAGCGATAGCGGCTCTGCGAAACCAGGCGATCAGGGGGATCGTCTTCATACGCAACGGAATCCTCTATCAGAAGCACTACAAAGACGAGATTGAGGGTCCACTGGTGACCTTACCCAACCTTTAAGCTCCGTCACCCCTGTTAGTCCGATTGCCCCACTTTTTATTCTGCTTGCCCACTTTTGGGCCGGCCACTGTCCATTTGGAGCGCACTCCGGTTTAACCCTGCATGAACCATGCAAACTTGCCGCAGTGATCGTCCCGCGCTCTGGTCGAGGGGTTACTCTGCCTGCTGACTTTGAACAAACCAAGGCAGCCGCTGAGGATTATTGGTTCACAGCCATGCGACCTCTTGCACGCGTAGGCCCTTTCACTTGGCCGCCGGATCAATATCTAATGGGTGTGACCCTCCGGACCGCCCCGGACCCCAGACAGACAGCATGACCGACAAGAAGCAAACCCCTGGAACCTCGAAGGAGCTTGGTGTCGCCACGCGCACCAAGCCCAAGCCGAAGAAGCCGTCCCTGTACCGGGTCCTGCTGCTGAACGACGACTATACCCCCATGGAGTTCGTGGTCCTTGTCCTGGAGCACTTCTTCAACAAGTCGCGCGAGGAGGCCACCCGCATCATGCTGCACGTTCACAATTACGGCGTCGGCGTCTGCGGGGTGTTTCCGATCGAAGTCGCCGAAACGAAAGTGGCCCAGGTGATGGACCTGGCCCGCGAGCACCAGCATCCTCTCCAATGCACGAAAGAACGCGAGGACTAGAAAGCCCTAGATGCCGTCATTGACCCCAAGCCTCGAAAGAGCCCTCGAACGCGCCCTGAACCTGGCCGCCGAGAGGAAGCATGAATATGCAACCCTGGAGCACCTGCTCCTTGCCCTCACCGAAGACGAGGACGCCGCCGAGGTGATGACGGCCTGCAAGCTGGACATCGAGAAACTCCGCCGCGACCTTGCCAACTATCTCGACAATGACTGCGCCTCCTTCGTCGTCGAGGATGGCGGGCAGGTGCATCCCACCGCCGCCTTCCAGCGCGTCGTCCAGCGCGCGGTGCTCCACGTCGAGAGTTCCTCGCGCGATGAAGTCTCGGGCGCCAACGTGCTCGTTTCGATCTTCGCCGAGCGCGACAGCCATGCCGCCTATTTCCTGCAGGAGCAGGACATGACGCGCTACGACGCGGTCAACTACATCAGCCACGGCGTCGCCAAGAAGCCAGGCATGTCGAAAGCCAAGCCCGTCGAAGGCGCGTCCGAGAAGGAAGACGAACAGACCAAGCCCGTCGGCGAGGCGCTCGGCGCCTACTGCGTCGACCTCAACCAGAAGGCGCGCGAGGGCAAGACCGACCCGCTCATCGGCCGCCATGCCGAAGTCGAGCGTGCGATCCAGATCCTCTGCCGCCGCCGCAAGAACAATCCGCTGCTCGTGGGCGATCCCGGCGTCGGCAAGACCGCCATCGCCGAAGGCCTCGCCAAGAAGATCGTCGATGGCGAAGCGCCGGCCATCCTCGCCGACGCGGTCATCTATTCGCTGGACATGGGCGCGCTGCTTGCCGGCACGCGCTATCGCGGTGACTTCGAGGAACGCCTCAAGGCCGTCGTCAAGGAGCTCGAGGAACAGCCCAAGGCCGTCCTCTTCATCGACGAGATCCACACCGTCATCGGCGCCGGCGCGACGTCCGGCGGCGCGATGGATGCCTCCAACCTGCTGAAGCCCGCGCTCCAGTCTGGCTCGCTGCGCTGCATGGGCTCCACCACCTACAAGGAGTACCGCCAGCACTTCGAGAAGGACCGCGCGCTCGCGCGCCGCTTCCAGAAGATCGACGTGGTCGAACCCACGATCGACGACACCATCAAGATCGTGATGGGCCTCAAGCCCTATTTCGAGGAATTTCACGGCCTCAAATACACCAACGACGCCATCAGGACCGCGGTGGACCTGTCGGCGAAATACATGACGGACCGTAAGCTCCCCGACAAGGCGATCGACGTGATCGACGAGGCGGGCGCTGCGCAATGGCTGCTGCCCGAAGGCAAGCGCCGCAAGCAGATCGGCGCGAAGGAAATCGAAATCGTCATCTCCAAGATGGCGCGCATCCCGGCCAAGCAGGTCTCCAAGTCCGACTCCGAACAGCTGAGGACGCTGGAGAACGATCTCAAGCGCGTGGTCTTCGGCCAGGACAACGCCATCAAGGCGCTCTCCACCGCGATCAAGCTCGCCCGCGCAGGCCTGCGCGAACCCAACAAACCGATCGGCTGCTATCTCTTCTCGGGCCCCACCGGCGTCGGCAAGACGGAAGTGGCGAAGCAGCTCGGCTCCATCCTCGGCGTCGAGATGCTGCGCTTCGACATGTCGGAATACATGGAGCGCCACACAGTCTCGCGTCTCATTGGCGCGCCTCCTGGCTATGTCGGCTTCGACCAGGGCGGTCTGCTCACCGACGGCGTCGACCAGCATCCGCACAGCGTCCTCCTGCTCGACGAGATCGAGAAGGCGCACCCGGACCTGTTCAACATCCTCCTGCAGGTGATGGACAACGGCACGCTGACCGACTCGAACGGCAAGAAGGTCGATTTCAGGAACGTGATCCTCATCATGACCACGAACGCCGGCGCGTCAGACGCGGCCAAGGAATCCATCGGCTTCGGCCGCGGCAAGCGCGAGGATGAGAATGAAGAGGCGATCAAGCGCCTGTTCACCCCCGAGTTCCGCAACCGCCTCGACGCGACGATCGCCTTCTCCGGCCTGAGCCAGGAGATCATCGAGATGGTGGTGGACAAGTTCATCCTCCAGCTCGAAGCCCAGCTGGCGGACCGCAACGTCACAATCGCGCTCACCACGAAAGCCCGCAAATGGCTGGCCGTCCGCGGCTACGACGAAGCCTTCGGCGCCCGCCCGCTCGGCCGCCTCATCCAGGAGCACGTCAAGAAACCAATGGCCGACGAACTCCTCTTCGGCTCGCTCCAGAAAGGCGGCGGCGTAAAGATCGACGTCGATAAAACCGACCCCGACAAGCTGTCTTTCAAATTCATCGCCGACCCCAAGCCAACGGCAAAAGAGAAGAACGAGCCGGAAGCGGTGGAGTAGTCGCGAATCCGGGACCGCCGGGCTCCCGCCCGGCTCTTTCCCTCCACGCGGACAAACCCATGGACGATCAAATGAGCCGGGCGGGAGCCCGGCGGTCCCAGCTTGCTACGGCGCAGGCGTCGCGCCGCCAGGGTCGACCACCGCATTCTGCTGCAGCGGCCAGACGATCGGGAAGGGCGGGGGCGTCGTGGCGCTGCAATCCTGCCAGCGCAATTCCTGAAGCACAAAGTGCGCGCCATCCCACTGATAGCGGCCCTCGGATCCGCAACCGCCATGCCCCGCGCTCTTGCGTAGCGTCGTCAGCACGCCGGTGCCGGCATCGATCTCCGCCATGCTCGCCTGGTCGCTCGCGAACCATCCGCTCGCATCGTAGTCGGGCAGGGTGACAAGCTGCGCCGTCTCCCCCGTCACGGCGAACAGCCGGTGCGTTACCGAGTATGCTCCCTGACTGCAGCCGATCATCACGATCGACCCGTTCTCCATGCCGATGACTTTCGACTCCAGCTGGGCATCCGTTGGTTTCACGCAGCCGCCGATCGCATCGCTGATCGTCTGCGCCGCCGCGATCAGCGCGCTATCGCCCTCCAGCGACGCAGCCGCCAGTGCATTCGGCGCATAGGCAGCCTCCGGCCCGCAGCTGGCCAGCAGCACCGCCGCGCCTGCGATCATCGAAGCAAGCCGCATCACATTTCCTCCACAGTCCGGGCGGCAGTGATGACCAAACATTACCGCAAATCAATGGCCAAGGCGCGATCAAAAGGCGGTCGTGGCGCCTCGGCCGGTCATTATCACCAGAGATCACTGGTGTCCGCGCCTGCGAAAATCTCGTCAAGCCGCCGCCGCGTGCCCGGGGACACATCCTCCGGCGGCATCAGCGGATCGACGAAACGCACCTCCGCGATCTCGCCACGGCTGGTCGGCTGGCCCTGCGTCCAGTCGTCGATCCGATAGACCAGCACATGGTCGTTGGGGAAAAAGGTGTGATTGGCATGAACCGACAGCAGGCGGATCGCGCTCCTGGCCACCTCGATTCCCGCCTCCTCCTTCAGCTCGCGCTGCATCGAAAGCACCGCTGTTTCGCGCTTTTCGACGCCTCCACCGGGGAAATGCCACCCCGGCGTATAGGTGTGTCGCACCAGCAGAACCCGCCCTTCCGCATCGACGACGACCCCGCGCACCCCCAGCGTCAACGACCGGCTGAACCGGAACCAGGACTGAAAGACGCGATCGCGAAGCCGAGGCTTTCTCACGTGGACTTAGCCCTATAAGGAGAGACTATCGGAAGCAGATGGCAGGCCTTGTCCTGTCATCAACAGGTCAGGAAGGCGTATTTCATGGCGGCTGTGTGGGCGATTCTTGCAGTGGTTGCAGCATTCTCTCTGCTCAATCTCATCGAATACCGTCGCATCGACTAGGCCTCTTCGGAAAACCTTTAGCGGGGGGTCGCCATGCTGACCGGCGCCATCGTCTTTCTGGTCATGGGCTTTGCAGTCCTGATCTATTCCGCCGACTGCCTTGTCCGCGGCGCGCTTGCGGCCGCCTACAAGTCGAACGTCTCGCCCCTGCTGGTCGGCATCGTCATCGTCGGCTTCGGCACCTCGCTGCCCGAATTCATCATCTCGGCGCAGGCTGCCCTGAATGACAGGGCCGGCCTCGCGCACGGCAATATCATCGGCTCGAACATCGCGAATATTCTCCTCGTGCTCGCGCTGCCAGCCCTGATCTTTCCGATCGCCACCGACGCCCCGCGCATGCGGGCAACCGCCCTGTTCATGCTGGCCTGCACCGTCGGGTGGATCGGCGTCACGATGTATTTCGGCCTGACCCAGATCGTCGGCATGGCCTTCATTGCGATCTTGGTCGCCTACGCAATCATCGCCTGGTCGATCGCGCGCACCGACACGACGGAGGACACCAAGGAAGAACTCGCCATCATGTCGAAGCCGGCCTGGCGAATGGTGATACTGATCCTCATCGGCCTCGTCGGCATGCCGCTGGGCTCGCAGATGCTGGTCGATGGCGGCATATCGCTCGGCGGCGAACTCGGCGCCAGCCCGACCATCGTCGGACTCACCATCCTGGGCGTCGGCTCCTCCCTGCCGGAACTGAGCGCCACCATCGCGGCGGCCGTGCGCAAGCAGTCGGACGTCGCCATGGGCAACGTCCTCGGCTCCAACATCTTCAACATCCTCGGCGCCGGCGGCGTCGTCGCCATCCTCGCTCCGCAGGATCAGCTCAGCCCCGAATTCACCGCCTTCAGCCACTGGGCCATGCTGGCCGCCGCGGTGTTCATCACCATCGTGATTTTCCTGCACCGCCGCGTCGGCATGCTCACCGCCTTCATCCTGCTGGCAGGCTACGCCGTCTACCTCTATGGCCTCTGGGCCAACTGGTCGCTCGACGGCCTCGGCGATCTGATTGTCCAGCCGGCAGCGCAGACCCCCGACTGATTACTCAGTCGCATCCTTCGGCGTGATGTAGTCACGCAGCTTCCACGACGCGCCATCGTCCTTGCGCGTGAAGAACGCCGCCGCCGACGTTGGAAACTTCGCGCGCACCCGCGAGTCCATCGCGTTCATCCGGTGCGCCAGCCGGCTCGCCAGCTCGTGCAGGCCGGGATTGTGCGCGATCACCATCACATTCGCGACCCCCGCCGCCTCCGCCTCGCGCAGGATCAGGTCGGACGGCGCGTTGTACAGCTCCTCGACAAACCGCACAGTCGCCATCGGGAATGAAGGCGCCACCAGCTCCCACGTCTCCCGCGTCCGCCGCGCCGCCGACACGAGAGCGATCTGCGGCACCGCGCCCGCCTCCGCCAGCGCCAGCGCCACCACCGGCGCATCGTCCACTCCCCGCTGCGCCAGCGGACGATCGAAGTCCTCGCCGGTCTCCGAACCGGGCGTGGCCTTGGCGTGGCGAAGCAGAATCAGCTGGCGCATCTGTCTCTCGATTGCTGACCTTAGCTCTGCCGCAAAGTCCGGGGCGTTGCCAAGGGGCACGATCTCGATGCTGCCCGGCAGACAGAGTTATGCGCCGCCAGCCCGGCGATTGGGCGCAAGGGCTGGCGGCGCTTCATCACTTCGCCAGCGTCCAGATCATGCAGACGCTCGCCTGCATCGTCTGCGGACTCGCATCGCTCGGCAGGTCGAGCCCTGCAAGGTCTCGCTCCGAAATCGTGATTTGCTGACGGCCGACCTGCCCAGAGGCGACGGGCGAGGGTGGCGGCGGCGGAGGAGGTGGGGGCGGAGGATACGGAGCGTTCGCGCTATAGTTGTAGCCGTCGCCGCCGAGGACGCGCGCCACCTGACCGCTCGACCAGCCGCCCATGCAGCTGTCGCCGCCTTCCTGCACAACGAGCAGGTCACCGAGCCGCGCGCCTGCCGCCGTCGCCGAAAGTTGAGCACGCGCCCGCGCATCCTTCGCCGCTTCGTCGAGGGCGCTGCGCTGCATCTCGGTCGTCTGTTCAAGGAAGATGTAGATCGGGTTCATATCCTGCGGCCCGAGCGCCAGCGCCGCCGCCCGTGCGCGTCCGGCCAGCGACGGATCGGTCAGCAGCACGGACATCGACACGCGGGCTTCGTAACCTTCGACCTGGTCGGCGCGCTGATTCGTCTGAACCAGGCCGTCCTTGTCGCGATACTGTTTGTAGTATGCGTTCACATTCACGCTGGTCGTCACCCGCGCCTTGTCGCCCGCGACCTTCTTGATTGCGTCATAGGCAATCTTCGAGCGCTGGACCGCCTTCTTCATCGCCTCGTCGGACTTGGCGTCAGTCTCGACGAAAGCGAGATCGAATCGCGCACGGTTGGGCGCCACCTCGATGATCGCGCGGCCCAGCCCCTCGACCACCGGCTTGTCCCACCAATATGGCCGGACATACTGCCCCGCGTCCTGCGCGCCAGCGGCTGGCGCCATCAGCGCGACGGATCCTGCCGCCGCGATAAGCAATTTCTTATGCATACAAATTTCCCTGATCCACGATTCAGGGCCACGCCATCCCCACGTGTGAGCCCGCCGAAGTCTTGTGCGCCGCCGCGCCACACGGCAACAGGAATCGAATCTTTGCGAGGCGGCCGCACCCATGCTTTTGTCCCCTCAGGGAAACGGGTCATATGCGCGTCTGGGACTGGATCAGGAAGCGGCCATGGAAAACCGCCGGCGTCGCCGTGGCGGCGCTGCTCGCAATTCTGGTGACGCCCGTCCTGCTCGCCGAGGCGCGGCTCGATCGCAAGTGGGTCGATAACCTCGCGACCATGCCGAGCGTGTCGCTCTCGTCGGGATCCTTCGCGCTCGATCACGTCGCCGACTGGTCGTACACAAGCGAAGGCCCCGCCACGCGCGAGGCCATCAGCTTCGCCAACACGTTCGACAGTCTGCGCAATGTCTGGTTCGTGGTTGAGCCACAGCCCGGTGGCGAGTATGCGGCCCACACGCTCATCCTGTTCGAGTTCGGCGGCGACCGGATCGTCGGCCTCACGGTGGAAGCAAGGCTGGAACAGGGCGAGACCTACGATCCTGTCGCGGGCATCCTCAACCGCTTCGAGCTGTCCTACATCTGGGCTACTGCGCGCGATCTGCTCACCCGCCGCGTCACCTACCTCGACAAGGACGTCTACGTCTATCCGCTGCAGCTCGACGCGATGCAGAAGCGCAACTTCCTGCGCCTGCTTCTCGAAGGCACGATCGACGTCGCGACGCAGCCGCGCTTCTACAACACGATCACCTCGAACTGCACAAACGAGCTTGCGAAAGTCGCCGGCCTCGGCTGGCACTATTCATGGGTTCTCACCGGTTATTCGCCGCAGCGTCTCTACGACCTGAAGCTCATCCCCGGCGAGACATTCGAGTCCGCCAGGCAGACCGCACTGCTGAAGACCGAAATCGCCAGCTGGAGCGACATGCCCTCGCGCGACTTCGACAAGGCGCTGATTGCCGAGCTGCGCAGCCGCCATGGGTCGTGAGGCTGTGGGAGGGGGCTTGGTTGATGCTCGCCGCGCACCTAGATTCACAACCATCGCCGCCCTCATCGCGATGGCAGGATTGCTGATGTCGCTTGCCCCGCCATCCTTCGCGAAGGAAACCGTGCAGCAGCGGATCGACGCGCTGCTGGTCGGCTCCGACCTCTACATGCCCGAAGGGGAGGGGCCGTTCCCCGTCGTGCTCCAGTTCCACGGCTGCGGCGGCAAGAAGAACCTGCAGGCGCGCTGGGCCGAAACGGCGAGAGCTGCGGGCTGGGCTGTGCTCGTCGTCGACAGCTACGGCCATCGCCGCATCGACAGGTTCCAGGCCTACGCTACTGTCTGCACCGGCCTGCAGCTCTGGGGCCGCGAACGCGCCGGCGATCTCTACGCCATGCTGGAATGGACGCGCGCGCAAAGTTGGGCCGACACCAGCCGCATCGCCGCCGCCGGCTGGAGCCACGGCGGCTGGACTGTGCTCGACGCCATGGCGCTGCAGCCCGGCGCCGAAGCGGAAAAAGTCACGCGCCTCTCAGGCCTGCGCGACGAACCGTTGGACGGCCTGATCGGCGCCTTCATCCTCTACCCATGGCAAGGCTTCGGCACCCTCGCCCCCAGCCGCGGCCTGCGTTTCGACATTCCGGTCCAGTGCATCGTCGGCAGCGCCGACACAGTCGTCGGCGGCAAGAGCGTCGCGCGCACGCTGACGTCAATGAAGACGCCCCGCACGCCGATCAACGTCGAACTCTTCGACGGCGCCACCCACGCCTTCGACGAAATCGAAGCCCAGGACTGGCGCGTGAAGTACAGCTCCGACCTCACGGCGCGCGCGCATGGGATGTATGCGGAGTTTTTGAGGGGGCTGTCTGGCCGCTAACACACTCAGGTTAGTCGAGTCTCATGCTTGTCATCCCGGGCGAGCGAAGCGAGACCCGGGACCCACTGTGAGTGAACGACGGCTGATGAATAGGTCCCGGCTCTCCGCTTCGCTGCGGCCGGGATGACAAGTCTGTGCTTGCTGGATAATATCTCGGTCATGGTCGGGGACCGCATCTACTTCACTTACATGCTGGCATCACGTCCGCACGGCACGCTCTACACTGGCGTCACCAATGATCTCATCCTTCGAACCTACGATCACCGGGAAGGGCTTTTGCCGGGATTTACGCGGAAGTACAGCGTGCATCTCCTCGTCTGGTTCGAGCAGCACACCGACATCAACTATGCGATCCTTCGCGAGAAGCGGATCAAGCGCTGGCGTCGCGACTGGAAAATCGCGTTGATCGAAGAGACAAACCCGAATTGGGAAGACTATTATCCCAAACTGATCGATGCAGGTTGGCGCGTCGAACGTCAGTCCTTCCGCAACTGAACCGCCCGCCTACTCCGCAGCCTGCCTGACAACCGCCGGACGATACGCCGCCGCATCACTCGTATGCGCGGGATGCCCGTAGCTCTCCAGCATGCGCTCAAGCTTCCGCACCAGCATGCGATCAGCCACCTTGGCCAAACCGGGCAGGCGACATGCAATGGCGTACAGCCCCTTGCGTATGCCGATGAACACACTGCACGCAACAAACGTCGCCCAGTCCACCGCCGTGATCTTCACGCCCATCGCCTCGGCCTTCGCCATGTCGCCACCGAGGAAGGCCTGCAGGAAGAAAATCTTGGAAAAGCGCCGTTCGATCCTGTCGAAGATCCGGCTACCCAGCTTCTGGTCCGACGGCAGATACGCCGCCAGCGTCGCGCGCGTCAGCTCTCCGCACCTCGCATCGTCAAAGCCTTTGCGCAGCGTCTGGTCGTAGCGCACCATCGCGTCGACCATTTCGCGCGGCGTCGCCGGCGCCAGCTCCTCCGGCAGCCCGAGCAGGAAGCAGCGATACCTGGCCAGTTCCACCCGCGCGCGCTCAACCTCGGTGTATTCAAACCGCCCCTTGCCGGTGATCTTGAAGGCCAGCAGGAACACGCCGATCAGCCCCGCCGGCATCTGGTCCACCTGCGGAATCGGAATGCCGAACGTCTTCACGTCCCACATGTTCGATCGCTTCAGCGCGTTGAACCGCACCATCGCGTGCATCAACCTCACCATCGCCGCAGACTTGAAGCCGGGCCCGAACCGCTCCAGTGCGCCGGGCAGGGTGGAGGTGATGAAGAAGCTCGCCGTGTCCTTCACGCGCCGCGCCGCCGTGTCGTTGGACAGCGTGCCGGTCAGCGCCATCGGCAGGGCGGAGTACTTGTTCATGAAGGTCGCGATGAACGCGCCGCGGATCACAAAGGGCGAATAGTTGGCGGCGTCCTCGCGCGATTGTCGCGCGCCTTCCTCTACCAGTTTCATGTCGACCCAGTCGGGTGTCGCCTCCATCGCACGGATGAAGTTGACGAGTTCGGGCGGCGCCTCCGGAACAGCCTCGACGCCATGATCGCACGCCTGCGTCAGCATGGCGGTGAGCCCCCGGAATCCATAGCTCGGCATCAGCGCCGCATACGCATCGGCAACCGTGTCGCCCAGCATGGTGTAGGCGCGCATGCGCTCCACCTTCTCGGCGTCGGCCAGCACTTCGGCGCGCATATGGTCGAGCTTGCCCTTTCGGCTGGTCCGCGAGCACCAGTTCGTCGGCAAAGCGCTCCGGCTTGATGGAGAAATCGACATCGCCGTATAGCGCGGGCAGCGCCGTCTTCTGCGAAGCGACCTTCGCCTTCAGTTGATCCAGCGTGAGCATCGCCGCGGCTCCCTCTAGCCTGCGCAGGATGCGGCAAGCCCGCGTTTCCGCAAGTCTATCCTAACGGAACGCCTACTCGAGCGCCTGGCTGGCGTTCGGCTTGGACTGCAGCTGGATGTAGTTCTGGATGCCGACCTGCTTGATCAGGTCGAACTGGGTCTCGATGTAGTCGACATGCTCCTCCTCATTGTGGAGGATCTTGTAGAACAGGTCGCGCGAGCCGTAGTCGCGCACCTTCTCGCAATGCTCGATGGCGTCACGCAGCACCGGGATGGCCATCTGCTCGGTCTTCATGTCGCACTCCAGGATTTCCTGGACGTTCTCGCCGATGAACAGCTTGCCGAGGTCCTGCAGGTTCGGAAGGCCCTCCAGAAAGAGGATGCGCTCGATCAGCCAGTCGGCGTGATGCATCTCCTCGATCGACTCGTCGTGTTCCTTCTTGGCCAGTTCCGAGACACCCCAGTCGCGCAGCATCCGGGAATGGAGGAAATACTGGTTGATGGCGGTCAGTTCGTTCTTGAGCGCCAGGTTCAGGAATTCGATGACCTTCGCGTCGCCCTTCATGGCGGTGTTTCCCTTGAAATGCCCGGCCGCACGATGGGAGAGGCGGCCTCGCTAGGCATAACGCACAACGCGTCCCAATGACGCCGACTCTCGGCGCTTCGCAAGTTGTTTTTATTGGATATTTCTGAGAATGCGAGGACGAAGCGTTCGCAGGCTATTCGGCGTGAACCATCTGGCGCGGGGCGTCGCAAGACTGTTCGCGGATCATCCCGCACACGGTCTCACAGCACTTTCCGCAATTGATCGTCGTTTCGTGGTGGCGGTGCACCTGCGCAGGCGACCGGGCGCCCGCCGCAATTGCGTCGTTCACTTTCGCTGTATTGAGGGCCCTACACACACAGATGATCATGCGACTGATTTGCACCAATGTGCGAATGATTGTCAATCGCCCTCAACCAGCAAACGTCACGCCAAGGCGTCGCAGTCGCCTTTTCCGCTCAAATTTACCGTGCCGGCGGCCGCGGCTTGCGCGGCAGGAAGCCGGAATGGTTGGCCGCCATCATCGCAAAACTGGCCAGAATCACGGAGTTACGCCGCATGTCCTCGGGCTGGAGGGCCTCGAAGAAATCCATGTTCGTGTGGTGGGTCTTCGGCTCGTATTCCAGCGAGTCCTGGATGAACTGGAAGCCGGGCAGGCCAGCGCCGTCAAACGACAGATGGTCTGTCCCGCCCCGGGTCAGCTGCGAGACGTGCGTCGCGCCGATGTCGCGCAGCGGCTCCAGCCACTGACGGAACACCGGCACGATCGCGCGGTTGCCTTGGGAATGGATGCCGCGGATCGCGCCCGCGCCATTGTCGATGTTGAAATATCCCTGGAAGCGGCTGTGCGCCCGCTTCATCGGCCCAACCTCGCCCCGCGGATTGGAAGCCGTCGGCACGCCGCGGATACCGCCGAAGTGCTGCGCCACATAAAGCCGCGATCCGATCAGCCCCTGTTCTTCGCCATTCCATAGCCCGATGCGCACCGTGCGCTTCAGCGGCGCGCCCGTGACCTTCAGCAGCCGCATCGCCTCCATGATGGATGAGCACGCCCCGCCATTGTCCGTGGCCCCGGTCGAGGCGTGGAAAGAATCGAAGTGTGCGCCGAGCATCACCACCTCGTCCGGCAGCTCCGTCCCGCGGATTTCCCCCACCACGTTGAACATCTCGGGCTTGTCGTACCAGGCATTGCGGATGTCGGCTTCCACCACCACCGGCTGGCCCAGCATCACCGAGCGCGCGATGCGGCCGTAATGCTCCGCTTCGATCGCGATGCGCGGCAGCTGCCTGGCCGGATCATCCGTCCGCCCGCCGCCCAGCACGTTGACGACGCCGTGCCCCTTGTTGGTCGAGAACACGCCGAGCGCGCCTTCCTCGAAAAAGAAGAGATTGCGGTTGTAGGGCTGCGGCGCATTCGGAGCTGGCGGTGTCGGCGCAGGCGGTCCCGCCGGCGATCCGTTCTCGGCGGGCCGCGCCGGGTTCTCCAATGCTTCGAGATCGCTCGCTGACAGGCGCTTGGCCACCGGGTCCCACTGCGCCCGCATGTTCACCGGCGCCTGGCCCATCACCCACTTGCCGCGCAGCTTGCCTGCATACTTCGCGCGAAGCTCGGCCTCGTCCGTCTCGATCACCATCATGCATTCGCCGGCCACCAAACCATTGGTGCCCGGCGTCCAGCCGATCGACATGCCGCTGATCGGGAAGGCGTTCGGCGTGGTGGCGTGCAGGTAGAATTTCTCGTTCGACCAGCCGCGCTGAAAACCATTGTTTGTGCCGGTCGGGTCGGTAGGCCAGGGCTCCAGCGCCGACCCCGTCAGCCCCCAGCCCTTCAGCTTCTCGACCACCCATTCGCCCGATTTCCGGATGCCGGGAGAACCCGACAGCCGCGGCCCCAGCACGTCCATCATGTAGCTGGCGGTCTTCATGACCTCCGAGGTCTCCTCGGCAAGCCCCAGCTCGCGGATCGCCGTCAGCGCCCGATAATCCGCGGCGGCCATCTCGGCGTTCGCCACAAGGAAGCCGGGCGCCAGCGCAGAAGCCGCCCCGGCCATCATGAACGATCGACGATTCATCCAATTCCCCTAGAAAGTGTGTCTGCGCTGGGAACGTTAGAGGCCAGTTTCGCTCGCGTCGATTGCCCTCCCGCTGGCGGCCGATCACGGGCGTGTTAGACATCGTCCCATGAACGATATTCTTGGCACCGGACTGATCCTTTTGATCATCGGCCTCTCGGTCGCGCCTTTCTTCCTGCTCAGCTCGCAATTCGGCGCCCCGAAGCGGCCGCGGAATGGCAAGGATCAGAACGACGGCCCGGTAGTCCCCGTTGCAACCGACGCCAGCGGCCCGTTTCTTGGAATGAAGAACAAGCCCGATCCGGATTCCAACGGCAGGGACAGCTCCGACAGCGATGGCGGCGGAGGGGATGGCGGCGGCGGGTCCGACTGATCAGGCAAGGCCGAACGACCGCGGCGCATGAGACGGGTGACCTTGTCCACAGGGTGGGGTCCACAGGGTGGGGTCCACAGAGCGGCCCGCCGGGGCGCGATCCGTCAGAGCAGCGAAGCTCCCGCAAGAAGAATGATCGCGCTGCCGATGATTACCCACATCGAAACATTCCTGATCATCGTCATGGGCGCCCCCTCCTTCTGAGGGTGATTAGGTATGTCAGCGATAAGCGCCGCAGTCGGTACGGGGTCGGGCATTAACTGCGAATCAGCACTTTATACGTGCGTTCAACCAGAACCCGCTCGCGGCCTTGTCCCCCGCCAAGGCAAAAACAGGTCCGCCGCCGCCGGGAAAGACCAAAAACGCCTTCAGCCGCAGCCTGTTGGGAGCTGCCGGCCATGGCGCTGGAAGCGATATGGCCTATAATCGCCGGCGAATGGACCCGCCCGGCGCGCCCGTGACCCGGACGCTGTTGACAAGGGCGGGGGTCGACTGTAGCTGCACGCGTTCGAAATTCAGACCTAACTCTGTCCGAGAAAGGCTCCGCGCCGGAGCATGACAACCGTTTCCGTGAAGCCGGCTGACGCCGTGAACAAGTGGGTGGTCATCGACGCTGAGGGCGTCGTTGTGGGCCGCCTTGCCTCCTATATCGCCCTGCGCCTGCGCGGGAAGCACCGCGCGGACTACACCCCGCACGTCGATCTGGGCGACCACATCGTGGTCATCAACGCCGACAAGGTCGCGATGACCGGCCGGAAGATGACCCGCAAGGTCTATCACCGCCACACCGGCCACCCCGGCGGCATCAAGACCACCACGCCGGCGAAAATCCTCGCCTCGAAATTCCCCGAGCGAGTGGTCGAGCTGGCCGTGAAGCGCATGATGCCCGGCGAGAGCCCGCTCGCCCGCAAGCAGTTCGGCAAGCTCCGCGTCTATGCCGGCGCCACGCATCCGCACGCCGCCCAGAACCCCGAAGTCGTCGACTTCAAATCGAAGAACTCCAAGAACGTGAAGGTCGCCTGATCATGGCCGAAGCCGTCGAATCCCTCAGCGAGATCAGGGACCTGAATGTCCAGGCCGCCGCGCCGAAAGCGCCGGTCGCCGCCAAGATCGACAAGCTTGGCCGTTCCTACGGCACGGGCCGCCGCAAGACCGCCACCGCCCGCGTCTGGGTGAAGCGCGGCACCGGCAAGATCACCGTCAACGGCAAGGACATCGTCGAATACTTCGCGCGTCCCGTTCTGCGCCTGATGATCCGCCAGCCGCTCGAAGCCGCCAAGCGCGAGTCCGAGCTGGACGTCGTCTGCACCGTCAAAGGCTCGGGCCTCACGGGCCAGGCCGGCGCCGTCCGTCATGGCATCGCCCGCGCGATCGTCGAGTTTGAACCTGAACTGCGCACCGCCATGCGTCCGCAGAAGCTCCTCACGCGCGATCCGCGCGCCGTCGAGCGGAAGAAGTACGGCAAGGCCAAAGCCCGCCGGTCCTTCCAGTTCTCGAAGCGCTAGTCCGCCTCGATATCTGTTTCGAGAGGGCGCTTCGGGAAACCGAAGCGCCCTTTTGCTTTTGGGGGCTGTCGCTCCGAAATCGTAGGGTGCATTGAGCGAAGCGAAATGCACCGCGCCACCGGATGGTGGATTTCGCTTCGCTCTATCCACCCTACGGACGACGCGCATGGTATCGAAAGTCTTCATCGACGGCGAAGCCGGCACCACTGGCCTCCAGATCCGCCAGAGGCTCGAGAAACGCCGCGACCTCCAGGTCGTCTCGATCGAGGCCGAGCGCCGCAAGGACCCCGCCGCGCGCGCCGAACTCATGAACGACTCCGACGCCGTCATCCTCTGCCTGCCGGACGACGCAGCGAAGGAAGCGGTGAAGCTTGTCGCCAACCCCAACACCGTCATCATCGACGCCTCGACCGCACACCGCGTCGATCCGCAATGGGTCTACGGCTTCCCGGAAATGGCCGACGGCCACCGCGTGCTGATCGCGCGCTCCAAGCGCATCTCGAACCCCGGCTGCTATCCCACCGGCTTCATCGGCCTCATGGCGCCGCTGGTGAGCGCAGGCCTCGTGCCCGCATCATCGCCGGTCACCGTCAACGCCGTCTCCGGCTACACCGGTGGCGGCAAGGGCCTGATCGAGGAATTCCAGTCGCTCCCGCCCGAAAGCACCAGCGACGCATTGCGCGCTTATGGCTTTCATCTCGCGCACAAGCACGTGGCGGAGATGACGAAGTATTCCGGCCTCGCCCACGCGCCAATCTTCGCCCCCGCCGTCGGCCGCTACGCGCAAGGCATGCTCGTCGAAGTCCCGCTTCAACTCTGGTCGCTGCCCGGCGCGCCAAAGCCTGCCGACCTCCGCAACGCGCTTATGGAATTCTACCAGGGCGAACGCTTCGTCACCGTCGCCAGCGAAACCGAAACCACGGCGCTCCAGAAAGCACGCGCCGGCGCCGGCAACTATGTCGAAGCCCTCGATCCCGAGGCGCTCAACAACACAAACCGCATGAAGCTCTTCGTCTTCGGCAACGACACCGCCCAGCAGGCCCGCCTCGTGGCCCAACTCGACAATCTCGGCAAAGGCGCCTCAGGCGCCGCCGTGCAGAACCTCAACATCGCGTTGGGGCTGGACGAGGGCGCCGGTCTCTGAGACGCCTAAGCCTCGTGCAATAGACCGGAGACGACGACATGGCCGGGCCCTCCCAGACTGTCGTTATCGTCGGAGGCGGCCTCAGCGGTCTGGTCTGCGCGCTACAGGTCCGGAAACTCTGTCCGCAGGTCCGCCTGCAGGTTGTCGAACGCTCGTTGCGGCGCGGACCGGGGCTCGCCTATGGCGAGTTTGCGGCCGGACATGTGCTCAACGTTCCCGCACGCCGATTGGACATTGGGTCCGACCTGTCGTTCCACGACTGGCTGGCCGCCAACGTCAGCCGACACGATCTCGACGAAGCGCTGGCCGAAGCAGGCGGCCGGATCGAAGATACGTTCGCGCCCCGCGCGGCCTTCGGCGACTTTCTCGAGGAAACTGCCCGGCGCGCCAGCGCCAATGGCGTCTTCGAATGGATCCGCGGCGAGGCAGTCGCCTTCCTTCCTGCCCCGCGTCGCGGCGTGGTGCTCGCCGACGGCGGCGAGCTCGAGGCGGCGGGCGTCATCCTCGCGACCGGCAATGAATCGCCTGGGCCGATCGGCATCCCGACGCTGGAAGATGCGCCGCAGTTCATCGCAAATCCGTGGGCCGGCGGCGCGCTCGACCGGGTCGCAAGGGACGAACCGGTTGTCATCGTCGGGTCCGGCCTCACCGCTGTCGACGTGACCCTCTCCCTGCACCGCGCAGGTCATGCGGCCGGCGTTACGTTGGTATCGCGTCGCGGCCTCCTGCCGCGCAAGCACAGGCTCTGCCCGCCGGCCGCGCCCTTCATTCCCGTCGAGGATAGAAAGTCCCCCGCAACCCTCATGACCCTTGTCCGTCAACACGCCGCGCGGGCAATCGAAAGCGGCGCGCCGTGGCAAGGCGTCATCGACGCGATGCGGCCGGTGACGCGGGATATCTGGCTAGGCTGGCCGCTGCGCCACCGGCAAAGCTTCCTGCGCCACCTCCGCGCGTGGTGGGATGTCTATCGCCACCGCATGGCCCCGCGCGTCGCAGACCATGTCGAGCGGCTCAGGGCCGACGGTTACCTCCAACTCATCGCTGGCCGCATCGCGAACGCCCGTGAGACAGACGATTCTCTCGAGATGGAGGTCGGCCGGCTCGGCGGCAAAGCTGTTCACCTCCGCGCACGCCACGTGATCAACTGCACCGGACCGACCACGGACGTAGCCGTGCGCTCCAGTCCCATCATCGCAGACGGCCTCGCGCGCGGCTTCGTGCGCCGGGACAAGATGGGGCTGGGCATCGATACGAATGCGTGCGCAGCGGTCGCGTCGGACAACGTGGCGTCGGACTGGCTTTTCGCCATCGGCCCGCTGACGCGCCCTGAATTCTGGGAAGTCACCGCAGTCCCGGAAATCCTCGCCCAGGGACGGGCGCTGGCAGAACGGCTGTCCGCCGCGGATGCAACGCGCGGCTACGGCATCTAGAGCATCGGGCGGATAACCTGAATCGATATTTGCGTTAGGGACGAATTGTGATTCACCGTTCTTGGAGGTGGATCATGGGCAAAGCTTGTTCGGCCGACCTGCGGGAGCGGCTGGTACGCGAGGTTGAGGCCGGAGA
>JANOKS010000092.1:0-24405 GCA_031419455.1 Alphaproteobacteria bacterium
GTTCGACCGGGCTCTTCACGCTCGCCTGCATCCACCCCGCGCCGTTGAACGGTGTACGGCCGCCCTCCATGCGGGATGGATGAGGGCATTCTACCTCAGGATTGAAAGTGGGGGACGCCTGTGTCCGGGATCGGCCGATTCAATCGGTGCAAGCGATTGAGATTGTTCGGAACGCGCCGAAAAACGTGCGTGCAGGATCGGCCGGTTCTGGCGGGGTTGGGATGCGTGGAGACATCCGCCTGCTTTGCAGGCGGCCCCCTCCGCCCCTTCGGGGCACCTCCCCCGCCTTCGGCGAGGGAGGACGTCCCCTTGTGGTTTGACGTCCCGCTCCGGCGAAGCTGGGGAGTGCTGTGTGCCTCTAGCTGCGCCCGAGGAAATCGAGCTTGCCAAGAGGAACGCCGTTGTGGCGAAGGATGGCGTAAGCGGTGGTGACGTGGAAAAGGAAGTTGGGAAGGGCGAAGCCGGTGAGGAAGGCGAGGCCCTTGAACGGGATGTCGCCGCTCGGCGTTTTCAGAACGACATCGCGCTCTTCGGAGCCATCAACCGCTTCGGCGGGTACGCTTTTCACATAGTCGATCGTGTTGGCGATGCGCGTGCGCAGCTGATCGATCGTCGTTTCGGTGTCCGGCATCGCAGGCGGCGTACCGCCAGAGAGCCGGGCCATGGCGCCCTTGGCCGAATCGCTGGCGAGCTGGATCTGTGACGATAGCGGGCGCATGTCGGGCGCGAGGCGCTGTGTCACCAGCAGATTGGGGTCGAAGCCCCGCGCCTTGGCATTTTCCTCAGCCTTGGCGAGCAGCTGGTCCAGATTGTTCAGCATGCGAATAAAAACAGGCGCGCTGGCCTTGTGCATCGAAATCGTCATGGAATGTCCCTTGTCCTCGGTCCGTCTGGAAGACGCCCGTCCGGCAATGGATATGGGAGCGGCATTTTCGGCCGCAATCTGCTAGGATCGAGAATCTGGCGGCGAGGGCTTCGTGAAACTTCAATTCTGGTTCGAATTCGCCTCGACTTATTCGTATCCGGCGGTGATGCGTGTGGGCAAGATGGCTGCTGCGCGCGGCGTGGCGCTGGAGTGGAAGCCGTTCCTGCTGGGGCCGCTGTTTCATGCGCAGCAGGGGTTGAAGGACAGCCCGTTCAACGTTGTGCCGGTCAAGGGCTCCTACATGTGGCGCGACATGGAGCGGACATGTGAAAGGCATGGCCTCCCTTTCAAGCGGCCGGGACGCTTTCCACAGAACGGATTGATGGCGGCGCGGATCACCCTGTCGCTGCCGCAGGAGGCGCGGCCGAATTTCGTGAAGGCTGTCTATCAGGCGAGTTTCGTGCACGACCGCGATATTTCCGATCCGCAGATCCTGCACGCCGCAGCCCGTCGCGCAGGTCTGGACCCGCTGGAAACGCTGGCGGCGATGACGTCGGAGCCGGTGAAGGAGCAGTTGCGCGAGGAGACGTCGATTGCGGCCAGCCTCGGCATCTTTGGCGCGCCGAGCTTCGTGACCGAGGATGGCGAATTGTTCTGGGGCAATGACCGCATCGAGGACGCTCTTGATTGGGCGGTGCGCGGAACGCTAAGACCCAACACGCAGAACTGAAGGGCCGGCGACAAGACCGGCATCAAGACCAGTATCGGGCGAGGAGAAGCCAATGCCGTTCGTGCTCACCGAAGAGCAGCAGATGCTGCGCGACAGCGCAAAGGCGTATGCGGCGGAAAAGCTGCCGGTGAGTCAGCTGCGCGCGCTCCGCAAGGACGGCAAGGCGTATGACGCGGGCGCGTGGAAGGAGATGGCCGAGCTGGGCTTCGCGGGCGTGATCGTGCCGGAGGAATTCGGCGGATCAGGCTTCGGCCATGTCGGGCTTGGCCAGGTGCTCGAGGCGCAGGGCCGCACGCTGGCGGCATCACCCCTGCTGTCGACGGCGATGATCGGCGCATCGGCGTTGATGCTGGGCGGAACACAGGCGCAGAAGGATGGGTGGCTTGCGAAGATCGCGGGTGGCGACGCCATCATCGCCTTGGCGGCGGACGAGCGTCCGCACCATGATCCGGCGCATGTGAAGCTGAGCGCGAAGAAATCCGGCGCCGGCTACGCGTTGTCGGGCGAGAAGCGATATGTGGTCGATGGCGCCGAGGCGGACCTGCTGGTCGTGGCGGCGCGCACGTCCGGCGATGCTGGCGATGAGACGGGGATCACGCTGTTCCTCGTTCCGGGCAATGCGAAGGGCGTGACGCGGACGAGCCTCAAGACGCTGGATGCGCATGCGGCGGCGAATATCAGTTTTGCTGGCGTCGAGGTTGGCGCCGACGCGGTGCTCGGCGCGGTGGATGGCGGGTACGGGCTGCTGGAGCAGATCCTGGATCGGGCGCGGATCGGGGTGGCGGCGGAAATGCTGGGCGCGTCGGATGCGGCGTTCGAGATGACGGCTGACTATCTCAAAGTGCGCAAGCAGTTCGGCCAGCTGATCGGCTCGTTCCAGTCGCTGCAGCACCGCGCCGCGATCATGTTCACGGAGCTTGAGCTGACGCGGAGCTGCGTGGCGGCGGCGCTGGACGCGCTGGACAGAAACGCCAACAACATTCCGGAGCTGGCCTCGCTGGCCAAGGCGCGCGCAGGCGAGACGCTGCATCTTGTGTCGAACGAAACGGTGCAGATGCATGGCGGCATCGGCATGACCGACGTGCATGACTCTGGCCTCTACATGAAGCGCGCGCGCGTGCTGGAGGGGCTGTATGGCGGCGAGAGCTTCCACCGCGACAGGTATGCGCGGTTGGGCGGGTACTGAACTCCACACAAAGAACAAGCCGCCCGAGTTAAGGGGCGGCTTGTCTTCGTACCCTTCGGAGGGTGTCGTTCGGAGATGCTGTTCGATTACATCGGCGGCATGAGCACCTTGTCGATCGCGTGGACGACGCCGTTCGAGGCGTCGACATCGGCCATGACGACTGTTGCGTCGTTGACCATCACCTTGCCGGCGGTGCTGCCATCGACCTTGACCGTTTTGCCCTCAACCGTGGCGGCGTCCATCGACTGCGAGCCGATCGCGGACGACATCACTTCAGCCGGGAGCACGTGGTAGGTCAGGATGGCGGTGAGCTTGGCCTTGTTCTCGGGCTTCAGCAGGTCTTCAACCGTGCCGGCCGGGAGAGCGGCGAAGGCGGCGTCGGTCGGGGCGAAGACGGTGAAGGGGCCAGCGCCGCGGAGCGTTGATTCAAGACCGGCGGCCTGAACGGCGGCGACGAGCGTCGTGAACTGGCCAGCGCCGACAGCGGTATCGACGATGTCCTTGGCCGCCATCGGAGCAGGCTCGGGCGTTGTCATTTCTGCGGCAGGCGCCGGAGCGGGCGTGGCGGGGGCGGTTTCGCCAGAGCATGCAACGCCCATAAGGGCGAAAGCGGCGATGGGGAGAAGCATCTTCATTGGTGTGGTTTCCTGTTTTTCTGTGCGGACAATTGTACGCGGTCGGACATACGCCGCGCGTGATTATGGTGGGCATACGTTTGAGGCTGCGGATCGGATCGCCGGTAACAAAAGCTTGCTTGCAGGCGCCAGCTCGACAGCGATGCCCCGTCATGGCGGCATGCGGATCATTCCCCTGCATGCATGCTGGTCTTTCGTGAGCTTGCGGCTAGGTTCGGACGGAGCAGCAGGTTCAGCGCGCGAGGGTCGAGAATGAACACCAAGTGGAACGCCCGGAACAGCGACCCGAAGGCGCGCGGGCTGATGGCGGGCTTTCCGCCGGGTCGCGAGCAGATCGTCAGCTCGGATGCGGGGGAGCTGTCGGGAAGCTCGTTTCCCAACACGCGGTGGGCGTTCAGTCATCAGCGGGAGCTGAAATCGACGGTGAACGTCAGGCGTGGCGCGGCGGCGCCGAGCGCCCTGCCCCGCAAGTTGCGCGATGACATTGATGCGGTCGCCTTCACGACGATGGAGGGCGAGGCGATGACATGGGGGCAATCGATCGATGCGATGTTCACTGATGGCGTCGTGGTGCTGCATCGTGGCGCGGTCGTCTACGAGACCTATCGCGGCGCGCTGTCGGCGGAGCTACCGCATATCGTGTTCTCGGTGACGAAGTCGTTCGTCGGACTGCTGGCGGCGACGTTGGCGCATGAAGGCGTGATCGATGCCGATGCGCCGGTCGCGACTTACCTGCCGGAGCTGAAGGCGTCAGCGTTCGGCGATGCGCGCGTGCGGCACGTCATGGATATGACGACAGGGGTGCAGTACTCGGAGAACTATACCGACCCGGCTGCAGAAGTTCGGACGTATGGAATCGCGGCAGGTTATGGCAGGCCGCCGGAGGGGTATGACGGGCCGCGCTCGATCGTTGATTTCCTCGCGACGCTGAACAAGCAGGGCGAGCATGGGCAGGCCTTCGCCTACAAGACCTGCAACACGGAAGTGCTGGCGTGGCTGGTGCAGCGCGTGACGGGCACGGCGATGGCGCAGCTGGTGTCAGAGCGGATCTGGCAGAAGATCGGCGCGGAGGAAGATGCGTACCTCATCGTCGATCCCACCGGCATGGCGGCATGTGGGGGGGGCATGAACATCGCGCTGCGTGACCTCGCGCGGTTCGGGGAGATGATGCGCAATCGCGGCGCGTTCAACGGGCATCAGGTTGTGCCGGCGGCTGTCGTGGACGACATTGCTGGCGGCGCGCGGCAGGAGGATTTCGCGAAGGCGGGTTACACGACGATGCCGGGCTGGAGCTATCGCAGCCAGTGGTGGGTTTCGCACAATGCGCTGGGCGCTTACACGGCGCGCGGCATCCATGGGCAGGTGTGCTGGATCGCGCCGAAGGCAGAGCTGGTGATCGCGCGACTCGCCTCGCATCCAGTGGCGGCGAACGGGAATTCGGTGCTGGACAAGGTGTCGCTGCCTGCCTACGCGGCGCTGGCGGAGTATTTGATGGGGTGAGGTTTGTGAGCACGCGCTCGTCCTTCGACGGACGCCGCTTCGCGGCTGCTCAGGATGTTCGCTTCAAAAACACCCGCCGCCCGTAGCGCTCAACCAGTGCAGCGACCGAAGGGAGCGTCCGTCGAAGGACGAGGGCGGGTTTCCGGGCTCTGGTGTTTCGTCCGCAGGCCGCTACCGTGCGCACCAACAAAAAGCACAGCCGGGAGACGCGCACATGATGATCGACAATCTGTTTTCGCTGAAGGGACGCGTGGCGCTTGTCACGGGGGGATCGCGCGGGATCGGGAAAATGATTGCCCGCGGGTTCGTGGAGAGCGGGGCGAAGACCTACATCTCGGCGCGCAAGGCGGATGCGTGCGATGCGACGGCGGCGGAGCTGACGGCGCTGGGGCATGCGGAATGCATCTCGCTGCCGCAGGACATTTCGACGGTGGCAGGCGGCAAGATGCTCGCGGAAGAGATCTACAAGCGTGAGGGCAAGCTCGACATTCTCGTCAATAATGCGGGCGCGGCGTGGGGCGCGGCGTTCGAGGAATTTCCCGAGCATGGCTGGGACAAGGTGATGGACCTTAACGTGAAGTCGCCCTTCTTTCTTACCCAGGCGCTGCATGCCGCGTTGAAGAAGGCGGCGAGCCCGGAGCGGCCGGCGAAGGTGATCAACATCTGTTCGATCGATGGCATCCGGTTGAATCCGTGGGAGACGTATTCCTACCACGCGTCGAAATCCTCTCTTCTCTATCTGACCAAGCGGATGGCGGCGCGGCTGGTGCAGGACAACATCATCGTCACGGCGATCGCGCCGGGGCCATTTGCGTCCGAGATGAACAAGGCGGCGCGCGATCACGAAGACATGGTCGCGCAGCGCACGCCGATGCGGCGCATCGGACGCGACGAGGACATGGCAGGCACGGCGATCTTTCTCGCGTCAAAGGCGGGCGATTATGTCGTCGGCGACTCCATCGCGGTGGATGGCGGGATCGCCTATGCCAGCCTGCCGGCGGATGGGCCTAGCTAGAAGCGGACGCTACTCAGCTATTGTTGCAGACGGCCGGAGGTTCCCTCCGGCCGTGTGTTTTTTGGCTGTGCGTCTTCGGAACCACGTCTCGGCGCGTCCCGTTATGTGCTGACTAATGTGTGCGAGGAGAAGCGCAATGGACAGGCATATCGATGAACTGGTCATGCAGCCCACACGACACTTCGACAATCCCGGAGACGTGCTCACCTATCCCGGGCTGAAGCACAAGGACCGGCTACGCATCCTGGAAAGCTGGAAGCTGGACGCGCAGCGTCTGGCGGAAAGCACCGCAGAAAACATGAGCGGCGGCGAAGAGACAAACCTGCGCGAAGTCTCGCAGGCGCTGGTGCAGCTTAAGAGCATGGAGACGCCGCCCGTCGCGATCCAGCGGCCGGAAGCGGCACGACCCGTTGCGGCTGGCATGGCGATCGGGGGGTTGCTGGGCGCCGGGGCCGGTCTGGTCGCCACGGCCGCAACGCCCACGGTGTCGCTGGCGCTGATTGCGCAGACCAGTGTGGTTGGCATGATCATGGGCGGCATTGCGGGCGCATTGCGCGGACCTCGGCGCGGCCGATAGCAGCGCGGGTAGGAACTGTCCCCAGTACGAGACGTTTTCGGCGGTACATCCAAGGAGACCATTATGAAGATCATTGCGATCACTGCCTTTAGTGCGCTCGCTGCCATGGCAGTCGCAGCGTGCACACAGACCGGCAACACTGAACGTGGCGCTGTCACGGGCGGCCTGCTCGGCGCGGCCGCCGGGGCCATTATCGGCAACAACACAGGGTCTGGCGATGCCGGTCAGGGCGCGGCAATCGGCGCAGCGACTGGCGCCATCGCGGGCGGCGTCGCGGGCGCATCGAGCGACCGAAACACGAACAACAATGCTGAGGGATATGGGCCGAACGGCGAGGCCCTGGTGTACGATGGCAATGCGCGCCGTTACTATTACGTAGACCGTCGTTCCGGCCGGACTTACTGGGCGAACGGCGAGTATCGCGGCTGATAGCGGCCAAAACCGGTTAATATCGTGAGAGCGCTGCCGTTGGCGGCGCTCTTATCGCATTCGGATGGAACTATTCGATTTCCGCGGGCGTTGCGTCTTGGAAGTCGAATGACGGATATATAATGAGCACTGAAGAAGAACAAATCGTCGATGAGCTGGACCACGAGTTTTCCCAGAACGGAAGTCTCATTGCGTTGATCGTATGCTTCGGGCTCGGCGGGTGGATGGTGATGGTGGCGGCCGTCAACGTTCTGAGCACCGCATAAATCTTTCAATCGCGGCATAGAACAATTCTCGCGCAGGCGCGTTTGACGTTGCTTGCCGGAAAGTCTGCACAGCCATGAAATCCATCGCCCTCTTCAACCCCAAATCGGGGTCTGTGCCTGCGGATGCGCGGGAAAAGCTGGATGCTGTGCTGCAGGAAGCCGGCATCAAGGGCGCGGACCTCATCGAAACCGATCCTGAGGATTGCGATGGACAGCTGAAAACGCTGGCCGACATGGCGCCGGACCTGTTCATCGTCTGGGGTGGCGACGGCACAATCCGCACAGCGCTGTCGATCGTCGGCCCGATCACGCCGAACCTGCTTATCCTGCCCGGGGGCACGATGAATCTGCTGCCCCGGGCGATTCATGGCGAGAAAGCCTGGGACGTCGTGTTGCGAGACGTACTGAAGGGTCCGAAACTCAAAAGTCTTTCAGCAGGCGAAGTGAATGGCGATCGCTTCTATTGCGCGATGCTGGCGGGCGCGCCGGCGCATTTTGCGGAGGCGCGCGAGAGCATCCGCCGCGGGGACCTGGTGAAGGCGGCCGCGCAGACAGGTACAGCCATGGAAACCCTGAAGACCATGCATCTCGACGCCACTTATGGCGATGGATATTCATTCGGTGACACACGCCTGCCGACCTCCAGCTTTGTCGGCGCCATCATCGGGTCGTTGACCAAGGCGGGTGAAGGCATGGAAGTGGCCTCGCTGGCGAATCCGACTGCTACGGGCGCACTTAACGTGGTGTGGACGTCCTTTTTCACCGACTGGCGGAATGCTCCTGGCGTGGAAGTCGCGCCGGCGACATCGCTGGACATCGGGGCCGATGACGGGCGAGATATACCGCTTCTCGCCGATGGAGAGCATATGGAGCCGGCGCCGCGCCTGCATGTGACGTTCGTGGAAAAGGCGTCGCGATGCCTCGCGGCGACCGAATGAGCCCCGACGCGATCAAGCTGGTTCATATTTCCGATGTGCATTTCGGGCGTGAGGACCGCGCGGCGCTGGATCAGGTTGCGGATTTCACTGCCCGCGTAAAACCGGACGCGGTGATCTTCGCTGGCGACATTACGCAGAAGGGCCGCCGCAGCGAATTCGAGGCGGCGCGCGAATGGCTGTCGAGCCTGAAGTTTCCGGTGATTGCGGCGCCGGGCAATCACGACACGCCGCTGATCAACATGACAGCGCGAGTGCTCAGGCCGTTCGCAAGATACTCCAGATACATGGCGGGCATGGACGCGGTCGACAGGCTGATCGAGCTGCGCGGGGGCGAGGTGCGCATCGCGGCGATCAACAGCGCGCGTGGTGTCCAGGGACGGCTGAACTGGGCGGACGGCGTGATCGATCTCGAGGATCTGGAGAGGGCGCTGGACCTGCTGGCCGGCGGACCGGAGCATGCCTGGCGCTTTCTGATCTGCCATCATCCGCTGGACGAGCCGGGCATGTCGCAGGTGTCCGTCGCGACCAAGCGTGGCGGCGATGCGCTGAAGTTGTGCGCGCAGGCGCATGTCGATGCGATCCTGACCGGGCATATTCACGATGCTTTCGCGCACGCGATCACCAACACGCGGCGGCCGATGGTGCAGATGGGATCGGGCACGCTGTCAACGCGGCTGCGAGGGACTCCGCCGAGTTTCTGCGTGCTGCAGATGGAGAACGGCAAGCTCACGCAGGATGTCGTTTCGATCGAGCTGGCGGGCCTCACAGTGCATCGCAACTATGACTCGTCGGTTGCGGTTGCGCCGACGACCGATGGAACCCAGATACACGCAACACGTTGATTGGCAGGAGGAGAATTCTCATGCTCAGCTGGACACTCGTTTTTCTCGTTGTCGCGGTCATCGCGGCGGTTTTCGGTTTCGGCGGGATCGCGGCGTCAGCCGCTGGCATCGCCCAGATCCTCTTCTTCATCTTCCTGGTGCTGTTCGTCGTTTCGCTTGTGATGGGCGCCACGCGACGCGGTCTGTAAGACCAACCCCCTCGGCAGAATTCGTGAAGCAGCCTGGCCTCGCCGGGCTGTTTTGCTTTTGGGACAGTCAGGCCACGCCGACGGGGGTATTCTCGGCATCGACCGGCGGGTGAGGCGCGGGTGTTCGCGTCATGCGGATCTGGATGAGGCGGCCGCCATCCGGGAGCGACTGCTCTTCGAGCTTGCCGCGAACCTGCTTGGCGAACGCGGCCATCAGTGTGCCGCCGATGCCCGGAGACGATTCCAGCGTGCGCTCTTCCGAGGCGACACCATTGTCCTCGACGCAGAGGACTGCCTCGTTCTCATGAACCTTGTAGCTGACGAGCACGCGCCATGCTTTTGAGGTTTCGACGCTGCCGCCGGTGTTGACCGGGAAGGCGTGCTTGACCGAATTGGTGACGGCTTCTGCGGTGAACAGGGCGAGCGGGACGGCGAGATCGGCATCGAGGCGATCTTCGTCGATTGCGCTTTCGATCCTGATCCCGCGGTCTTCTGCGCCGAGCGCCTGGTCGAGATGGCTGGCAAGGTCGGTGAGGAATGACTTGGTCTGCACTGTCGAGATGTCGTTGTTCTCGTAGAGCGAGCGATGGATCAGCGACAGCGCGTTGATGCGCGCACGGGCGTCATCGAGCACCGCAATGGCGGCCTTGTCACGCAGCTTGCGGCCCTGCAGGCTGAGCAGGCTGTTGATGATCTGCAGGTTGTTCTTCACGCGATGATGGATTTCCTTCATCGCGGCATCGCGCGCCTGAAGGGCGTTTTCCATGCGGTTGGTGCGGTCGCGGATGCGGACCGCCATTTCTTCGAGCGTATCGGCCAGAGCGTTGATTTCGTAGGGCGCCTGCTGCTTCGCCCGCAGCGGCTGCACGGTAAGCTTGCCGCTAGCGTAGAGCGTTGCGATGCGGCGGAGATAGTCGAGCCAGCGCAGCACGAGCCGCTCCGTCGCCAGCCATGCGGTCACGAGCGCGAGGAGCCATGCGAGCAAGGGAAGCGCGAAATTGCCGAACGCGCTCACGTTTTCAAGCGTGATCGGCGGCGGAGGCGGCGCAGAGACCATGGCGTAGAAGGCGTTGCCCGCAAGCGGGATGATCGCGGCCTCGCGGTTCTCACCGGTCTGCGAACCCACCGGCAAGACGGCAGTTTCACCAACAACCAGCTTTGCGATCACCGTGGGGTCTATCGTTTCCCAGTAGGTGCTGCTGAAAACCTGTCCGCCGGCATCGACAAGAGCGACTTCGTACTGGGGAGGCAGGTCTGCGTGTACGAGTTGTGCGACCAGCTGATTCAGCTGTGTGCCCAGCACGAGCGCGCCGGCGAAAGAGCCGTAAGGATTTTCGCGGCGCGCGGCGGATACGATCGTCATCCGTCCTGACATGGGCCCTAGCACCGCCGAGGACTGCACGAAGGCAACGCCGGTCTGGCGCAGTTCGATATACCAGGGCGACTCCGCGACGCTCGTTCCGTTTGCATTTTCGATAGTGGCGCAGACGATCGTTCCGTCGGCGCTTACGACGCCGAACGTTCCGAATTCGGGAAGCGCATCGAGCACGCGCCTGAGCGGAGCCTTGCATGGATCGGCGGGCAGTGTGGCGGCGATGAGTTCAAGAGCGCTGGGCGCCGACGCGAGCGCACGCTCTGCGCGGCCCGCAGCCAGCTGGGCCACGAGCTTCATGGTTTCGCGGCGGTACTGGGCCTCTCGCTCGATATCGCCTGACCAGCGGATGCCCCCGATCACGAGAACCGGGGAGAGCGCAACGGCGAATATCAAGAGTAGGAGGGCTCGCAGCGACAGCCGGCGAATTGGCGGTCCCTCGTCAGTCGTCACCCCGTACCTTTACCCCTCCCCCTGCCAGCGCAGCGGCTTGTCCGAGAATATCATCGAACGCCTTGTCTGCGCCAATCTCGTGTTCCGAGGGTACGCGTGAGTGGGTCTCGCTGAGGATCACTTCGAGGGCGCGCCGCGCGCGGCTCACCCTGCTCTTGATCGTGCCCACAGCGCATTGGCATACCTGCGCGGCCTCTTCATAAGCCATGCCGCCGGCGCCCACAAGAATGAGAGCTTCCTTCTGATCGTCCGGCAGCTTGTTGAGCGCCGCACGCAGGTCCAGCAGCTCCATAGGCGCGGTCGGATTGTCGGACGCCACAAGCGTGTTCTCAGCGACCTCGGCGTCAAGCGGCGTGCTGCGCCAGCTGCGCCGTTTTTCCGAATAGAACTGGTTACGCAGGATCATGAAGGTCCAGGCCTTGAGGCTGGTGCCCGGCTCGAAGGACTCGCGCGCCTTCCAGGCCTTCGCGAGCGCTTCCTGGGCAAGGTCGTCGGCCTGCGTCGGATCCTTGCACAGGCTGCGGGCGAAGGCGCGCAGGTGGGGGATTACCGCGACCAGCTGATCGCGAAAGCTCGCCTCGTTGGAGGCTGCATCGCCGCCATCACTGTCCACACTTCGCTTGGCGCGAGAAGACCGGGCAATCTCGTTGGATTCCATCACCATGCCGGATCGCCTCAGGGTTTCGACTTTTTGCCGGGGTCGTCGGACCCCGAACCGCCATCGTCCCCACCGCCGGTCAAACGCTCGTCCGCCTTCTCCAGAAAGGAGAGGAAATCATCGGGGACGTCTTCGCTGACGACTTCGTCGTACATCTGGCGCAGCCGCCGGCCCAACGGGTCCTGACGGCGTCGTGCGACCCTGGCGTCAACCGGCCTTGAGCCGGAGTCGTCACCGGAAACGTCTTTTCCCATGGACTTCTGTTCAACCTTCCCGGATTGACCTGGTCGCAGCTCCGACCCGTCCTTCGATTTGTCGTTGGCCACGATGCTCTTCTTTAGCTGGATTAGCGTGGAGGCTTCGGATGGCGAACCAGACCCATCCCCCGAAATCTCTGTTCCCATAGTGTTTTTCAGCTCATTGTCGCTAAGCGGTAACCGCCGTGGGGTGGTAACGCCGTTGCGAAATGATGGTTCCGAAATTTTCTGATAATTCGGGAACCGAAATGGCGTGGAGGCGTATAATGGCCTCGGCACATACACCGATGACGTGTGGGAGAACTCATGAGTCTGGTTCAGCAACTCGGACCGCATCTACCTTTTCTTCGCCGTTATGCCCGCGCCCTGACAGGGACGCAAAAGAGCGGCGATTCCTACGTGAAGGCCGCGCTGCAGGCTCTGGCCTCCGGAACGCACGAACTCGACAACATGCCGCCACGCGTTGCGCTTTACCGCCTGTTTCAGGTGATCTGGGGACAGACGGGCGCCATGCTCGAAACAGCGCCGGACAGCGTGTCCAGCATCGCAGACCGCGTCTTGCGCATTCCGCCCCAGCACCGTCAGGCGTTCCTGCTGACGGCGCTCGAGGGGTTCACGATCGACGAAGCCGCGCAGATTCTCAACACGACGCCGGAAAGTGTGCGTGACCTTATCGCGCGCGCGCAGGCGGACATCGAGAACGAGCTGGCGACCGACGTTCTGATCATCGAGGACGAGCCGGTTATTGCCGCCGACATCGAGGCGCTGGTGCTCGACCTTGGCCACCGCGTAACGACGGTTGCGACGACGCGAGCGGAAGCGGTTGCCGCCTTCCGACAGCATCGGCCGGGTCTTGTGCTGGCCGACATCCAGCTCGCGGACGGATCATCCGGCATCGATGCTGTAAACGACATCCTGCGCGGCGCGAGCGTGCCGGTGATTTTCATCACCGCATTCCCCGAGCGGCTGCTGACGGGCGAGAAGCCTGAGCCAGCCTTCCTGATCACCAAGCCTTTCCAGCCTGAGACAGTAAAGGCTGCCATCGGTCAGGCGCTGTTCTTCCACGAGGAACGTCCCGTCGCCGCTTAGGCTTGAATGCGGATAAAGAATTGGGCGGCCCGCTTCGGCGGGCCGTCTGTTTTTGGAGCGATCAGATCGCGCCTCGCGCGGGGATCGCAGGCTTCACGGGCGCCGGGACCGAGGCATCGCCCGCTTCCGCGCCCGACTGGCGGAAGTAGACGGTGATGCCTCCCATCGGCGGTCGCATGTCTCGGTCTGCACTGGCCTGCGCGGCGAGGCGGATGCGATCCGCCGGATAGCCGCCGGCAACCAGGGTTTCCGCGACATTGTTGAGCCGCGCCATGGCAAGCCCAATGGCGCCGCCGCCTTCGCGGTCAGTGTCGATTTCGGTTATGAGATCAATGCCGTCCGGCTGGCAACGCGAGGCCTCGTCGCCGATGCGGGCGATCAGCAGCATGGCCTGTTCGGAGGGACTCGCCTCGCCGCGCGCATAGTAAACGGAGAGCCCGCCGCGCGGGCATGAGACAGCGTCCGAATCCCGAGGCGCCGTCTGTGCCGCGCTGGACGCAACGCATGCAGCCGATATGAGGAGCGCGCCTAGCAGTGCCGAGATTCGCAACATGGTTTATGGGCCGTCCGGACCTGTCCGGAATGTATGAATGCACAAGCGGCGCCGGATGACCGAGCTTTACTCGGGGATCCGGCGCCACCGTGCGGGATCGCCTAGTTCTGGGCGTCTTCAGCAGCGTTATCGATCGCCCGGCCCGTAGCCGACACATCTTCGCCAACGCCTTCAACCGTGTTGCAGGCTGCAGCAGCGGTCGCGAGCAGGAAGGCCAGGGCGGCAAAAGTGGCTTTCATATCGTTTCTCCAGGTCCCTCGGCGACAACCGCCGATCGTGGGCTGAACGCCGCCTCTGCAACGAAGTTCCCTTAGTTGGCGTACAGGAACCGCAATCACGCAGATGCGTTGGACACTGCAACGGATTTGGAGAGGCAGGAACAAACGATGCTTGGTTGGGCGCTTTCATTTTTCGTACTGGCGATCGCCGCGGCGACTTTCGGTTTCGGCGGCTTTGCAGGCGCATCGGCATCGATCGCGCAGGTGCTGTTCGTGATCTTCCTGGTGCTGACAGTGATCGCCTTCATTGTCCGCGCCATTCAGGGACGGTCAGTCGTCTAGCGGGATTACAGGCCATAACGTCAAAGGGTCGGCCTCGCGCCGGCCCTTTTTCGCGTCTGGAGCGGCGCGAATCCGGCGGTTCCCATTGCCGCGAAAATGCGTAATGTCCCGCCTCCCGGTGGGGCCTGTAGCTCAATGGTTAGAGCCGGCCGCTCATAACGGTCTGGTTGCAGGTTCGAGTCCTGCCGGGCCCACCAAAGGACTGTGCGTGGGCCGAGGACTAGCCTTGAATGCGCTCGATGATGATGGCGGGGGCCATGCCGCCTGCTGCGCACATGGTGACGAGGCCGTAGCGGCCGCCTGTGCGCTCAAGTTCGTCGAGCACTGTCCCGATCAGGATTGCGCCCGTGGCGCCGATGGGGTGGCCGAGCGCGATGGCGCCGCCATTCACGTTGACCTTGGCGCGGTCGATGCCGAGATCGCGGATGAATTTCTCCGGCACGACGGCGAAGGCTTCGTTGATTTCCCAGAGGTCGATGTCGTCCTTGGTGAGGCCGGCTTTCTCCAGAACCTTCCTGGCGGCCGGCACGGGCGCATTCAGCATCAGCGTGGGATCATCGCCGATATTTGCCATCGCAACGACGCGGCCACGCGGCTTGAGACCGTGCTTCTCGGCATAGCTGCGCGAGGCAAGCAGCACGGCCGCCGCGCCATCGACCACGCCGGACGAGTTGCCGGCATGATGCATGTGCTCGATCGCGAGATCGGGATAGCGGCGGTTGATCTGCTTGCGGAAGGTCGCGCCAGATTCGTTGTAGGGCATGTCGGCCAGTGCACCGAACGCCGGCTTCAGCTTGGCGAGGCCGTCCGCCGTGGTGTCAGGCCGTGGATACTCGTCCCGGGCCAACACTACCCTGCCCTCCGCGTCCTTCACGGGCACGATGGATTTGTCGAACCTGCCCTCAGCGATGGCCTGCGCTGCGCGTTTCTGGCTCTCCAGCGCGAACGCGTCAAGATCAGCGCGCGAGATGCCTTCCATGCTGGCGATGGCGTCGCCGCAGACGCCCTGATGTGATTGCGGATGCTGCACATCGAGGCTGGCATTGTGTGCGCCCATCAGGCCGGGCGGGAAGCCGGCCGCCGCTTCGTCAGCGGCCATGGTCGCGGTGAGGCTCATCATTTCCGTGCCGCCCGCGATGACCAGATCCTCCATCCCGCTCATGATCTGCGCCGCCGCAAGATTGACCGCCGTGATGCCGCCGCCGCAGAAGCGGTCGAGCGTCATGCCGCTGGCCCTCACGTCGAAGCCTGCGTCCAGCGCCGCCATGCGGCCAAGATCGCCGCCCTGCTTTCCCCTTTGCGAGGAGGTGGACCAGATCACATCGTCGACGTCTGCCGTGTTGAGATGATTGCGCTCCGCGATTGCCGCCAGCACAGTCGCCGCCAGACGCTGCGGGTGCAGCGGCGCCAGCGCGCCCTTGCCTGCCTTGCCAAGGCCCCGCGGAGTGCGAACGGCATCGATGATGAGCGCTTCGGACATGGGATCTCCTGCTGCAGGTTCATGGGCGCGGTCGAGATTGGGCATGACGAGGCGCGTTTGCCAACCGGCGCGTGGACCGCGGAAAATGACAGACTGTCGCGTGTCGTGACGGAAACTGGCGCGAGGCGCGTGAATTATCTACGGTCGCGGCCGGCGGCGCGGATCGGCGCCTGCACTGCGGTGGAGACTGGGGCTCGATGACGGAAAATTCTGCGCGTGCAATTCCCGTCATTGCCGCGATTGGCGAGCATACCGACAGGCCGAAGCGTCTCGATGAGGCGCGCGAGCCGGTCGATCTGATGGTCGCGGCGTTGAAGGCGTGCGAGGCGGACGCGGGCGTGCGCCTGCTCGACAGTGTCGGACTGCTGAGCCTGATTGGGCTCGTCAGCTGGCCGTACAAGGATCCCGTCCACCTGCTTGTGCAGAAGCTCGGGATCGCTCCGGCTGAGGCGGTCAATGCCAGCATGGGTGGCGAGACGCCGGTGCGGCTGGTGCACGAAGCCGCGCGGCGCATCGCGATGGGCGAGGATCTCGTCGCGGCGATTGTCGGCGGCGAAGCAAGCCATTCGCGCGGCCAGGCCGAGAAGTCTGGCGCGGCATTGCCGTGGACGCCGGCTGCATCGAAGGAAGAGACGGTGCGCTTTCCTTCGAGCCGCTTCGCCATGAGTCCGATCGCCAAACAGCTCGGCGTCATGAACCCTGCGCAGGTCTATCCCTTCTACGAAGTGGCGACGCAGGCGGCATGGGGACAGACGCCGGCGGAGGGAATGCGGGAATCCGCAGAACTCTGGACGCGCTATGCGGCTGTGGCGGCGGGCAATCCGTACGCTTGGATACGCTCGGCGCCGGATGCTGAGGCGATCGGGACCGTCAGCGCGGACAACCGGTTCATCAGCTGGCCCTACCCCAAGCTGATGGTGGCGAATCCTGCGGTGAACCAGTCGGCGGCGGTGGTTGTCATGAGCCTTGCGCGTGCGCGCGAGATGGGGATTGCGGAGGACAGGCTGATCCACATCTGGGGCGGCGCCAAGGCTGTCGAGCCCGAGGATTACCTGCAGCGCGACCGCTATGACCATTCGACTGCGCAGACCGCGGTGCTGGAAAAATCAGTCGCGATTGCAGGCGGCGACGCGCGCCGCTTCCGGCATCTTGAACTCTACAGCTGCTTTCCTGTCGTGCCCAAGATGGCGCTGAGGACGCTGGGGCTTGATCCAACGAGGCATTCTCCGACAGTCGCCGGAGGACTGACCTTCTTCGGCGGGCCGCTGAACAATTACATGAGCCACGCCATCGCGGCGATGGTGCGGGCGTTGCGCGCCGATGCTGGCGAACTCGGCCTGCTCTATGGACAGGGCGGCTATGTGAACAAGCACCACGCTCTTGTGCTGAGCACGACGGCGCCGCCAGCGCCGATGGCGACGGACTATTCGGTGCAGGATGTTGCGGACGCCACGCGCGGGCCGACGCCCCACCTGCACGATGGCTATGCCGGGGCGGCCACCATCGAAACGTACACGGTGCGCTATGGACACGACGGAGCGCCGATTGACGCGATCATCATCGCCCGCACGCCGGATGGCGGCCGGGTGATGGCTGCGGTTCCAGTGCGGGATGCGGGGGCGATCGGCCTGCTGACATCAACCACCCGCACGGCGGTTGGCGTGTCGGGGCGGGTGGAGCCGGATTCGGCCGGCACGCCGGTGTGGACGCAGGCGGGCAGTGGCGCCTGACGACGGCGCGGTCGCCACGCGGTGTTTCTGCCCGGCAAGGATGGCTTGAACCCGGCAGAATGCGCCTAGCATCGCTTAGCGACCGATGGTCAAATATCTGCTTTTACAGCACTTTTATTGGTTAACGGAACGGCGCGATTCTTGCTCCCGTCGATACGTGCGCGCGCGCAGGCGTGGCGCACGCGTCGGGCCGTCTTGGCGGTCGATGGGAAAGGCTGCCGGGTCGCGTGGTTTCGTTCATCTCCTCGTACAGTTCCGCGCAGATCGCGGCGATGTCGCAGGCGACAATCGAGAGCCTGACGCGAACAGACATCTTGGCGCTGTCGACGACGCAGACGCAGGCCATCACCACCACGCAGATCACCCAGTTCAGCGGGGCGCAGCTCGCACAACTTTCGACGCGCCAGGTGACGGCGCTTTCCCGCGCACAACTGGCGGCCCTCTCTCCAAGCCATATGAGCTTCAGCGCGGCGCAGCTGTTTGCGCTGTCGTCGGCCCAGTTCACCGCGTTCGGCGCGGAAGACATCGCCGTGCTTTCGGTCACGCAGATCCGCGGACTTGAGGCTGGCGATTTCGCGGCGCTTTCGGCCACCCAGCTTGCAGCGCTCACGCCAACGCAGATTGCAGGCATGTCGGTCAACCAGGTGCGCGGGTTCACGGCGGACGAGTTGGGCGCCCTCTCCGCAGAGCAGGTCGGCGCGCTGACGCAGACGCAGATCGCGGGCCTGACCGCCATTCAGGTGAAGGGTTTCACATCGACGCAACTGCAAGGCCTGACGACGCAACAGGCTGGCGCACTGTCGATCGCCCAGCTTGCAGCGCTCAACGCTGCTCAGGTGCGTGGCTTCACGGCAGCCCAGATCGGCGCGATGACGCCGGCGCAGGTGACAGGCTTCAGCGCCGCAGCGATCAGCGGCCTGACGTCAACGCAGTGGGATGCGCTGTCGCTCACGCAGTTCACCGCGCTCACGACGTCGCAGGTGAAGGGTTTTTCCGAAACGCAGATCGCGGGCCTTGGCGCAGAAAGGCTCGGCGCCCTGCTTCCAGCGGAGATCGCATCCCTGAACAGCACGCAGTTCGCGACACTGGACGGCACGCAGATCGGGCAACTCACGTCCACACAGTTCAAGCTGCTCGGCGCAAGCCATATCGCGGCGCTGTCGGCCGATGAAGCTGCCGCGCTTACGACGACACAGGTGACGGCGCTGAGCGGCGTGCAGTTGTCCGGCTTTACCTCATCGCAGCTTGAGGTGCTGGACAACGAGCAGATCGCCGCAATCGCCACGAGCCAGATCACGGGCCTCACCGCCACACAGGTGCGCCAGTTATCCGAAACGCAGATTGCTGCGTTCACCGTCACGCAGATGCGGGCGCTGACGACGGAGGAACTCGGCGCATTGACGACCACCCAGACGGTCGGCCTTTCCACAACCCAGCTCTCGGCGCTGTTCACGACGCAGATCCGGCTGCTTCCGTCGGGCGTGATCGGGAGCCTGGACGCGACGCAGTTGCTGTCGCTGAGCACAAACCAGGTTGCCGCCTTCAGCAACGCGCAGGTTCAGCGCCTGGACGCCAGCCAGATCGAGGCGTTGTCGCTTACCCAGTGGGGAGCGGTCACCGCAACGGCGCTGGGCGCGCTGACCACCACACAGCTCTCGGAGCTGAGTACCGATCGTCTGGCGGCGCTGACGTCGGTGCAGATTCGCGGCATCGGCATTGGCGGGCTCAGCGGCGAGCAGTTCGCTGCGCTGTCGTCAACGCAGCTGGGCGCGCTGACGGCCACGCAGATCCGCGCCATCCCCATCGATGAAATCGAAGGTCTGACCACGACGCAGGTCGCTCTCCTGCGCACGACGCAGATGGGGTCATTCTCCAGCACGCAGCTTGGCGCGTTCAGCGAGGCGCAGGTGGCCTCTCTGACCACCGCCCAGCTGGCCATGCTCGCCTCGACGCAGGTAGCGGCGTTGACGTCTGCGCAGGTGTCGGTGCTATCCGCCGATCAACTCGCGGGCTTGACGACGACGCAGGTCAGCGCCCTGTCGGCGACGCAGCTGGCGGCGCTTGCGCCAGAGCGGCTTGGCGGACTTTCAACAACACAGATGAAGTCGCTAGTCGCGACGAGCCTGTCCGCGTTGGGCAACGACCAGCTCGCCGCCATCGCGACGACGCAGCTGGCCGTGCTGTCCGGCGCCCAATTGCGCGCGCTCTCTGCGGATCAGATCACAGCGCTTGCCGACACGCAGATCGCCGCCCTTACAGCCACCCAGATTGCCGGTCTCAGCGCGGCTTCCGTCTCGGGCCTTGAGACGCACGACATCACCAACCTGACCAGCACACAGCTTGGGGCGCTGACGGCGGGCCAGCTGGGTGGCCTCGGCGAGAACCAGCTTGCGGCCCTGTCGGCGTCGCAGATCGCTGCGCTGACGACAACGCAGGTGCGCGGCTTCACGCCGATCGAAATCGGCTTTCTCGCGGACACGCAGATCGACGCATTCACGTCGAGCCAGTTCACGGCGTTGACATCGACACAGCTCAGCGGGCTCACCGCCGACCAGATCTCCAGGCTCAGCACCACGCAGCTGTCCGCCATGACCTCGACGGCGCTCGCTGGCTTCACGGCAGCGCAGGTCAGCGCCCTCGGCGCCGAGGCGCTGACAAGCTTCACGACAACGCAGGTGAAAGGCCTGACCGCGACCGCCATCAGCGGATTGTCGGCTGAACAGACAGTTGAATTATCGACATCGCAGCTCGCCGTGCTTTCCGCTGTGCAGTTGCGCGCGCTGGACGCCCAGGCGATTGGCGGTCTGTCGAGCGAACAGCTGGCCGCGCTGACCTCCACGCAGGTGGGCGCGATTTCGACGACGGCGCTTGAAGGCCTGGGCGCGGAGGCTGTTGCAGCGCTTACCCGCACGCAGATTCTCGGGTTGATTCCGGGTCAGCTTGGCGCGCTGAACGAGGCGCAGGCAGCAGCGTTTACCGCCTCGCAACTTGCGGCCCTCACCGCAACGCAGGTGCGAGCGCTTGGCGTTTCCGCGATTGGCGCCCTGAGCGGAACGCAGCTTGGCGCGTTCACGACGACGCAGCTTGCCGCCCTCGCGGCGACGCAGGCGCAGGGCCTGTCCGGCGAACAGCTTGCAGCGCTCAGCACGTCGCAGTTCGCGGCTCTCAGCTCAACGGCGATCTCCGGATTTGACGCCGCGCAAATTGCAGACCTCAGCGCGACGCAGATTGCCGCCCTGAGCACGGCGCAGGTCAAGGGCCTTGCCGCCACGGCCACTGCCTCGCTTTCGGACGAGCAGCTTGGCGCGCTTACGACGTCCCAGATGGCGGCGCTAACAGCAACGCAGCTGAGAGGGTTCACGGCTGATCAGGTGAATGCGTTGACGGCTGACCAGTTCAACCGGCTCTCGGCCGCGCAGGTCGGGATGTTCGGCGCCTCCGCGATACAGGGCCTCGAACTGGAGGACATACAGAACCTTGCCACGACGCGTCTCCACGGGCTGACGTCCGCGCAGATTGGTGCGCTGGAGGACACGCAGTTCGCCGCTCTCAGCACCACCCAGATCGCGAACCTGAGCACCACGCAGGTTCAGGGGTTCACTGAAACCCACGCAGCCACACTCGCGGCGACGCAAGTCGCTGCGCTGAAGCCGACTCAGATCGCTGCGCTGTCCACTGGCGCAGTTGGCGGCCTCACGACCACCGGAATTTCGTTGCTGAGCAACTCCCAGCTCAGCGCGCTCACGACAACCCAGTTTGCCGTGCTCTCGGAGACCCAGGCGGGCGCGTTGACAGCCACACAGATCGCATCGCTTGGCGGCGCGCAGCTGGCGCGGTTCTCCAGCACGGCCATCGGAGCACTTGGCGCAACCGCAGTCTCTGCCTTCACGACCACGCAGGCGAGGAGCCTGACCGCAACGCAGGTGTCCGGCTTCTCGACGGCGCAGATACAGGCGCTGTCAACGTCGCAGATACAGGCCTTGCCCGCTTCGGCGATGGCCGGCTTGGGGGCCACACAGGTCGCAGCGTTCAGCGTGACGCAGATTGCCGCCCTTTCCGGCGTTGACACTGCGGCGTTGTCCAGCTCGGGCGTCGGGGGCCTCACATCGACTCAGCTCGGCAGCCTGACGCCGAGCCAGATGGCGGCGCTTAGTGGCGTGCAAGCAAGCGCACTGTCGACCACCGCGCTTGGCGGGTTGACACTGACGCAGGCGCTTTCGCTGACGACGACCCAACTGGCTGGCTTCGGCGCGACGCAGGTGGCGCAGCTCGACGCCAACCATGTCAGCTTTCTCAACACGACGCAGCTGCGTGCGTTCTCGGCCGATGGCGTCAGCGGCTTCACCGCGACCAATATCGATTACCTCAATGCAACGCAGCTTCAGTCCCTCACGACGACACAGATCGCCGCCCTATCGACCACGACGGTGCAAAGCCTCGATGCGACCGAGATTGGCGCACTCACGACATCGCAATTCGCCAGCCTCGCGGCGGCGCAGATCGGCGCAATGACATCGACGCAAGTTGCGGCGCTTTCGACGCAGCAGTTCGGCGCGCTCAGAACAACGCAGCTGGCCGGTCTCGTCGAGAGCCAGCTGCCCAGCCTCACCACCACGCAGGTTGCCGGGATGTCTGCGACACGTATCGCCGCATTGTCCACATCCGCAATCCGTGGCCTGACCGCGAGCCAAGCGGCGGTGCTGTCCACCACGCAGATCGCAGCACTGGGAACCGCCAGGGTTGCGGCGCTGTCCTCCAGTGCGATTGGCGCGCTCGCACCCGACGCCATCGCCACGCTGACCACGACGCAACTCGCCGCCAGCGACTTTGCAGAGACATGGGCGGCGGCGCTGACCACCACCCAGGTCGCCGGCCTGAGCTCCACACAGTTTGCGGCGATGTCTCCGACGCTGATCAGCGGCCTCACGGCGGACCAGATCGGGACGCTGGACACGACGCAGTTTGCGGCATTGAACGCCGCGCAGGTCGGCGCGCTATCGACGTCCGCTATCGTCGGCCTCACGACCACGCAGATTGACCAGCTGACTTTTACGCAGCTGTCCGGACTCAAGGCGACACAGATCGGTGCGCTTGAGACGACCGACATTGGTCAATTCGGGACTGACGACATTGCCGCCATGAGTGTGACGCAGTTGGCTGGTTTGGTTCGCGTGCAGCTTCGCGCGCTGACGGCCACGCAGGTCTCCGCGTTCACGACGACGCAGATCGCGGCCTTCACCGGCGATCAGGTCGGCAGCCTCTCCTCGACGCGCCTTGGCGCGTTCTCCGCCACACAGTTTACCGCGCTCAACGCCGGACATGTCGCAGCCCTGACCTCGTCCCAGCTCAGCAACCTGCCGAGCTGGATCGGGTCGTTCACGCCCGGCCAACTGAGCGGCCTGACCTCGACGCAAATTTCGGGCGTCACGACCACGGCCATCGGAGCGCTGACGGTCGACCAAATCGACGCGCTCACGCCCGTCCAGATCAGCGGGTTCACGCCGGACCAGATCAATAGTCTGACCGTTGACCAGCAGGCCGCGATCATCCGGGCGATCAGCTAACGGATCCGCTCCAAAGCGGGAC
Source organism: Alphaproteobacteria bacterium (assembly GCA_031419455.1). Taxonomy (GTDB): domain Bacteria; phylum Pseudomonadota; class Alphaproteobacteria; order Caulobacterales; family Hyphomonadaceae; genus UBA7672. The sequence continues at coordinate 22,910 of JANOKS010000092.1, forward strand.
ATTCACAACCCTGAAAGCCGCGCTCATGAATCCGGGCCCCTGCGTGATTAACCTACGGAGGGTTGTTGGCCCCGTCCTTGCGGTGCAGGATGCGAACGCCACGGGTATCGTTCGCCTGTGGCACGTCTGGAGCTTCCGACATGCGCCTCGTTCTCGTCTCTCTCGCCGCCTCGGCCATGCTGGCCGCGCCTGCGTTTGCAGACCCGGTCGTCAAGGCCTCCATGCCGGCGATCCGCGCGAGCGTGGTGGACGGCGACGTCATGGTCAGGCTTGACCAGGGCGTGCTGGGCTCGGGCCGCGGTCTTGCGCCGCGCACGATCGTGCTGGTCGGCCATGATGCTTCGGGCAAGGTGGTTGCCGAGACGACGACACAGGTTTCGCGCCGGATGACCTACGCCAGAACGCAACTGACGCCCGCTCTCGCAGGCGCCAGCACGATCACTGTTTCGGTTCGCTAGAAGTCTTCAGCCGAATTCCCAGGCCAGCCGGGCGCCGAGCACGGTGTCCGACGCGCCGGATTCCCGCACATCCTGCACGCCGACTTCGAGCACCAGGGCTTCGGCAAGCGCGCGGCCGACCGAGAGTTCGAGCTTGCGGACATCGACGTCACCCGCTGTCGCATTCTCGTTCCAGCCTGAGGCGATTGCATTGACGAACCAGTCTCCAAGGCCAAGCGTGCCGCCGACCGTGTAGAAGTCGCGGTTCGCGCCATCGACGCCATCGGCGTTGCGCGAGGCGGCCACCTCAGCCATCAGCGAGAGATCGAGACCGCTGTCTTCGGGCAAGACATAGTTCAGGCCGAATACGGTGGAGTTCTCGTCAGTCTCGCCCGGCGTGTCTGTCGCGAGGCGGCGGTGGCCCACGCTGTAGCCGAGATCGTTCGCCAACACGCCATCGAGGCTGACGGCGACCGACTTCAGGTCTTTCGTATTGGCAAGGCCGCCATCGGCGAGGTCCAGTTCTTCACGCAGCCCGCCCAGCGAGCCCGAAAGGAATGTGCGGTCGGCGGTGAACAGCGCGGCGGAGAGAACGTGCTCGCCATCGAGGTTCAACAGCGAGGTGAGCGAAATGTCGCCGCCCACGCCGAGGGCCTCGGTGATCTGGTAGGCCTCCCCGGCTTCGACGCCATAGAGACCCGGCGCGAGATCGGCCGCGCTGCCGAAGACGGGATTGATCTTGCCGCCATAGACGGTGAACGCTTCGCCCGCATACTGCAGCGACAGCATCTCGATGAAGGCGTCTTCGCCCTCGAAGGCTTCGTCGCCAACAGGCTCGACGACCGGCTCCAGCACCGCATCCATCTGGAATGTCCAGCCCTCGGCGAAGCGTACGGCGAGGCCGTAGTTGACGGTGGCCGCAAGCACATCCTGGCCGGATTCAGCATGGTCCAGCGTCAACTCGACGACGCCCTGCTGGCTCACATTTTCGGTGTCGCCTTCCTGCGCATGAGCGGCAGGCGCAGCGGCAATCGCCGCCAGCATTGCGAGAATCATGAA
>JANOKS010000093.1:0-2798 GCA_031419455.1 Alphaproteobacteria bacterium
TTGCGCAAAGCCGCAGCCCGGACCTTCGAAGCGTTGTGGGAAGCTCTCGGCCACATCTGCACCCTGTTCAGCGACGAGGAGTGCTGGAACTTCTTCAAGGCCGCAGGTTATACGTGCGATTAAAAGCACGACGCTCTAGCCTGCACATCATGGGCAGCCGCAGCTTTCAGGGCATGGCGCCGTTCTGGCCGACCTCGACCATGGCGTTCGCGCCGCCGATGAACCAGATCCCCAAGGCGGTCTTTTCCAGGCAGGGCCCGGCGGTGCTGAAGGCGGCCAGCGCGACCGGGCAGCTTCTACCTGGCGGGGAAAGCTGGGCGGAGGCTTATGTGGCGGGCGGTGATCTGGCGGAGGAAATCGCGACATTGAAGGCCCAGGCGGGCAAGCCGATCCTCGCGCATGGCGGCGTGAGCTTCGCCCGCAGTCTTGTGGCGCTGGGACTGGTCGACCAGTTCGTTCTGGGGGTGCACCCCATCGCGCTGGGCAAGGGGCTGGGGTTGTTCTCGGACCTGCCAGCGCCGAGGCCGCTCAAGCTGGTCAGCTCGAAAGCCTTTCCGGGCGGCGCCGTGGCGCAGGTGTATCGGCCCGCCTGACAGGGTTTAACCGGAGCCCGTCCACGAAGCGGCCAGACACCGGTCAGGCACCGGCCAGACAGCGAATTGTATCGGCTCGGGATTCCTGCGGGCCGGCTGTGTTCGATGCCCCAGTGCAACGTGTTGGCCGTGCTGGTGGAGGCCAGTTTATCACAGCTCCATAATCGCTACCGGAAGCATCTTCCCGCGCGAAGTTGTCATGCTACAGTCATCACGCTGGGGAGCCCGGGCTGGATGCAGGTGCACGAAAATCCGACATCCGACGCTGCGCCTGAAGAGGTGATCAGGGTCGAGGGCCGCGTGAAGTGGTTCGACGCCGCCAAAGGCTATGGATTCGTGGTTCCGGACACCGGAACAGCGGGCGGCGGGCTGAAGCGAGACGTTCTGCTCCATATCTCGGTGATGCGGAAATTCGGCGTCGACAGCGCTCCGGAAGGGGCGCGAATCGTCTGCCATGTCGCGACGCGGGACCGAGGGTATCAGGTCAACGAGGTGGTTGAACTGACGCCTGGCGAGGCCGCGGGCGAGGCGGAGGCCGAGGGGCCGCTGGAAGTGGTGCTGGTGAAGTGGTTCAACCGCACCAAGGGTTATGGCTTCGTGCAGCGGCGCGACGATCCGGAAGACATCTTCATCCACATGGTGGTGGTGCGGAAGATCGGGATCGAGGACCTGCAGCCGGGTCAGACGCTGCTGGCGTCGGTCGGCAAGGGGCAGAAGGGCCGGCACATTGTGAGCTGCAAGCTGCCGCCGTGAGCGGTGGTGGTGTGGCTCTTGGCTTTGGGCGGCACTTGGCTTTGAGCGATTGGCGTTCTATCCGAAAGTCATGAAACGCATCCTTCTTTCATTTGCATTCGCGCTTGTCCTGCCGGCGGCAGCCATCGCCCAGCCGGCGGAGACGCTGACCATCGTGTCCGGCGACAAGACGCATACCGTGAAGGTGGATGTGGCCGAGACGAAGCCGGCGGCGGAGGTTGGGCTTGCCGGGCGCGTGTCGTTGGCTGCGGGCGAGGGGCTGCTTATCGACTACCGCAAGGTGGGCGAGAATCTGTCGCCGACGATGAAGGGCGTGGGGTTCGATCTCGACGTGCTGTTCGTATCGGCTGACGGCACGATCGTCGGCGTGATCCAGCATGCGCGGGCCGGCAGTCTGCGGCCGCTGTATGTGGGGCTTGGGTCGTCGGCGGTTCTGGAAGTGGCTTCAGGTCAGGTTGCAGCGCTGGGCATCAAGGCGGGCGACAAGGTGAGGCACAGGGCGTTCGGCAATGCCGGCTGATCAGCCGGAATTTCCTGCGCCTCCGGGGTTCGTCTACGTCCCGCGCGCCCCGTTCGTGAACCATGTCGGTCCGCTGTTGCAGGCGATCGAGAATGAGCCGGGCGAGATCACGCTGGGGCTGAATGTCGAGCTGGTCCACACCAACACGATGGGTTTCATGCATGGCGGGATGATCGCCACGATCTGCGACAGCGCGATGGCGCGGGCGGCGGTGTTCAAGCTCAACCGCAGGACAGTCACGCTGCGGATGGGGATGGAGTATTTCGATCCGGTGCGGAAGGGCGACTGGTTGACGGCTCATGGCCGGCTGGTCGGGCACGATGAAGACGTCGCGCAGACGGAGTGCGTGATCAGGGTGGGCGGTGAGCTGCGCGCGCGGGGGACCGGCGTGTTCAGGCTGTTGAGGAAAATGTAGGGCGCATTGAGCAGCGCGAAATGCACCTTTGGCGCATCCGGCGCGGTGGTGCATTTCGCTGCGCTCAATACACCCTACCGGGCTGCGCCGAACCCTTCCATCTGGTCCCTCATCGCGCGCTGGAAGGCCGGACGGGATTCGCAACGCTGCTTGTAAGCCTTGAGGGTTGGGTAGTCATTGATGATGCCCGTCGAGTCGATGATGCGAAGAACATCCGACATCATCAGATCGCCGACAGTGAAGCGGCCTTGGAGATAGTCCTTGTCGCCGAGGGCGTCGGCAAGCTGCTGCAGGCGCAAACGGACGAATTGCTCGACCTGCGGGCGGCGTTCCTTCGCCCAGGCGGCGTCCTTGTGGAAGAAGATGATCGAGCCGAGCTCGAGCTATGCGCGAAAGTTGGTGACGGCGTGAAGGGGTTGGGCGGCGTATCGTGGGGGTGCTGAGTCTCCACTTTTCCATCAAAGGAATGATACGCCGTGACAAAAAGTAACGTGATTGCGCTGCCCCAGCCAGGGGC
>JANOKS010000094.1:0-8177 GCA_031419455.1 Alphaproteobacteria bacterium
GAAGATGAAGTCCGTCATCGCGGGGCTGTAGACGTCGCCGCCCGCGCACGGCCCCATGATGACGCTGATCTGCGGGATGACGCCTGAAGCCAGCACGTTCTCGAGGAAGATGTCGGCATAGCCGCCCAGCGCCTCGACGCCCTCCTGGATGCGCGCGCCGCCGGCGTCGAACAGGCCGATCACAGGCGCGCCGGCCTTGATCGCAGCCTTCTGCACCTTGACGATCTTCTCCGCGTGCGCGCGTGACAGCGAGCCGCCGAACACGGTGAAGTCCTTCGAGAACACATAGACCAGGCGGCCGTTGATCAGGCCCCAGCCGGTGACCACGCCGTCGCCAGGGATGCGCTGGTTCTCCATGCCGAAATCATGAGAGCGATGTTCAACGAACATGTCCCATTCCTCGAAGGAGCCCTCGTCCAGCAGCAGCGCAATCCGCTCACGCGCGGTGAGCTTGCCCTTGGCGTGCTGCGCATCGATTCGCTTCTGCCCGCCGCCGAGCTTGGCGGACTCACGCTTCTTTTCGAGCGCTGCGACGATGTCTTTCATGGGCCCCTCGGCGATGTGCCCGCTGGCAGATACACGGTGGAAGCTGGCTTTCGCAAGTGTAGCCGGGGGCCAGGCAGTAGGGAGTGGGCAGTAGGCAGTAGGCAGTCGGGTTTGCTGACAACTAACTCTGGCGTGCGCTGTTCTGCACGGCCCGGATCAGCGCGAGTGGTACTCTGGAGGTACCCTCCATCATGGCACAGGTTTGGACTGGCGCGGCGCCGACGCTGCGAACCAGCTCGCTACGGCTGCAGACCTGGCCGGCGCGATGCTGGGGGAGCAGTCTGTGATCGCGCTCGGTTCGATCGATGCGTTGAGGCCGTTCGCCGTCGATCTCAAAATTTGCATCGATGAAGCCGTCGCGGGTGCAGAAGGCGGGAAACTAATGGTCACTGAGCTAGCGGCGGCCTGTGGCGCGCTCCTCGAATACTGAGGTAGACGATAGCCATCCCAATCCACACACGGCATCGCTCCGCGCATTCCTGACTGCTGGCCGACTGGCGTTCAATATTCCAACAGTATGCCGCCTAATGGCTGACAGCTGGCGCGCCTCCCAACGTACAAGCAAGTTGGGCTTAATCCGGTTGCCATTGTCAAAGTTTTGCACTTCCCTCGTGCAAATCGTCGACTCTCGGCGAAGGCGCGAAACCGACTTGGCAACGACTCTCGGAGTCGAACGGCGAGGGCGGTCGTCAGCCCTACTCAACGCAATGCGACAGACGCGTTGTTGTCGGAAACGCCCATTCTAACCTTATGGGAGTAACATTTCGGCTTGCATGTCGAACGTCGGCGCGATGTGCTGCGCCTGCAGCGAGTCGCTTAGCGCTGGGGAATTGTCGCCGGCGCTGTGCGGTTCGGCTCAGGCCGGTAGGAAACGCCGTTTTCCTGCGCAATCGCCGCGAGGTCGGAAGCGCTGGCGTAGAGACGCTCCGTCGGTCCCTGGTTAGAGTCGATCACCTCGAACCAAGTTTCTGCGCCCATCTGGAACGTCTTTGACAGCACGATCTGATGCGAGCCGCCCGTTGCTGCGACACCCAGCATGACCGGATAGCCCTGTTGCAGCGTGGTCGCATATTGAGGCGGCGGCGTCACCACGGCACGCCCATAGCCTTCGGCCAGGATGATGACTTCCCCTCCCATCAGGCCGCCGCCACGCCGTTCGAGCGCATCCTGGGGATTGACCCGATCGCGCGCAGGCCGCCAAGGTCCTTGCCCAATGAGCTCGGTGGCGCGCGCTGCCGCCGCGCCGTAGGGAATCCCCGCCGCCGTGGCTAGCGCGAACACGGCGCAGTCCTGCTCGGACTGCGTGCCTGAGCCGTAAAGGCCCGGTCCCTGCCCGCTTGCAGCTGCTTCCCTAAACCGGTCATCGGCGGTGCGCCCGCGCATTGCGTTCCAGGCGCGTGCGATCGCGGCGGAATCGCGCCGGAAGGGCGGGTCGGGATCGAGCTGGTGCAGCGCATTGTCCAGCCGGTAACGGTCCGCGGGGCTCGCGCCAAACTTTACCATGGACTGGATCATGGCCTCGGCTTCAGCGTCGAAATCGGCGGGATTGTACAGGCGCTTTCCGCACCAGGCGCCCTTGTCGGTCTGCTCGATCAGCATGTCGCCCGGCGCGCATTGCGCCATCGCCTTGGGCGCCAAGGCGGCCACGGCGCAGACGAGCGCCCCGCAAAGGACGAAGGCGCGCATTAATTCCCCTCCAGGGGCGCGTTGGCGTTCTGGCGATAGAGGTCGAGCGGCGCGGAGGGCCAATTCGCGTAGGCGTTGCGCGACTGAATGCCGGTCAGATAGCGCTCCCAGTGCGCTTCGACCGCCTGGTCCGCACGCAGCGGCCCAAGCGCGGTTTCGATGGGCGACATGAAGCGCTGGCGCTCTTCGGGCGTGCCCCCGGCAGTTGCCTGGTAGAGCGTCAGCACACGCTCATAATCGGCGATCGCCAGGGCATGGCGACTGAAGCTCGCATAGAGCCTTGCACGGTAGTAATACCCCCGGTAGTCGTCCGGCGTCAGAGTAGTGGCCTGGGTGTAATCGGCCAGCGCGGCGTCGTAACGTCCTTGCGCCTGGTTCGCCCGGCCGCGCTCCACCACGACACGGCGCTGGCCTTCGACCGTGGCGAGGCCGATGCGCATGAGCTCGTCACACGCGGCGAACTTCGTCGCCGCGTCTGTGCTGCTCAGGCACTCGTTGACCTTGGGGTCGTCCTGCGCCGAGGCGGTGGCGGGGCCGGAGATCCAAAAGGCCGCGGCTCCGACAATGAACTGAAGCGCGCGCATCGTTCAGATCTCCCCGCAGGTGTTCACGACAGCGGCGCTTCAATGCGCTTTGCGATGGCGGCGAGGTCAAAGCCCCGGCTGCGCAGGCCGCGCAGGAAAGCCGCCGCCTCGCCATAGTCGAACATCCGGTCGACAATCACCTCGTTGCGATAGTAGGCGACGTTCGCGGCTACATGCTGGGCGTTGGCGCGGTATTGAGGGGAGATATTGCCTTGCGCAATGGCGTCGTAGTCCGGGCTCAACCCGCCATCGGCTGCTGCTTCGGGTGTCAGCGGAAAAAGGCGGATGTCTAGCTTGGCGTTGGTAGACGATAGTTCGCCGTCGGCGACGCTGAACTCAAACCCCGTGAACTTAAAGAACACCGCGACATATCCAGCGTCGCTCTCGTCGGGCTGGGGCGTGTATCCTTGCGCGAAACGATAGCCACGCGTCCATGTATCACTGGCAAAAACGATATCGCCGAGGAAATGGTCCGCAGCCTTCAAATCGAGCACCAGATCGGAATCGGCCGGTGCTTTGCCGTAGATCACATGCACGCCGCCCAGCGACACTCCCACACGGGAATCGTCCTGAATGGCGCGGCACAGCAAGGCGAGCACGCTGGGCGCGACCGGTGCGAAATACACCGTGTTGTCGTTCAGCACGAACGCATTGAAGCGTGCGTCGTAAGAGAGCCGTTCGACCGAGCCGAACACGGCCGCGCCGTCGAGCACGACGCCGCCAGGGATGCTGCCCATGTCCTTCATCGTGTTTTGGGCATCCTGCGCGCTCGCATCGTTGTAGGCGCCATTAGCAGTCGCGCGCGTGCGGCCCGGGACGGTGGCGTCATCCACGCCCGTGCCGGGACGGGCAACGTCAAAGAAGACATCGGCGTTTGGCGCGCCCTGTCCGGACCCGCCCAGAGCGCCGGAGACTACCGAATCGACGCGCTTCTGCACGGCCTGCAGCTGCTCGGGCGAGTATCGGCGCTTTGCTAGCTGGTCCACCACATCGGCGGATTGCTGCGATGTGCTAACCACACGGTCTGGCACCGGGTTCGAACGCGGGAGGCCGCCCGAAGCAGGTGTCTGTGTCGCAAGGCCTGGTGCTGCCGGCGGGCGCGGCTGGACGGCTTCGCGAGGCGGGGCGGGCGGTACCTGGATCGGGCGTGTATCGACGACGCTCGTGTCCGCGCCATCGGCCGGAACATAGGCTGAGTTCGGCACGAAATAGGCTTCGAGGTCGCTGACATCGACAACCTGCGCAACCGCCGGAGCGCACACCGCGCTGGCGATCCAGAAGCAAATCGCCGCGAGCACGCCCCCAGGAGTCCGACGATGCGCGAAACCCAATCGATCAACAAAGCGCACCGAAACCTCCGCCATCAAGGCGACGCGCACCCGCACTCACTGACTACGTATTGAACCCGCGGGGCAAACGCACGCTGTCCGTCCTACCTAATCTAATTTAAGCTACTGCGTAGACTCTATGAGCGCAAGGCTCCCGCGATTTGCTGCGAAAAAGATCAGCAACGTGCCAGCGAAGCTTTTCAGGGCAGCTGGGAGGGCCAGGGCGAGAGTTCTGAAACTATGCGCGGCCCCCTCATACTAAAGATGCGGAACGCCGCTCCTCGGTAGAAGGAAATTTGAGCTGGACACGCCTTGAGAGTTCTTCAACAGAATTCTTAAGCGTTCTTGGACGCCGGCCGCGCGCTGACAGGCCCGCATGCCGAGAGGCCGGCGTCGAAGAACGCCGAGTGTAGGGAACCGCGGGAGACGGGTGGGAGCGCGCCTATGATGGGGATAGTACGGCGCCGGCCGCGACCGGAGCGGTAGATCGCCGCCCTGCCCGGTGTGCGAGGAAGGCTTCGGCATCATTCACCGAGAGGGTTGGCGCGTTGGAGATGTGCGTTGAGGCCATGCGATCCGGTGCAACCAACTGGCCGGTGCTGTCAAGTTAGCCAAGTATAGGCCGTTTTCTGGTTCGTTTGGCTGCACCGCGACATCGAAATCCCAGGCAAAAACAGGTACGGCTGGGCGGTCGCCGAATCCACTTGACGAGTATTCGCGATTTACCTGACAGCGCCCTTGCTTGCTATCCGTGTGATGGCCGTGGGCGCGTTGGTTCGCAATGCACGGCAGAACCCTGATGTGATTCCGATACTCCAGATTGTGGCATTCAAGGATCGCGCTGACGCAGTACGCAAGAGGGCCATGGCTGGCCTTGTCTCGCTTGGTATCTACCCCGATCCGCCAACATCGATGTGATCCACTCACCTGCGGAGATGATAGCGGCATGGCCAATAATCGTGACCAGATCACGGTGGCCACGCGCCTTTGCCCGCAGAACGCAGAAACCGCTTTCTGCATTGTGGAAGGTGACCCGCTCGACCAGGCCCGCCAGTACTTCCTGGGTGGCGGGTTCGGGTGGTGGCGTCACAGGCATGACCGCTGCCGGCGCCAGCTCCACGGCATCTCGAACGACCTCGTCCCGAAACACCGCTCAGAGCGGCGAAACCCGTGCCTACGAATTGGCGGCGCAGGATGCAACTTCTTGGGTCACCCTAAGGCGTGGGGCGAATGAAAACGAGGTGTTCCGGGCGGGCCAGGTGTTGACAAGTTAAGTGCTTTTCGGTCCGGATCGGTCGATGTCATATCGAAAATCACTTGCGATTTCAGATGACGTTCTCGGCCGCCGAGGCCCCAAATGGGTCGTTTTGGACTTAACTTGTCAACACCCAGGACGGGGGTCCCACGCGGACATGTGTGGAGGTTGTCGACCCGGCCTGGACGTCTCCTCCCCGCTTGTTGAGAGCCGACCAGGATTAGATTTTGAGTCCTGCTTCGCGGCGGGTCGCGAAGGGAGGCGGTTTTACGCCGGTCTTGACCGCTCGTATCGCGTCAACGACCGTGGCGATGTCATTGAGGCCATCTCCTGTCACGGCCAGCGCCGAGAACCCGTCTGCGAAGACCGCCGCAAAGCCGCGCGTCAGTTCGATAGGTAGGATGTTGCAGTGATCCTCGTCGAAGAGTGTCTTTCGAAACTCGATTTCGCGCTGCACCCACCCGCTCTGGCCATCCGGGCCAGCCGCGCGGTCGGAGACGAACGGCACCATCACGAGAGATTCGGCCAGCGCGAGTTCGATCGCCTTCTTGAATTTCAGCATCGCGTCGGGACGGCCCATGTAGACATGGAGGCCCGCCTGCTCCAGCGCCGTTCGCCACGCGCTGGCGATCTGTTCGTCGCGGTTGGAATAGCTGATGAAGACATCGAATGCGAACTGGGCCGTCAGGCGTTTCTTCAGCTGCTCGACAAGCCGGGCGAAGACGGCGGGGCCGAACGCCCGCAAGGATCGTTCTGAAATCCGCACCACATTCACGATCGATCCGCCGGCATCCGGGTCGATCTGGAAGGGGTGACAAGAACTGACGAACGTGCCCGGCAGATTCACACAGACGAGCGGGAGATCGGTCGCGTCCAGCTTCTTTGGAACAATCTCGTTCTGCGAGGCTTCGATCAGCGCGCCGCCGGCAAGAATGTAGACGCCGGGCGCGGCAAAGCGATCCTCGGACGCCAGCTTCGCGGTCGCCTGTTCCCAATTGAGTTTATACTGTTCAGCGTCAGCCGCCATCGTCTCCCACGGATCGCTTAGCCCGGCCAGCGGGGCGTTAGGTCCCTTGGCTAGGTAAGTGCAGCTCTGGCACAGAAAGCGCAAAGATCGCTCCAATAGGAAGTCGCTGAAGACCCGCTGCAGGCGTCCGGCCTGCGGACTGGAATCCAGCAGGCCGCGCAGGATATCGTAATTGATCGACAGGAACGCTGTCGGCCCGATGGCCTGGAGCGTCGCCGTTCGACGCCGATTCAGCGCGAGAGCAAGCTCGCCGACGACCTGCCCTTCGCCGAACCTAATGCTTGGAGGGGCTGTCGCCGTAGGCGCATCCAACGGAGGCGCCGCTGCGACGCCAATTCCGCCTTTGAGGACGATGAACATCGCATCGCCAGGATCGTCCTGGGCGCAGATCGTCTCGCCGTCCTCTCGTTCGACGAGTTGCGCCGCCCGGATCAGTTCTTGCAGCGACTGGCGGTTCAGCGACGACAGCAGAGGATGAGCCTCGAAGCCGTCCCCGCCCCGCGCCTGCAGAACCAACTGCGAAGGGTTGAGAGCTTGCAAGGCCCCAATCGCCTGCGGGTCGGTCGAGTCGACCTGCAGCAGCCGCTTGGCGTGATAGATCGCTGACCATAACCTTCCCCGTTTTATCGCGTTCGCAATCTGCGCCTTTTCGGGATGGGCTTGGTTAGCTTCCGGGGGAGGGATCAATCCCTCGATGGCCATCGGCAGGATGATCATAGCGCGATCGTGCTTGAGATAGACCTGCTGCTCACTGTGAAAGGTCAGCCTACTGAAGAGAGGCCCGTCATTCTGCCGAAGGCCCTCGCAAAGATCGCGGAATGGCGCGGTTGCCAGCACAATGCCTGCCCTGCCGAACTTCAGCAGGCTCCCGCAGGCATTGATTCCATCTCCCACAAGTTCGTCCCGGCCGTCCGCGCCTCTGATCACCGACACAGGGCCAAGATGAGTGGTCAACCTCAATCCTATCGGCTCATTGTCGGGGCCGGGCCCTGTCTCTTTGGCCCAAGAATAGAGGCGAGCGATCAGCCGAAGGCCAAGCTCGCACATGTCGTCGCCGAACAGGGCGAGGTGCCCCCCATCGCCGCCAGAGGCCCAGATAATGTCACGGCCAAAGCGCTCGCCGCATAGTTCGGAAATACAGGCGTTCAGGCTCTTTATCCGTTCGATCTGCCGTGAATGGTCGGGGTCGTCGCCGTGGGAGACGATGTCGCAGGACACGAATACCGCGTTCCGGGCTGCTTCCTGATCCATGCAGCGTCTCCGCCTCCTTGCGGGCGGGCCTTCGAGAGACTGACCGTTTCGACCTATCAGGAATGAACAACGGCAACAATGGCGGGGGTCTAAGTGTGCATCGGCATTAGCGATTGACCCCTCCAACAATTGCTACATCAATGACGTGGCGCGCCAATCGGCGGTGCTGTCAGGCCAATGCGCTATGGTCTCTGGATCGTCCGGTTTTCGGCGACAGGGGACCCCAATGGCGCGACTTTCCTTCAAGCGTCACCGCTTTCCAGCCGATGTGATCCGTCATGCGGTCTGGCTCTACTTCCGTTTCACCCTGAGTTTTCGGGACGTCGAAGAGTTGCTGGCTCAGCGGGGAATCGGTGTCAGCTAGAGCGGGATCGCTTTAGGCAGAATCTGGATTCCCAAAGGTTGCGAACGCTGATTCATGATGTTTGCCGGCAAGGAGGCCGGGCATCATGGCTGGACCCTTGTCGATGGATCTGCGTGAGCGTGCGATGGCGCGTCTG
>JANOKS010000095.1:0-40992 GCA_031419455.1 Alphaproteobacteria bacterium
AGACGTCGCTGAACGCTTCGAGGCCTATCGCCTCTCCATGATGGACCTGCACGCCGCCGCCGCCTTCTTCACCAACGAACACCGCCGCCTGCACCGCATCCGCATGCGCGTCGATGCGAACACGTCACGCGCCGCCCATGCTTCGACGGACGCGCTTCGCGCTGCTCAGCATGAGCTGGCGGGCGTTGCTGCATCCACATCCCGCAACTCTCGCGTAGCGCTCATGCTGAGCAGCGCGCAAAGCGCGCGTCCGTCGAAGCACGCGCGCGGGCTCACAAAAGCCCGCGGCCCGCCTCGACCCTACTGTCAATTGCCCACTGCCTACTGCCCCGAAAGCGCCAGCTTCCGGGATCGCGCCGCCGCGTCCGCTACGCACGCACCGGCGTCATCGACCGCAGCATCCGCACCACGCCGTCCGCCGAGGACACCAGCATCGTCTGCGTCTCGACCACCCCGCGCCGGCGCACCGCCCCGTCCAGCAGCGTGCCCTTGGTGACGCCCGTCGCCGCAAAGATCACATCGCCCGACACCAGATCCTCGATCGCATACCGCCGCCCCACATCCTTCAGCCCGGCACGCTGCGCCTGGATCTTCTCGGCCTCGTTGCGAAACACGAACCGCGTCTGCATCTGCCCGCCAACGCAGCGCAGCGCCGCCGCCGCCAGCACGCCTTCCGGCGCCTTGCCCTGGCCGACATACATGTCGATCCCGGTCTCCGGCATCGCCGTGTTGATCACGCCGGCCACATCGCCATCGGGAATGAGATTGATCCGCGCGCCTGCTTTCCGGAGATCAGCGATGATCTTCTCGTGCCGCGGCCGGTCCAGCACGCATGCCGTGATGTCACGCACATCGACGCCCTTCGCCCGCGCAAGCCGGATCGCATTCTCGCCGGCATCCGCGTCGAGATCGACCACGCCGGTCTCATATCCCGGCCCGATCGCAAGCTTCTCCATGTACAGGTCTGGCGCCTGCAGCAGCCCGCCCCGCGGCGCGGCTGCGATCACCGCCAGCGCATTCGGCATCGCCTTGGCCGTCAGCGTCGTGCCCTCGAGCGCCTCAAGCGCAACATCGAGTTCGAGCCCGCTGCCCGTGCCGACCATCGCGCCAACATTGAGAATGTCGCCATCTGCCTCGCCGACGACAACGCGCCCTGAAAAATCGATCGCAGCCAGCGCATCGCGCATCGCCGCAACCGCCGCCCGCTCGGCGCCAATTTCATCGCCCCGGCCGACCCAGCCTTCCGCCGCAATGGCCGCGGCGATGGTCGCCCCGGCCATCGCGTAGCCAAGTGTCGAGCAGGACGTTGTCAGCTTGCTCATATCGTCTCCTGCCGCGAATCATTTGCCAGAGGCATACGCCCGGCGGAGTCGGCGCCCAAGCGGAATTCCCTCTTGGGGGAATGCCGCCTGATGCTGCGCTGCACTCTGATGCAGAGGCTAGTTCGCCGTGATCTGCCCGCGGATTTCGCCGCCACGGTTCGCGCCGGTGTGGATGTTGACATAGTATTTGCCAGCATTCAGTTCGGCGATCTGGGCGTCGGTAAGCGTGGCGGTGCCAGTGAGCGGGCTGGTGGTCCCGGCGAGCGGCGCTACCGGACCAGCATTCGCGCCTGGCTCGGCCGGCCCATGAATGTGCGCAACCGTGGCCGGACCCGTGAGCCCTTCAAAAGTAACCGTGTAGGTCAGGCCTTTCGTAGCCGGATCGAGCGTGAACGTCCCCGCGCCCTTGCCCATCGACGTGATGCCGGCGCCCGGCGCAAGCGTCGCCGAATAGCTCGGCAGCTTCGGCGCTTCAGGCGTTATCATGCAGCCGCCCATCAGCAGGCCAGACGCGACCACGGAAGCAAGGAACAGGCGTTTCATTGCAAAGCTCTCCCACGTGAAGCCGGCTCACAGTCCGGCCTTTCTTGTGCTTGTCTATACCCGAGACGCCGAATTGGACATCACATTTGATCTGCGCTTTTCTGGTGCACGGAGGGAACAACATTGAAACGATGGTCGCTAGCATCCGGCATGCTTCTTCTATGCGCCTGCATAACGGCGCCCAACTCACAACTGTCTTGCGGAAACGCGGGCCCTCATACTTATTACTTCCCTGCCGGTACGTTCACCGAAAAATTCGATCCGGACCGCCTGCCTCCAGCAAACAGCAGCTACGACCAAGATGCTGAGGATCGCCAATCGTATTCGGAAACGCTCGACCATCTGGGCGCGCCGTCGCTCTCATGTGGCCCACCGACAGCAGACGAGACCTATCGCTTGGTATGGCTGCGCTCGTTCCATGCGCCCGTCATCATACAGGTCTCGCGCAGCGCGAATACGCACACACTTGACCTCATTTTGCCAAGCGATGAGCAACAGGACGGAAGACCGATCCTGCGCCAGCGACGGGTACTTGCATCTTCCGATTGCTTGCGTGTCACCAAGGGCCTCGAGCAAATTAACTTCTGGACTCTGCGTCCCAACGACGAACTGACTGGCGCCTTCCGCATTCCGGGCTCGGACGATGTTCTGGTGCGATCAAGCGGCAAAGACGGCGCACGTTGGATCATTGAAGGACGAGCCGACCGTTACCATGTCATCGATCGATGGAGTGACGCCAAGAAGGAGATCGTGGTCGGACGCATCTTCATCGATCTGGCGGGACTTAGCATCCCCGAGGAAGACATCTACTAGCGCCGCCCTCTTGCGTAGCGTGAGCCGAGACGACAGTTTCGCAACATGACCCACACGCGCCCCAATTCGCTCGACGCTTTCTGGATGCCCTTCACGCCGAACAAGGCGTTCAAGGCCGACCCGCGCATGGTCGTCCGCGCCGACGGCATGTTCTACTTTACCTCCGATGGCCGGCAGGTTCTCGACGGGACATCGGGCCTCTGGTGCGTCGCCGCCGGCCATAACCAGCCGAAGATCGTCGAAGCCATCCGCAAGGCCGCAGGCGAGCTCGACTATGCCGGCAACTTCAACCTCGGCCACCCGCTGGCGTTTGAATTCGCCAACCGCCTCACCGGCCTCCTGCCCGATGGCCTCGACCGCATCTTCTTCTCCAACTCAGGATCGGAAAGCGTCGACAGCGCGCTCAAGATCGCGCTCGCCTACCAGCGCGCACGGGGCAAGCCGAACAAGTACCGGCTGATCGGCCGCGAACGCGCCTATCACGGCGTCAATTTCGGCGGCATCTCGGTCGGCGGCATCGGCCGCAACCGCCTCGGCTTCGGCCCGATGGTCGGCGGCGTCGATCACCTGCCGCACACACACGACATCACGCGAAACGCCTTCACCCGTGGCCAGCCCGAACACGGCGCCGAATTCGCCGATGCGCTCGAACGCATCGTCCTGCTGCACGACGCCTCGACCATCGCCGCCGTCATCGTCGAACCGGTCGCAGGCTCAACCGGCGTGCTCGTCCCGCCCAAGGGCTACCTGCAGCGTCTGCGCGAACTCTGCACCAAACACGACATCCTGCTGATCTTCGACGAGGTCATCACCGGCTTCGGCCGCCTCGGCGCGCCGTTCGCCTCGCAGTTTTTCGACGTGAAGCCCGACCTCATCACCATGGCCAAGGCGATCAACAACGCCACCGTCCCCATGGGCGCCGTCGCCGCCTCGCGCGAAGTCCACGACACGCTCCTCGCCAACTCCGAGACGCCGATCGAACTGTTCCACGGCTACACCATGACAGGCCATCCGCTGGCCTGCGCCGCCGGCCTCGCCACGCTCGACGTGTTCAAGGAACAGCGCCTGTTCGAACGCGCCGCAGAGCTGGCGCCCTACTGGGAGAACGCGCTGCACTCGCTCCGTGACGCGAAGCATGTCATCGACATCCGCAATCTCGGCCTGATCGGCGGCATCGAACTGGAACCCCGCCCGGGCAAACCAACCGCCCGCGCGCTCGAAGCCTTCCGCACCTGCTTCGACAAGGGCCTGCTCATCCGCGTCACCGGCGACATCATCGCACTCTCGCCCCCGCTGATCGTTGAGAAGAGCCACATCGACCAGATGGTCGACACGATCAGGAGCGTGTTGAACGGGCTGGAGTAGAAAGCTTCAGAATCCGACAGCGAGCGCCTGAGAGCTTTCGCCTACAAGCGACGTGATCTTGGTGACCAGCTCACGCGGATCGACCGGCTTGGAAAGATAGTCCGACATTCCAAGTGCGATGAATTTTTCCCGGTCGCCGACCATCGCGTCCGCCGTCAACGCGATCACCGGTACCGAGCGCCAAGCCTCAGCGCTACCCCTGATCCGCCGGATCGCCTCGCGGCCATCCATCACCGGCATGTGGATATCGAGCAGCACGATGTCGATATGCCTGGAAGCCAGCGCACTCAGCGCTTCCATGCCATTCGCCGCTTCGATGATTTCCAGTCCGTGCGGAGCAAGGAACAGCTTGATGACCTGGCGGTTGATCGCGTTGTCGTCTGTCAGCAACAGGCGGACGCCAAGCAGCTTCCGGTCGGAACTCTTTTGCGAAGGCTGCGCCGTCATGATCGAAGGCTCGGCGCGGCCGGTGGCGTCGGCAGCCTCCGACTTGAAGGTCAGGCAGAACGTCGATCCACGCCCTTCCTCGCTGGACACCGTGAGATCGCCGCCCATGAGGCACGCAAGATTTCGCGAGATGGCGAGACCCAGTCCCGTACCACCGTAACGCCGTGTCGTGGCGCCGTCGACCTGCATGAACGAAGCGAACAACCGCGATTGTGTCGCTTCGCTCATGCCGATGCCGGTATCGGCCACCTTGACGGTCACCACATAAGCGCCATCGCCGGCGCGGGTCGCCGAAACGGACACCTTGATCGAGCCCGCGTGAGTGAACTTGATCGCGTTGGACAGAAGGTTGCTGACGCACTGCCGGACACGGGTTGGATCGTAGCAGAGCCGCTCCGGGAAGTCCGGCAACTGCTCGATCCTCAGGTCGAGACCCTTTTCCTCCGCCTGCGCCTCGAACAGGCGGCTGGCTTGGCGGATCGTGTGAGCGAGGTCCCCGGGCGTCGCCGCAATTTCGAGCTTGCCCGCCTCGATCTTCGACAGATCGAGCACGTCGTTGAGCAGAACCGTCAGTGTGCGTCCGGACTCGACGATTATGGACGCCTTTTCGCGCTGGGATGGCGAAAGATCGTCGTCCAGGAGGGACTGCGCCATTCCCAGCACGCCATTGAGCGGCGTCCTGATCTCGTGACTCATGTTTGCGACAAACTGGGCTTTTGCGCGTGTCCCCGCTTCGGCGCGAGCAAGCGCCTTTTCGAGTTCCCATGTACGCTCGGCAACCGCGGCGTCCAGCCGCTTGGCCTCCGCCTCCAGTCTCCGGTTCGCCGCAAACAGCTCGCGACTTTTCACCTCAAGGAGGAGTTCAGCGCTCTCACGCGCGGAACGTTCCCGAAGATAGCGCGCTCGCGAAACGCGACTGTCGTTGAGATTGTCGTTCGGCATGCCGGCCCCTATGCCGCCTTGCGGACAATACGGAACTCCGCGACGCCCATCTCGGCTGTCGAGAGGTCGGTGCAGGTGATTGAGGCCTGCTCGCCGAAGTGAACGAGGCATTCCTCGATCAGGCCATGACAGAAATCGATCAGCCGCCGCGGCGACCTGTAGGTCATGACCAGCGTGTCGTCGCCCTCGCGGACGGTATCGAAGGTCGGGAGTTCGGCGTCCGGGTAGAGCTTGCGCACTTCCGCATGCACTTCGTTCTCGATCGACTCCAGCATCGTGAATGCGTCCTGCTGCACCTCGAAGAAAACCGGAAACGTTGCGGCGAAACGTCTGAGCATCCAGTGGCCAAACGCGCGCTGCAAGGCGGGGATCGAGTCGCCCGAGGCGTGGCTGAACCCATCGACCAGTTGCCCAAGCTCGGAGGAGGGATAGGTCCCCACGGCTGTGTAGGCGCCCTTGGAGGATAACGGGCAACGCGCGATGACGCCGTCAACCGCATCCTCACCCAGCGCGTGATCGGCCATCGCCAGCAGTTCGACGAACACAATGCCTTTCATGCTGCACCTCCAGCAGAAGACCATGCGCCTTATGTGTTAATAGCCCGCTACGGAACGGTAATGGATCAGGTCCGGCTGCGTGAAAACGAGCGGCATTTGCCGGATAACGCGGCACTCCAGCCATGGCCGCCCGGCGCCGGTTGACCTACGGCGGCGTGACCAGGAAATCGAAATACGTGTCCGGATACGGCTCTTGATCGAGCGTGAAGTGCCACCATTCTTCTTTCAGCGGACGGAAACCCGCGGCGGTCATCACATCCTGCAACAGCATCCTGTTCGCGCGCGCCTGAGCCCCAACGCCCTGTTCGCCCGGCCATGAGCGCGTGTCGAAAAGATCGTAGGCGCCACCCATGTCCAGCTCTGCGCCCGTCTTTGCATCGACCAGCGTGACATCGAGCGTCGATCCGCGTGAATGGCCCGACCGCTCTGCGATGTAGCCAAGCTCGAACAGTCGCGACTTGTCGACATTCGGATAGTAGTCCGTCTTGCGTTTCTGGTCGGCCGGGTGGCGCGCCCACGCAGCGAAATCAGCTACGGCGCGCGCAGGGCGATAGCAGTCGAACACTTTCAGGCCGAGCCCGAATTCCGTCAGCTGCGCCTGCACACGCGCAAGCGCGGCGATGGCTTGATGTGTGAGAAGGCAGACCGGCGCCTCGTAACCCGCGATGGGACGGCCGACAAAATTCTCGCTGGCGAAATAACGCATATCGACCAGGAGGCCGGGTACGGCTTGGCCCGCATCGGAGAGGGCCGCCCGGCCCGCCTCGTCCCTGAGTTGCCCGTGCGCACATCCCGCGAGCAGCACGATCGCTGCGATCGCCGCACGCATCATCACGCCCGCGTCTCGATCCGGAGCAGGCGCGGCTCGTCTGCGGTGATCTTCAGCTCGGCGATCTTGGACAGCGCCTTCTCCACCGATGCGCGCGGGCACGGATGCGTCATGATCGCGACCGGCGCCGCGCCTGTGTCACCCGCGGATTCCTGGATCAGCTTGTCGATCGAGACGCCCGCCTCAGCCAGCTCCTCGGTCAGCGCCGCGAACATGCCGGGCTTGTCGGCCAGCTTGGCGCCGATGAAGAACGAGCCCTGGTCCGTCGCGCTGTTGGCGGCAGTGATGATCGCGGCGAGGTCGCGCGAAGGCTTGCCGAGCGGCGGCGTCGCAGGCCCCTCGAACAGGCGCGCAAGATCGCCCATCACGGCGGCAGCCGTTGGACCAGCGCCTGCGCCCGGGCCTGTGAAGGTCAGGCGGCCGACAGGCTCGCCCTCGACCACCACTGCATTCAGCGGACCGTTGATGCTGGCGAGCGGATGCTCTTTCGACACCAGCACCGGCGCCACGCGGCAGCGCACGCCTCCGCCCTCCTTGCCGCTCGCGCGGAATGCTTCGGCCACCAGCTTGATGCGGTAGTCGAACTTGTTGGCCAGCGTGATGTCCATGGCCTCGATCTTGTCGACGCCTTCGACCTGCACCTGGCTGAAATCCGGCTGCGCGCCGAACGCGATCGCGGCGAGGATCAGCACCTTGTGCGCGGCGTCCATGCCCGACACGTCGAGATAGGGATCGCTCTCCGCATAGCCGAGCCGCTGGGCATCGGCGAGAACGTCCTCGTAAGCAGCCCCGGTCCGCAGCATCTCGCTGAGGATGTAGTTGCAGGTCCCATTGAGAATGCCCGACACGCGGCTGACGATCACGCCCGACAGCGAGTTCTTTACCGCCCGCACGATCGGGATCGCGCCCGCCACAGCCGCCTCGAACAGAAGATGCGCCTCGTGCTTCTCAGCCAGCGCAGCGATCTCGATGCCATGCTCCGCGATCAGCGCTTTGTTCGCGCTCACCACCGACTTGCCCGAGCGCAGCGCGGCCTCAACCGTGCGCTTGGCCGGCCCGTCCGATCCGCCGACGAGTTCGACGACCACATCGATGTCCGGCGCAAGCGCCAGCTCGACAGGATCATCAACCCAGCGGAATTTCGAAATGTCGACGCCACGATTGCGGTTCTTGTTGCGCGCCGAGACCGCCACCACTTCCAGCTTGCCCGGCAGCCGCAGCTCTGCCTGCCGCTCAATCAGTTTCAGCAAGCCCCCGCCCACCGTGCCGAGCCCGGCCACGCCGAGTCTCAACGTCTTCCCCGGTCCGCTCATCCTGCAGCCTTCCTCGCCGGCGCCGCCTCAGGCTTCGCCTTGGCTTCCTTGTCCGGCTTCACCTTGACGCCGTTCGCTTCCATGAATTTGCGAACATTGCGCGCAGCCTGCCGGATGCGTTGCTCGTTCTCGACCAGGGCCAAGCGCACATAGTTGTCGCCATGCTCGCCAAAGCCGGCGCCTGGCGCCACGGCGACATGCGCTTCCTTGATCAGGCGCAGCGAGAATTCCAGCGAGCCCATTTCCCTGAACGGTTCAGGAATGGGCGCCCAGGCGAACATCGACGCCTTGGGCTCGGGAATTTCCCAGCCGGCCCGCGTGAAGCTTTCCACCATTGCATTACGACGCGTGCGGTAGATTTCGCGCTGCTCGACCACGCAGTCCTGCGGACCGTTGAGAGCAGCCGCCGCCGCGATCTGCACCGGCGTGAACGCGCCATAGTCGAGATAGCTCTTCACACGCGCGAGCGCCGCGATCAGCTTGTCATTGCCAGCCGCGAAGCCGACGCGCCAGCCAGCCATGGCGTAGGTCTTCGACATCGACGTCACTTCAACCGCGATGTCCTTCGCCCCATCAACCTGCAGGATCGAGGGCGGCGGATCGCCATAATAGATTTCGGTGTAGGCGAGGTCGGACAGCACCCAGATCTCGTGCTTCTTCGCGAACTTCACGACCTCCTTGTAGAAATCGAGATCGACGACCTGGGCCGTCGGGTTGGCCGGATAGCACACCACCATCGCCGTCGGCGCCGGGATCGAATGGCGCACGGCGCGGCCAAGGTTGGAGAGATACTGCTCCGGCGAGTGCGCCTCGACCGAGCGGATGCTGGCTCCGGCCATGATGAAGCCGAACGAGTGCAGCGGATAGGACGGGTTCGGCACGATGATGGTGTCGCCCGGCGCCGCGATGGCCTGGGCGAGGTTGGCGAAGCCTTCCTTCGAGCCCAGCGTAACGACCACTTCCTTGGCTGGGTCCAGCTTCACGCCGAAGCGCCGGTCGTAATACGCCGCCAGCGCCTTGCGCAGTCCGGGGATGCCACGCGAGGCCGAATAGCCATGCACGTCCGGCTTGAGTGACGCCTCGCGCAATTTCTCGACAATGTGCGGCGGGGTCGGCAGGTCGGGATTGCCCATGCCGAGGTCGATCACGTCGGCCCCGTTGGCGCGCAGCCCGGCCTTGGTGATGTTCACCTGCTCGAACACGTAAGGCGGCAAGCGCCTGATCTTGTGGAAATCCAACATCATGTCGGTTCACCTGTCTCGGGCCCCGCACCGGAATCACCAGAGGCGGGGCAAATCATTCTCTAATGCCGTATGGGAACGGCAGCTATCGGGAAAATTCGACCGCAGGAAGACGGCTACTGGTTGCTCGTTCCAGACCCGTCGAGCGGAACGGCCGTCCCCTCGGCCAGGGCGCGCCACCGCGCCGCCATAGCTCGGATTTCCTCGGGCGTCCGCGTCCCCACCGTTCCGGCAGGAAGCGCTTCCAGCTGATCGGCGGACGTCTTCAGCGTGTCAGCCTGCTTTCGCCACTCGGCCACATTGCCGCTTACGGGACGCACCTGCGGGATGTCGGCGAGTTCGGGATAGCCTTCCCCCTTTACCTCGCCAGCCTTTTCCTCGAACCATTCCGGCGCGATCTGCGAAATGGCCGATTGCTCCATCAGATTCGCGCAGCCTGCGCTGAGCGTCAGGCCGGCCAATCCTGCTATGATCGCGAGGCGGCGGTGCATCCGATCCTTCCGGGCAGGTCCTGGCGACCCGCGATTGCGCCGGGCGGGTCACATCGACCCGCGATTGCGCTTGTGTCGGTTACTACCTAGGGAAAGTCATTCGATTTGGCGAGCGGCAGTTTCAGCCGACGCCGGCACATGAGATGATTGCCGGGATGACCGAGACCGGGGGCAAACCTCCTTCAGGAACGGACAAGTCCGGGGAAATCCCGCCCAAGGGCGAGGATTTTCGGGATGTCAGCTTCGCGCGCCTTGGCCAGCGGATCGCCGATCTCAGCCGTGAACTTTCGGACATAACGCAGCTGGCTGGCGGAGCAGCCGCCCCGCGGAAGCTGGAACTCGAGGCGGCTGCGTCGGCCTTCAAGGTGCTGACGGAAGCCTATTCGAGGAAGCCGGAAGCCTTCAACGAAGCACAGCTCGACCTGTTCAGCCGCCACACCCAGGCGATGCAGGAAATGTCTGCCGGCATGCCCTCCATCGATGGTGACGCCGACGCACGTTTTGCCGACCCCGCCTGGCGCGAGAATCCATTCTTCGATTTCGTGCGCCGCGTGTTTCTCGCCTCATCCGGCTGGGCCGAGGGCCTCGCCTGGAATGCGCCGGACCTAACCGAGACCGAACGCCGACGCGCCGCCTTTTTCATCCGCCAGGCCACCGCCGCGATGGCGCCGTCGAACATGCTGATGGGCAATCCGAAAGCGCTGAAGGCGCTTTTCGAGACCGATGGCCAATCGATCCAGAAGGGCTTCGCGCAGCTGCAGGATGATTTCAATGCAGGTGGCGGACGTCTGTCTGTCACCCAGTCCGATCCGGACGCGTTCGCCCCGGGCCGCAATCTCGCCGTCACGCCGGGCGAGGTCGTGTTCAAGAACCCGCTGATCGAGCTGATCCGCTATCACGCGACGGCCAAGACCGTGCATGCGAGCCCGATCCTGATCTTTCCGCCGTGGATCAACAAATACTACGTGCTCGACCTGACGCCGGCCAACTCGATGGTGGCGTGGCTGCGCGACCAGGGCTTCACCGTCTACATGGTGTCGTGGCGCTCGGCCGACGAGGAAACGAAGGATTTCGGCTGGGACGACTACCTCAAGCTCGGCGGCCGTGCGGCGCTCGACTGGGTCCATGCCAAGCACAAGGTCCCCGTCAACGTGGCCGGCTACTGCGTCGGCGGCGCGCTTGCCTCGATCCTCGCGGCGCGGCTGGCCGATGAGAACGACAGCCGCATGGCGTCGCTGACGCTTCTCGCGGCGCAGACCGATTTCTCGGAGCCGGGCGATCTCGGTCTGTTCATCGACGACCATTCGATCGGCGGCATCGAGCAGATGATCGCCGAAGCCGGCGGCGTCATGCCGGGCGAGGCCATGCGCGACGCCTTCAACCTGTTGCGGCCCGAAGACCTGATCTGGCGCTATGTCGAGGACCGCTATCTGCTCGGACACGAGGCCAAGGCTTTCGATCTGCTCTACTGGAACTCCGACCAGACGAACCTGCCGGGTCCGCTGCACCTCTCCAGCCTGCGCAGGCTCTATCTTGAAAACGCGCTGGCAAAGGGCGACTTCCAAGTGGAAGGCGAGAAGGTGAACCTCGGCCGCGTTCCGACGCCGACCTTCATTCACGCCGCGCGCAAGGATCACATCTCGCCCTTCGCATCGGTCTACAAGGGCGTGAAGCTGTTCAGGGGCGATGTCACCTTCGTGCTCGCCGATAGCGGCCACATCGCTGGCGTCGTGAACCCGCCGGCTGCGAACAAGTACCGCCACTGGATCAGCGACATCCTTCCGCCAACCAGCGATGGCTGGATGGCCTACGCCAAGGAACATGCCGGATCATGGTGGCCCCTCTGGGCCGACTGGCTGAAACAGCGTTCGGGCGATCAGGTCGCCCCGCCAAGGGCGCTCAAGAAGAACGCGCCAGCACCAGGCGCCTACGTGCTTGAAACGCTTGCCTCGATCCGCGACAAACGCGCCGGCTGACGTCTTTGGAATTATTCCAATCTGGCCTTGCGCCGGTTTTGGAACGGTTCTAATTTCCCCCGGTCCGAACCGACCAATGCGCCCAAAAAGCGCGATCCCACAGGAGAATTTCGATGGCCGATGATACCGGTAAATGCCCCGTTCCTCACTCCCGTGGCCGGCAGAACCGCGATTGGTGGCCGAACCAGTTGAACCTCGGCGTGCTTCACCAGAACACGCCCGATTCAGACCCGATGGGCGCCGGTTTCAATTACGCCAAGGCGTTCGACAGCCTCGACCTCGACGCGGTCGTGAAAGACCTGCGGGCGCTTATGACCGACAGCCAGTCCTGGTGGCCGGCTGACTATGGTCATTACGGCCCCTTCTTCATCCGCATGGCCTGGCATGCGGCCGGCACCTACCGCACTGGCGATGGCCGTGGCGGCGGCGGACGCGGGCAGCAGCGCTTTGCGCCGCTCAACTCCTGGCCCGACAACGGCAACCTCGACAAGGCGCGCCGCCTGCTCTGGCCGATCAAGCAGAAATACGGCGCCAAGCTGTCGTGGGCGGACCTCATGATCCTCACCGGCAATGTCGCCATCGAATCGATGGGCGGCCCGGTGTTCGGCTTCGGCGGCGGCCGCGCCGACGTCTGGGAGCCGGAAGCGCACGTGAACTGGGGCGCCGAAGACGCATGGCTCGCCGACTCGAGCCATGCCGCCACCCGCTACGCCGGTGATCGTGAACTGCATGGCGATCTCGGGGCGGTGCAGATGGGCCTCATCTACGTCAATCCGCAGGGCCCGGACGGCAATCCTGATCCGCTGAAGTCCGCGCGCGACATCCGTGAAACGTTTGGCCGCATGGCGATGAATGACGAAGAGACCGTGGCGCTGGTCGCCGGCGGCCACACCTTCGGCAAGGCACACGGCGCCGGCCTCGAGAGCCATGTCGGCAAGGAGCCGGAAGGCGCCGAAATCCATCTCCAGGGTCTCGGCTGGGTCAACTCGTTCGAGAGCGGCATGGCCGGCCACACCATCACGTCCGGTATCGAGGGCGCGTGGAAGCCGAAGCCCACGACTTGGGACAATGGCTATCTCGAAACGCTGTACGGCTTTGAGTGGGAGCTGACCAAGAGCCCCGCAGGTGCGCACCAGTGGAAACCGAAGGGCGACGCGGGCCGCAACGTGGTCGATGCGCACGATCCGACCAAGATGCACCAGCCCATGATGACCACCGCCGACATGGCGATGCGCATGGACCCGGCCTACGGCAAGATCTCCAAGCGCTTCCTCGACAACCCGGCCGAGTTCGCTGACGCTTTCGCCCGCGCCTGGTTCAAGCTGACCCACCGCGACATGGGGCCGAAGCAGCTCTATCGCGGCAAGCTGGTTCCGAAGGAAACGCTGATCTGGCAGGACCCGATCTCCGGCGCGCCGAGCAATATCGATGCTGCCGACGCCGATGCGCTGAAAGCGAAAATCCTCGCAACCGGCCTGTCGGTCACCGACCTTGCTTCGATGGCGTGGGCGTCGGCCTCGACCTTCCGCAGCTCGGACAAGCGCGGCGGCGCTAATGGCGCACGCATCCGCCTCAGCCCGATGAAGAACTGGGAGGTCAACAATCCCGCCCAGCTCTCGAAAGTGCTCTCCGCCCTCGAAGGCGTGCAGAAGGACTTCAACGCTGGCGCGAAAAAAGTCTCGCTGGCCGACCTCATCGTGCTGGGCGGTAATGCGGCGATCGAGAAAGCTGCAAAGGCTGGCGGCGTGGATGTGAAAGTGCCGTTCTCACCGGGCCGCGGCGACGCCACGCAGGAAGAGACGGAAATCGAATCCTTCGCCTGGCTCGAACCAAAGGCCGATGGTTTCCGCAACTATGTCCGCAAGCCGATCATGGCGATCGAGGAGCACCTCGTCGATCGCGCTCAGCTGCTGGGCGTCACCGGACCGGAGCTGACCGCGCTGATCGGCGGCCTGCGCGTGCTGCAGGTCGGTGACGACAAGCTCGGCGTATTGACCAAGCGGCCGGGCGTGCTCGCGAACGACTACTTCATCAACCTGCTCGACATGGGCACGAAGTGGGAGGCCGTCGAGGACAAGTACGACAACCTGTACGAAGGCCGCGACCGCAAGTCTGGCGATGTGAGGTGGCATGCCACCCGCGCCGACCTGATCTTCGGCTCGCACTCGCAGCTTCGCGCACTCGCTGAAGTCTATTGCGCGAGCGACGCGAAAGAGAAGTTCGTGAAGGACTTCGTGGCGGCGTGGGCGAAAGTCATGAACGCCGACCGTTTCGACCTGAAGGCGTAGCGTCTCGCAATGCATCCGGATCGCGTCTCAAACGTTCTGGATGCTGACTGAAGAGCTTCCTGTGGGAGGCATAGGAGGAACTGCCCCGGGGCCCTTACAGGACCCGGGGCTTTTTTTCGTGTCGCCCGAGGGCTTCCGCGCACTGTTTCTGCCCCTATGATCGCCAACGCTACCAGCGAGTATCACAGAGGAGCGCGCATGCGTCGGCGGGACATGATGAAGGGCGCGGGCGCGCTTGGGCTGCTCGGACTTGCGGGCTGCCAGACGATCCACGCGGCGCCGACAGGCCTCAGCGATGCAGGCCTGGAGCAGGCATTCCTCTACGCCTTCCCGCTCTACGAGATCGCGCGCACCGGCCAGAACCGTGCTGCACAACCGGGGCTCAACCGGATGGGTCACCGTGCGACACTTGCCGATGCCTCGATGCGCGCGATCACGGCGCCGAACAACGACACGATTTATTCGTCCGCCCAGCTAGAGCTTTCCGCTGGCCCTGTGGAAGTCGTCGCGCCGACGGACCTCGCGCGCTATTTCAACATCACCTTCATGGACGCCTTCACCGACAACTTCGCCGCCATCGGCACGGGGCCGACGAAGGGCAAGGGCGGCCGCTTCTGGATTGCTGGACCCGACTGGACAGGCGCGGCGCCGGCGGGCGTGACGGTTCTCAGGTCCAGCACCAACGACGTCTGGATGCTGGGCCGCATCGTGGTCGAGGGGCCCGACGACCTCGCCGCAGCGAAGGCGCTGCAAACGCAGATCACGATCAAGCCGACCAGCGACAAGCCTCCACGCACGTTCTCGGTGAAAGCGACAAGCGCGGAAGATCCGGAAAACTTCCTTGCCGTGGTCAACGAGATGCTGTCGCGTTCGCCGGGCGACAAGGGCCATCTGGCTCGGCGCGGATTGTATCTCGACGTCGGCATCAGCGGCGTCATGCAGGCGAAGCCGACGGGACAGATGATCGCTGCGTGGCGCGCCTACCTGCCCAAGGGCCTGGCGATGCTGCGCGAGACTTTCCAGTTTCGCCATCTGATCTCGGATGGCTGGAGCTATCAGGAACGCGGCGTCGGCGAATTCGCGGCAAGCGACAAGGTACGCGCGGCGATTGCGCTGGGCGGACTGGCGGCCCTGCCTGAGAGCGAGGCGATGTATTTTCATTCGCTCTATGAGCCCAACAGCGCGGAGCGTCTGAGCGGCGAGCACAAGTATGTCTGGCGCGTGCCGCCGGACGGCGTGCCGGTGGAAGCGTTCTGGTCGCTGACCATTTACCAGCCCGAGGACGATGGGCGGTACTTCTTCACGGCGAATCCGATCAACCGCTATTCGATCGGGGATCGAACAGCCGGCCTTGTCAGGAATGCAGACGGCTCGATCGACATCCTGATTCAGCGCGAGAAGCCCGATGGCGCGATTGCCGCGAACTGGCTTCCAGCGCCCGCGGGTCCGCTGCGGCTGGCGCTGCGCGCCTACCTGCCGAAAGCAGAGCTTCGCGATCGCAAGTGGAAAGTCCCGGCGCTGAAGCGCGTCTAGGTCAGCCCGCTCGGGTCAGCGTGAACGTGTTGCAGAGCTGGCGGGGCATCTCGCCGGTGATGGTCTTGCCGTCAGCACTGAGCGGGCCGGTGATGGTTTCGGCGTCGCCCGTGGGGATGGTGGACTTGATCGTGGCTGTGCGTGTTGCTGCGTCAATGCTGACGTCGGCGTCCCAGGTAAGCGCGCCTCCGGAGCCCATCGACAGGCTGGCCTTCGCCGGCGTGGCGGCATCGACCGTCATCGTGAGCGGGCTCGCCATCTGGTAACAGGTTATCTCACCCTCCCACTTGCCAGCGAGCGTGAGAGTTTCGGCGGCGGGTGTGCACGCACTGCCGAGAGCTGATGCGGCGATCAAGGCGGCGCCCAGGATGATCTTCATGACTTGGTCCCCCTTGGACCGCTGTCGCGCATTCCAACGTTGCGCGACCGCGTCAGTCTTCACCAATTTCTGCGCGGCGTCCACAATGCACGACTGCGCCTTCCGTAACGGAGTCGCGCTAGACCAGCGTGGCTTCCGTGCTTGATGCAATTTCCTCACGCGTGACGCCCGGCGCGGCCTCGATCACCTTCAGTCCGCCGTCCACCACATCGAACACGCCGAGATTGGTGATGATGCGGTTGACCACGCGTCTGCCGGTGAGCGGCAGGGAGCATTTCTTCAGCAGCTTCGTTTCGCCCGACTTGCTGGTGTGATCCATGATGACCACGACGCGCTTCACGCCTGCCACGAGATCCATCGCGCCGCCCATGCCCTTCACGAGCTTGCCGGGGATCATCCAGTTGGCGAGGTCGCCCGTTTCGGAGACTTCCATGGCGCCGAGAATTGCAAGGTCGATATGGCCGCCGCGGATCATGCCGAAGGACTGCGAGGAGGAGAAATACACCGAGCGATCCAGCTCGGTGATCGTCTGCTTGCCGGCATTGATGAGGTCGGGGTCTTCCTCGCCCTCGAACGGGAACGGCCCCATGCCGAGCATGCCGTTCTCCGACTGCAGCGTGACGTCCACGCCGGCGGGAATGTGGTTCGCCACCAGCGTCGGAATGCCGATGCCGAGGTTCACATAAAACCCATCCTGCATCTCCTTCGCCGCGCGCGCGGCCATCTGATCACGATCCCAGGGCATGGCGGTCTCCTTACGAGGCCTCGAACGCTGTCTTGAGCAGCGTCTTGAGTTCGGCGTCTATGTCTTTGGTGGATGTGAGGACCAGGACGGACTTGTTGCGGTCCGACCAGCCTTCGTTCTTCTTTGGCGCAGCGAGGCGTTTCGATGATTTCGGATCGGCGGCGAGGCCGAGGCGAACGCCTTCTTTCGCGGGCCGCGCAGCCGCGAACTGGGCGCGACGCGAGAACCCCGTGAAGGTCTTGCGCTCACCGATGGTGACGCCTTCGAATTTCGAGATCGCGGCGACGAGTGCGTCGTGGATTTTCAGCTGGGCTGGGTCCTTCCAGAGCGCCGCAACAAGTTTTTCAGGGGCGTCCCACCCCATATTCTCGCCGCCGAAAGCCGCATCCAGCACGGTGGCCGCACGGTTGACGCCAAGGCCGTAGTGCTCCTTCAGCCATTTCAAGCGCGCGCCGTGTTTCGTCTCCGGACTTTTGCGGGCGATTGCCGCCCACTGCTCCAGCGTCTTGCCGGTGTCGCGCTCCAGCCCCTCCCGCACGGACACGAACCATTTCTGCTGCTGCGCGGTCAGGCCGGCGGCGGCGATGTTGGTCGCGGGCTTTGTCTTGGTCGCCATCAAGCTGTCGCCTTCTTGCGTACCGTCCGCTGCTCGATGCGTTTCTCAAAGCGGCCCTTGATCATCCGGTTCACGAAAATGCCCGGCAGGTGGATCTGGTCGGGATCGAGCGAGCCGACGGGGACGATCTCCTCCACCTCGACGACGCAGACTTTTCCGGCGGTCGCCATGTCGGGGTTGAAGTTGCGGGCGGTCTTGCGGAAGACGAGATTGCCTTGCGTGTCGGCCTTCCAGGCTTTCACGATCGACAGGTCGGACACGAGGCCGGTTTCCAGGATGTAGGTCTGTCCGTTGAAGTCGCGATGCTCCTTGCCATCGGCGACGATCGTGCCAACGCCGGTCTTGGTGTAGAAGCCCGGGATGCCCGCGCCGCCGGCGCGGCAGCGTTCGGCCAGCGTGCCTTGCGGGTTGAATTCAAGTTCAAGTTCGCCGGAGAGATACTGACGTTCGAATTCCTTGTTCTCGCCGACATAGGACGAGATCATCTTGCTTACCTGCCGCGTGTTCAGCAGCACGCCGAGCCCAAAGCCATCGACGCCGGCATTGTTGGAGATGACGGTGAGGTTCTTCGTTCCCTGCCGCTTCACCTCCGCGATGAGATTTTCCGGAATGCCGCAAAGGCCGAAGCCGCCGGCCATGATCGTCATGCCGTCGAACAGCACGCCATCAAGCGCCGCCTGCGCGCTGGGATAGATCTTGCTCGCCATTCTCATATCCCTTGCTAGCCGCCGACGACCTGGTCGATCCGTCCAAAAACGGAACGGCCGCGATCATCCAGCATTTCGATCTCCACGCGATCGCCGCGCTTGAGAAATCCTGTCTTCGCCGCGCCCTGCGTGATCGTCTCCACCATACGCAGTTCAGCTATGCACGAATATCCGACACCGCCCTCGCTGATCGACTTGCCCGGCCCGCCATCCTCGCCCCGGTTCGACACCGTACCAGAGCCGATGATCGAGCCCGCACCGAGCGCGCGCGTTTTAGCAGCGTGCGCGATCAGCGTCGGGAAATCGAACGTCATGTCGGCGCGCGTGTTGGCGCGGCCGAACGACTCGCCATTGAGGCGGACGGAGAGCGTGCCGTTCAGCCGGTCGCCATCCCACATCGTGTCGAGTTCGTCCGGCGTCACCGCGACCGGCGAGAATGCGGAGGACGGTTTGGACTGGAAGAAGCCGAAGCCCTTGGCCAGCTCGTTGGGGATGAGGTTACGCAGGCTGACATCATTGCACAGCATGACGAGGCGGACGGCCCGCTGCGCCTCTTCATGACTGGCGCCGAGGGCCACGTCGCCTGTAATGACAGCGACCTCGCCTTCCATGTCGCAACCCCAGGCCTCGTCGGCGAGCGGGATGGGGTCGCGCGGGCCGAGGAACGCGTCGGAGCCGCCCTGGTACATCAGCGGGTCGGTCCAGAACGTGTCCGGCATATCGGCGTTGCGCGCCTTGCGGACCAGCGCCACGTGATTCACATACGCCGAGCCATCCGCCCACTGATAGGCGCGCGGCAAGGGCGAGGCGCAATCCTTCTCGTGGAAACGGTCGGTCGGCACAGAGCCGATCTCCACCTCGTCCGCCAGCGTGTGCAGACGCGGGGCGTGACGCTTCCAGTTGTCGAGCGCATCCTGCAGAGTTGGCGCAATATGCCCGGCGTCGGCAAAGCGCGTGAGATCACGCGAGACCACGACCAGCCGTCCATCGCGGCCGTGTTTGAGAGAGGCGAGCTTCATGTGCGTCTTCTAGGACGCGGGCGCGACGGAGGCAAATGGAGCGTTGAATGTGACAGTGGAGAACGTGGGAAGACGACCCTCACCTGTCCTACCCATAAATGGGGAGGAACCGCGTTGCATCACCGGCCTTCGCTGCGACGCAAGTTCGCGCCGCAAGGTCCCTCCCCATTCATGGGGAGGACAGGTGGGGGTCTGCGATCTCGCCGACCTCAGTTCTGTGCGATGGCGCAGTCCACCCACGCCATGCGGCCGCGGGCGAAGCGGATTTCCGTGGGTGTGTCGCCGCCGCCCTTCTTCGCGAAGCTGATCCGCCCGTCGCTGTAAACGGAGACGCCGGGCTCGGTGTCGGGGCCGGCGGGGAGCAGTGGCAGGTCAGTGTTCGATCCGTCGTCATTGACCTGGGTGGCCCCGGCGTCGGTGAAGGCGACGCGGAATTGCTCGCCGCCGCAGCTGAGCATCGTCGCGCCGATTCGGTCAGCTTCTGGCGGCTCAGGCGGGAGGACGGTGAGGTCGGGTGCGGAATTCGGCAGGGCCGGGGGCGGCGTTTCCGCGTCCGGCGCAGTCTCCCCGCCGCCGCACGCGGCGAGCAGGGCGACGGAAACGACAAGCAGGCCAAAAAGGCGCTTCATCCAGGCTCCATTGAATCTCATGACTCAAGATGGCGCACGGCGGAGACTTGGCAATGCCCAAAGCCGATTTGCACGCTCATCCGGTTTAGCCAGCCTGTCGCTCGCTCACATGATGTCGAACGACGGAAGGCCGGCCGGATAGACTGGCCGAAAGGTCCAGTCGGTTCGCGCGGCGTCGATGTACTGTGCGACACCGAGCTTCATGCCTGCGGGAAGTTGGCCGCTTTCCGCCATGCGGACAATACGCCGAACCGCACCCTCAACGCTTGCATCGTCGGCGTAAATGAAAACGTTGAACTTGCCGAGGCCTATGTCGTGGCCATCGACGACGAAAAGGTCTCCCTCCGCATCAATCAGGGCGTCCTCGACAAGAAAGAGAGCTTCCAGGCCAGGAGCGGATGACCATTGCGCGACGATCTGCGTTTGGGGCGTGGTGGGCAGCGAAACCATGGAGATCACCAGGAGAATTGTTGCGGCGGCCAATCGCCTCATTCGGCCGTCTTCCAGCTGTTGACGTACTCCTTGTTCTCCAGCTCCTCAGCAGCCTCGCCGACATCGAGAGGATCGCGCGTGTCGATCATCACCGCGTATTCGTCAGTCATCGCCTTGTCCTGCACAAACATCTTCCTCAGCGCTTTCGGATGCGGACCGTGCGTGAAGCCGGAGGGATGGAACGTCATCATGCCGGCCTTGATGTTGTCGCGGCTGAAGAAGTCGCCAGCGTGGTAGAACAGCACCTCGTCGAAATCGTCGTTGTTGTGGAAGAAGGGCACCTTGATCGCGCCAGGGTCGGTCTCGAAAGGGCGCGGCGCGAAGGTGCAGACCACGAAACGATCCGACAGGAAGGTCGTGTGGACGCTGGGCGGCAGGTGATAGCGGTGCGAGACGACGGGGCGAATGTCGCGCACATTGAGCTTCACCGGCGCAAGATCGCCATGCCAGCCGACCGCGTTCATCGGGAAATAGGGGTAGGTGATCGTCGAGACCTGCCCGCGCTTCTTGACCTCCACCGTCCACGCACCCGGCTCGGCCTGCATCGTCTGATGCGCCGCGTCGATGCGCGGCGTCTGCAGCACGGCCGGATCGAAGATGGCGTGCGGCCCGAGCAGGCCGCGATCGGGCAAGGTGAAGTGCGCGTTGGTCGCCTCGATGATCAGGATTTCGACGCGGTCGGCGCCCGCGCGATCGATAAGCCACATCGCCCCGCGCGGCAGATAGACATAATCCCCCGCCTCGACCTCCATATGCCCCCAGTCGGTGTAGAGATGGCCTGAACCGACATGGACGAACAACAGCGTGTCGCCATCGGAATTCCGAGCGATGTTCTCCTGACTTGACGCCATGCGCCAATAGCGCATCTCGCACGCCTTGTTGTGGAGGATGACCGGCGCCTTCCACGGCGATGAAACGCCGCCATGTGCGCGCGTCAGATCGAACGCGCGCGGCCGCAGCGGGCCTTCGAAATCGGTCCAGCCCGTGGGCGGCTTCGGGTGATAGAAAAAAGCGGCAGGCCCGAAGAAGCCCTCCTTCGACATCTCGCGCTCATACGTACCCTCGGGCAAATCCGCATGCGCCTGTTTTGAATGCCTGCCTTCGGCGCCCTGAACGGGAATCCATTTGCCTTTGGTCATTGCTGCCTCGCCTCCGGCTGCTGTTCCGGCGCTGCGTCGTGAAATGGCTTCAGCTTCGTCAGCGCAGCGTCGATGCGCACGATGTTGGGGAATTGC
Organism: Alphaproteobacteria bacterium; assembly: GCA_031419455.1. Taxonomy (GTDB): domain Bacteria; phylum Pseudomonadota; class Alphaproteobacteria; order Caulobacterales; family Hyphomonadaceae; genus UBA7672. Next base: position 21,483 of record JANOKS010000095.1, read on the forward strand.
GTGAGGTCGATCTGCGGGTAGCGCCGCGCGTTGGCGACCTGCGGGACCAGCACGATGTCGGCGAGGGTGGGCGCGGCGCCGACGCAGTAGTCGCCGGTCGGTGGCAGCATCTGCTCCAGCACCTGGAAACCGCGAACGACCCAGTGCTCGTACCAGCTTGCGATCGCCGCATCGTCCGCGCCGAACTGGCTGCGCAGGCGCGCCAGCGTGGACGTGTTGTTGAGCGGGTGGATGTCGGCAACGATCTGGTCCTTCAGGTCGCGCACGCGGGCGCGGAGGTGTGGCTCGCGCGGAAGTAGCGGCGGGTCGGGGCGGGTCTCGTCGAGATAGTCGATCATCGCCATGGACTGCCCGATGCGATGGCCGTCGATCTCGAGGATCGGCACGCGGCCGGACGGATGGCGCGAGAGATGTTCCGGCGTCGTCTGCTCGTCCTTCAGCAGGTGAACGCCGACTGTGCGATAGCTGACGCCCTTCAGGTTCAGCGCGATGCGCGTGCGATAGGTGGCGGAGGAGCGCCAGTAACCGTAGAGGATCGTTTCGCTCATTCCCTCACTCGCTGATCGTCACGCGCGTGACGGTGGCCTTCTCCACATCCGCGTCCCGCCAGAGCAGGTCATCCCAGCCCTTGCGCGAATACAGTTCCGTCTGGTCGCTGTGGTGCGGCGAGGTGGGATCGGTCGACTGTGAGTACGAAAGGAAGCCCTGCGATCTTGGGCCCTGTTCGGTGAACTCGACGGCGTAGATCCAGCTGGCGCCATGGCGAATGCTGGTCCAGCCTTTTTCTGCTTCGAGGCTGTCAACCGTGATGACGTTGAACACGCCTTCCGAACCAGCGCCGCCGTGAATGGGGATGCGCTTCCCATTGCGGGTTTCAGCCTGCACGTCGCCGAGCCTCGCATCGAGGGGGATCTTGAGTTCGGCGAGCTTGTCCACCGCCGTTTCGAGCGCCGCGAGCACGCGGGCATCACCCGTGTCGAGCTTCGCAGGTGTGTGGACGGCGTTCTTCGCATCGAACGCGTCCTTGAACCGGATGCCACCAGCCTCCGCGAAGAAGTGGAAAAGATGGGCGCCGCGGCTATCGAGGTTCACCTTCAAATCCCATTTCGCAAGCGCGTCGCACGCCGGTGCGAGCTTCGGCTTGCCGGAGGATTTGCAGGCCGTCACCAGATCGTCCCGCACGAGCTCGCCGCCATGGTGGCGGTTGGAGAGCATCACCTGCTTCATGGTTTCAAGATCGAATTTCGGCGCGCCGAAACCATCGGTCCCGGCGACGCGACGCTCGACCTGCTCGTGGGCTGCGCGAGTGCGGAGACTGCGTGGTGTGGCCTCGTCGCCGAAGATCGGGCTAAGGCCGGTGATCGGCGCGTACATGTTGGTGAGCCAGTAGCTGTCATTGCTCTGGAGCACGTAGTCAGTGCGGAACTGATGTGGGCCGGCAGCCGCGCCTGCTGCGCCCGGCGTGGAGGAATCCGCGTCGGTCGCCCATTCGCATTCCTTGCGCGATCCATCGAGGATCGGGAAGCGCCCCTCTTTCCACTGCTTCTTCGCGAAGTCAGAGAGCGTGCACTTCTCCGCCAGCGCCATCGGCACGTTGGGCAGGAGGCCCATGTCGCCGTAGAGCGCCTCGCCGGTTGAATCGACGGCGGTGGCGTTGAAGCGGAAGGACTGCCAGCGGGCGAGCGACTTCTTCATGTCGCGCACGGTTTTCGAGCGCCAGACCGCCATGTACTGGTCCGGATCGCGCAGGCCGGTTTCGAGCGTGCGCAGGGCGTAGGCGCGGTCCTTGGTCCACGGGAAGGACTGGGATTCGAACAGCGGGCCCCAGCGTGTGGAATAGAGGTCACGGGTTTCGGCTTCGATTTTCTCGCCGCGCTTCACCTGCACGGTGACGCTCTGCTTCTCCATCGGCAGCCAGGCGCCTTCATAGCGGTACTGCGTCGAGTCGGCAGGGTTGAGCGTGAGTTCGTAATAGCCGTTGCGGCGGGCGGTGGAGACGGTGTTGCTCCAGGCCAGTGTTTCGGTGTGACCGATGCGGATCATCGGCATGCCGATATAGCTGATGCCGACAATGTTGATGTCGCCCGGGATGATGAAGTGCGTGCGGTAGAAGCGGTTCACGCCATCCCACGGATAATGCGGATTGCCGAGCAGGACGCCCTTGCCGTTCTTCGTCATCTCGCGGCCAATGGCGTAGGCGTTCGAGCCCCAGCCTGATGCGTCTTCGGGGATCAGGTCTGGCGCAATCGCCGCGCGGTCGGCGCCCGGCGGGGCAGCGTTGGTGGTCGGCGCGAAGAAGCCGTCCACGGTCTGGCCAACATACATGTGGCGCCAGAAATCAATGGCGGTGATTTCGCGTAGCCATGCCGCGTCCTTGCAGCGCGGATCGGTGATCTTCGCGCGGTTCTCACGCAGGTAGCGGTTGAAGCCAGCGGCGTAGCCGTCGGCCAGCGCGCGGGCCTCTGCGCTGGGCGTGTCGGGCGATGAGGCCGCGCCGGCGAGGAGTTGCTCGACGCGCTGCGAGGCGATCATGCGCTGGTGATAGAGGTCGCTCGCGATGTTGGCGTCGTTGTCGCCGGGGCCATGATGCCGGGCGCGCTCGCCGGACACGGTGAGCAACCGGTCGGCGATCTCGCAGACATTGTCCTGCGCGCTCGCATAGCCATATCCATAGCCGATGCCGCCCATGTCATCGGCCTTGATGTGTGGAACGCCGAAGGCGGTGCGCCGGATCTCGGCCTCGAATTTCGGGTTTGCGGCGGAGCCTTCCTCGACACCCGGCGCGCCGCTGCATGCGGCGAGCGCCATTGCGGTTCCAAGCAACAGGATACGTGCACGCATGTCGAAACTCCCTGCCGTTTCTGTTTTCAGAGGCCTAGCACGGGCGGGCGGAGGCGCAAAAGGTCAGCCGCCGGCCTGCGCGGCGTACTCCGCCATCAGCGGCCCGTAGTGCTCAGGATCGGGAAACTTCGCAAAGCTGTGCCGCGCCGCCGTTCGCGCCCATGGCAGGCGCTCGCTGATATGGCTTTCGATGAAGGGCGTCGACCAGGCTTCCACCTCGAACATGGTCGGGCGGACATTGACGAAGGGAAGGCCAGCAGGGCGCGTCAGCAGCCAGTTGAGGCAGCGCGGGCAGTATTCGTATGTCGACTCGCCGTGCAGCGCGCCGATGGCCGTTTCGCCGATCACCTCGACAGCCTCGGTGGGGAACATCGCAGTGAGCGAGAACGCGCTGGCGCTGAGCTTCTGGCAACCCTTGCAGTGGCAAGCCATCGTGATGATGGGCGGCGCACTCACACGCAGCTTCACCTGCCCGCACATGCAGGCGCCTTCGACGGGGAGAATCTGGTTTGTCATGGCGCGCACTATGCCGCGCAAACGGTCGGGCATCCAGCCGTCGCGCGGCGGCTGGATGCTTGACCATAACCCTAGATCGCGGCCTTCACCGCCGCAGCCGTGATCGGAATATGCCGCAGGCGCGCGCCGACGGCGTTGTAGATCGCATTGCCGATGGCCGGACCGACGATGGTCGTCGCCGGCTCGCCGAGCCCGACAGGCACTTCTGCTGACTCAACGAAGCTGATGTCGAGTTCGGGAACATCCGCGAGCCTCAGCGGCGTATACGCGCCGAGATTGAGCGCCTTGACGTTGCCGTTCTCGAACTCAGTTCCCTCATGCAGCGCTAGCGACAGGCCCCAGAGGGATGCCCCTTCCATCTGCGCGAGCGCGCCATCCGGATCGACGATCGTTCCGGCGTCGGCGACGAGCGTCAGTTTCTCGACCTTCACCTTGCCGGTGGCGCGGTCGACATTGACGCGTGCGACGCACGCAACCCAGGTCGGCATGTCGCGTTCCTGGCCGAAGCTGGTGGCGAGCCCGAGGCCTGTTCCAGCCGGCAGCGGCGAGCCCCAGCCGGCCTTCTGCGCAGCCATCTGCACCACATTCGCCTGACGCTTCGCGCCGCCGACCGAGTTGGGCGCCGACCCCGCGTTCGCGCCTTCTGCGGTGAGCAGTTTCAGGCGGAAGGCGACCGGGTCCATCTTCAGCTTGTGGGCGGCTTCATCGATGAAACTCTCGAGCGCCCAGTTGGTGAAGCCCGGACCCACGGACCGCAACCAGCCGGGCCGGAAAGTCTGGTTAGCAAGATCGTTGGAGATCGCACGCACCTTGTGCGCCCCGACCGCATACCAGTGGTTTGCACCATTGATCGCGAAGGGATCGAACGGCACGTCCTTCTCACCTTTCGGCATGAAGAACGGCGCCATCACTTCGGTGGGCCAGCCGCAGGCGACATGGTGTTCCATGCCGGTGACATTGCCGGCGCCATCGAACGCCATGCGCATTTTCTGCACCGATGGCGAGCGGACGCTGTCGAACTTCACGTCGTCTTCGCGCGACATGATCATCTTGACCGGCTTGCCCACGGCCTTCGCCGCCAGCGCCGCACCGACGGCATAGTCGCCATTGAGACGGCGGCCGAAGCCTCCGCCGAGGCGATAGGTTTTCATCACGACATCCGCCTCGGGAACTTCCAGCGCAGCGGCGAGCCAGGGCAGCACAAGGCTCTGCCACTGGTTGCCGGTATGGATTTCCCACTTGCCGTCCTTCTGGAGCGCCAGCGCGTTGAGGGGCTCCATCTGGAAGTGGAGTGCAGTCGCGGTGGTGTAGGTCGCATCGAGCGTGGACCTGGCAGCGCGGAAGACGGGCGCTGTATCCGTGGCGCCGGTCGGGAGGACCGAACCCTTCGCGGAATCCGCGATCAGCTTCGTCGCATGGGCTTGAAGGTCTTTCTCGGAAACCTTCGCTGTCGGTCCAGCCGTATAGTCGACCTTGATGGCGGCTGCCGCTTTCTTCGCGGCGGGCCAGCTGTCGGCGATCACCATCACCCAGCCGGGCACCGTGTTCGACGGGTCGGTCAGCGTAACTGTCTGCAGGTAGCCCTTGATGCCTTTTGCGCCCGCATCATCGATGCTGTTGACCACCGAACCATTCCGCGTCGGCGGCAGGATCGGACAGCCATAGACCATGCCATCGACTTTCGCGTCGATGCCGTAGACGGCCGTTCCATTCGTCTTCTCGACGATGTCGAGCGACATCACGGGCTTGCCGATCAGCGTGCGGTCGGCGACCGGCTTCAGCTGAATCGCGCCGAGTTCCTCCGGCGTGTAGGTCTTGGTGAGGCCGCCCTTGCGGACGATGTCCTTGTAGGAAATCTTCTTGTCGCCCGAGACAATCTCGCCATTCGCAGCCGAACATGTGGCGGGATCGACGCCGAGCGCCGCAGCCCCCGCCTCGATCAACGCCGCGCGCCCCGCAGCGCCAGCCTGGCTGTAGAGCGGATAGGTCTGCCACACGGACCATGATCCGCCCGTGACCATCAGGCCCCATTTCGGATCGCTGTCGACATGGGCGACGCGCACATTCTCCCAGGGCGCTTCCAGTTCATCCGCAAGGATGCGCGCGAGCGACGTGCCGACATGCTGGCCCATCTCCGCGCGGATCACGTTGACGGTGACGATCCCGGCATTGTCGATCGAGAACCACTGCGTCGGCTCAAACGGCGCAGCGGTCGACGTGTCGTCCGTCGTGCAGGCCGTGAGGAAGGAGAAGGCGATGCCGGTTCCAGCGGCGGCCACGAGAAATCCGCGGCGGGAAAGAATGGCGGAGGATTTGTTGATCGGCGTATCCATGGATCAGCCTCCCTTCATCGCGTTGGCGGCCTGACGGACAGCAGCGCGAATGCGCGGATAGGTCATGCAGCGGCAGAGATTGGCGGTCATCTGCGCGTCGATGTCGGCGTCGGAGATGTCGGGATTGTCCTTCAGCACGGCGGCGGCCTGCATGATCTGGCCGGACTGGCAGTAGCCGCACTGCGGCACCTGTATCTCCTGCCAGGCCTTCTGCACCGGATGCTCGCCCTTGGGATCGAGCCCCTCGATCGTCACGATGGTCTGGCCTTCAGCCGCGCTGACCGGGGTGAGGCAGGATCGCGCCGCCTTGCCGCCGATGTGCACGGTGCACGCGCCGCACATGCCGACCCCGCATCCAAACTTGGTGCCGGTCAATCCCGCCTGCTCGCGGATGACCCAGAGCAATGGCGTGTCGGCATCGACGTCGACCGTCATTGCCTTTCCGTTGAGTGTGAAGGTCGTCATGTCCGTCCCGCCATCAAGCGGCCCCACGCCGGGGCCTGGCTGGCAAGTTGCGCGCGCGGCGATCTCGATATGCGCCGCAGAGTATAGCGCTCCTGCCTACGGATGCTTCTCCTTTTGCGCGAGGCTGTCCAGTGGGCGTGCAGAGGTTACGTGGGGGAGAAGTGGAAGGATTGGGCCAGGTATGTCGAACCCTACGCCTCCTTCAACACCCCGCGTCGAATCTGATCCGCCTCGATGCTCTCGAACAGCGCCCTGAAATTTCCCTCGCCAAAACCTTCATTGCCCTTGCGCTGGATCAGCTCGAAGAAGATCGGGCCTATCTGGTTGGCGGTGAAGATCTGCAGCAGCAGGCCCTGGCCCTTGGTCGGCGCGCCGTCGATCAGGATCTGGTTCTTCTGTAGCCGCTCCACGTCCTCGCCATGCGCGCCGAGGCGCTGGCCGATGCCTTCGAAATATGTGTCGGGCGCCGACTGGAACGGGACGCCGCGCTTACGCAGCGCTTCCACGCTGGCGTAGATGTCGTCCGTGCCCAGCGCGATGTGTTGGATGCCCTCGCCGCCATAGTCCTTGAGGAATTCCTCGATCTGGCTCTTGTCGTCGCGAGACTCGTTGAGCGGAATCCGAATCTTGCCACAAGGCGACGTCATCGCTTTCGAGACAAGGCCGGTCTGCTTGCCCTCGATGTCGAAATAGCGGATCTCGCGGAAGTTGAAGATCTTCTCGTAGTAGCTCGCCCACTTGTCCATGTTGCCGCGGAACAGGTTGTGCGTGAGGTGATCGAGATAGGTGAGGCCGACTGAGTTCTTCTCTTCATTCGCGCCGGGGATCGGCACGAAATCGATGTCGTAGATGCCGTGCGCCCCGTAGCGGTCCACCAGATAGATGTAAGCCCCGCCGATCGCCTGGATCGCTGGAATGTTCAGCTCCATCGGGCCGACATGGGTGAAGGCCGGCTCGGCGCCGCGCTTGATCGCCTCGGCATAGGCCTTGGCGGCGTCCTTCACTCGGAACGCCATCGCATTGGCGCCCTGGCCATGCACGCCGCGAAACGCCGCGGGCTGGCCCGAAGGCTCCATGTTCAGGATGAAGTTGATGTCGCCCTGCTTGTAGCGCACGACGTTCTTCGAGCGGTGCTTCGACACGGCCGTGAAGCCGAACCCCTCGAACAGCTTGCCCAACGTATGCGGGTCGGGCGAGGTGTATTCGACGAACTCGAAGCCGTCGGTGCCAAGGGGATTGTCGAACATGTCAGCCATCGGATTCTCCGGCGTTTGACGGAGATATATACCGGCATCCCGAGCGAACGAAGCGCGCGCGAAACGGCTAGCGTGAGAAAGTTCGCAAGACTTGTGCGCAAGCCCGCCGGTTTTGCCGGATTCCGTGCGTCAGGTCCGCCTCAGCGCCCTGATACCGCCGGCGATCATGTGCCAGCCGACATATAACAGCAGGCCCGCCGACGCAGCGAACATCACCTGCATGACGCCCTGACCGGATTCCCCGATCGCATGCGCGATGATCCAGCCAAGCGGCGTCGTCACGGACGACGCCAGCACGGCGGTCACGGCAGCAACCGGCGGCTTCAGCCCCGCCTGCAGCGCCAGCGCCATCGCGACGATGCCCTCCGGCGCCTCGTGAAGGATCAGGCCCAGCGAGGCCATCAGCCCCGAGGACTCGCCGTGCCAGAACACGGACGTGTAGACCGCGCCGTCCAGCGTGGAGTGCAGCCCCAGCACGACAATTCCCAGCCAAGCGCCTGCACGCTCGCCCCCTGGCGACGCCGACGCGCGAGCGCGAAAAATCATTTCGAGCAAAATGCCGACTACAGCGCCGCCGACCAGGAAGATGCGCTCGACATTCCCCGCCGCGAACGCCTCAGGCGCAAGGTGAGTGAGTCCCACAAACAGGATCACCACGCCGCCGGCCATGCCCACAATGTCGGTCACGCGACGCGCCATCGTGGACGCGAGCAGCGCGAACGCCACGCCTGCCACGCTGAGCGCGCCGGCGCCCAGAACGATGGCTGCCTCGGAGTCCGTCATGAGCCAGCTGTTATATTATAACATGAGGCCGCGCAAGCGCGTCAGATCGAGAAATCGTTCAGCGGTTCGCCGTAAGATCCGATGATCCCCGCCTGGCGCAGGTGCTCGACAACCTGGTCGGCAAGCGCGTCGGCAGAATCCGACGAGGTGTCGAGGTGCAGTTCCGGTGATACCGGCGCCTCATACGGGCTGTCGATGCCGGTGAAGTTGCGGATCTGCCCGGCGCGCGCCTTCTTGTAGAGCCCTTTCGGGTCGCGCTGTTCGGCCAGATGCAGCGGCGTATCGACGAACACCTCGAAGAACTCGCCCTTCTCGACCAGACCGCGCACCATGTCGCGCTCGACCCGGAACGGCGAAATGAACGAGGCAGGGACGATCATCCCTGCATCAACGAACAGCTTCGCTACTTCACCGATGCGCCGGATGTTCTCGACGCGGTCCTGGTCAGTAAAGCCCAAATCCTTGTTGAGCCCCTGACGAATGTTGTCACCGTCGAGCGAATAGGTGTGCGCGCCCATCGCCGAAAGCTTGCGCTCCACGATGTTGGCGATGGTGGATTTGCCTGCGCCGGACAGGCCCGTGAACCACAGCACCGCCGGCTTGTGGCCCTTGATCAGTGAGCGACTGGACTTGGTGACGTCCATCGCGTGGCGGTGGACGTTGGTGGCGCGGTTCAGCGAGAACTCGATCATGCCCGCGCCAACCGTCAGGTTGGTGAAGCGGTCGATCAGGATGAAGGCCCCCGCCTCGCGGATGGTCTTGTAGGCGTCGAAAGCGATCGGCTGGTTCGCCGAGATGTTGCAGAAGCCAATCTCGTTGAGGCCGAGCGATGAGCCCGCCGCCTTCTCCAGCGTGTTGATGTCGATCTTGTGCCGGATTGAGGTAACGGCGGCCTGCACCGTCTGCGACCCGATCTTGAGCACATAGGCATGGCCCGTCGTCAGTGGGTCTTCATGCATCCAGAGGATGTTGGCGGTGAACTGATTCGACACTTCCGGCCGCGCATCCGGCACCGCGAACACGTCGCCCCGCGAGGCGTCGATCTCGTCCTCGATCACCAGCGTGATGGCGTCGCCGGCTTTCGCGATGGGCAGGTCGCCATCGGCGGTGACCAGCGCCTTCACCTTCGAGATCTTGCCCGACTTGGCGACGACAACTTCGTCGCCCGGCTTCACCGAGCCCGAGATCACGGTGCCGGAAAAGCCGCGGAAATCGAGGTTCGGACGGTTCACCCACTGCACCGGCAACCGGAACGGTGCGTCTGCGCGCTGGTCCGCAATCTCGATCTTCTCGAGATGCTCCAGCAGCGTCGGCCCTGCATGCCAAGCCATCTTGTCCGACTTCGCGATGATGTTGTCGCCATTGAGCGCCGACATCGGGATCGGCGTGATCGACTCGAAGCCGAGGCTGTCAGCGACGCCCAGATAGCTCGCCACGATCTCGTGGAAGCGCGTGCGGCTGTAGTCCGCCAGGTCCATCTTGTTGACGGCCAGAACGAGGTGGCGCACCCCTAGCATGTGGGCGATGTAGGTGTGGCGCTTTGTCTGCTGCAGCACGCCCTTGCGCGCATCAATCAGGATGATGGCGAGGTCAGCGGTCGAGGCGCCGGTCGCCATGTTGCGCGTGTACTGTTCGTGGCCGGGCGTGTCCGCCACGATGAACTTGCGCTTGTCGGTGGAGAAGAAGCGATAGGCCACATCGATGGTGATGCCCTGTTCGCGTTCGGCCTCCAGCCCGTCGAGCAACAGGGCGAAGTCCATGTTCTCGCCCTGCGTGCCGTGCTTCACGCTGTCCTTCTTCAGCGTGGCGAGCTGGTCCTCGAACAGCAGCTTGGTGTCATAGAGCAGGCGTCCGATCAGCGTGGACTTGCCATCGTCCACCGACCCACACGTGATGAACCGCAGCACGCCCATCTCTGCGGCGGCGAGGTCGCGCACGGACTGGCGCTGCGCGGGGCTGCGCAAGGGGGTCACTTTCGTGGCCATCAGAAATACCCCTCGCGCTTCTTCTTCTCCATCGACCCGCTTTCGTCATGGTCGATGAGACGTCCGGAGCGTTCTGAGGTGCGCGCCGTCAGCATCTCGCCGACAATATCGTCGAGCGTCGCGGCGTCACTTTCAATGGCGGCGGTCAGCGGATAGCAGCCCAACGTGCGGAAGCGGATCATCCGATCCACGGCAACCTCGTTCGGCTCCATCGGCGTCCGGTCGTCATCGACCATGAAGGTCTGTCCGTTGCGGATGACCGTCGGTCGCTCCTTGCCGAAATAGAGCGGCACGATCGGAATCTCTTCCTCGGCGATGTAGGCCCAGATATCGAGCTCGGTCCAATTCGAGATCGGGAAGACGCGGATGCTTTCGCCGCGCGCCTTGCGGGTATTGTAGAGGCTCCACAGCTCCGGCCGCTGGCTCTTCGGGTCCCAGCCATGCGACTCCGTCCGGAAAGAAAAGATGCGCTCCTTGGCCCGGCTCTTTTCCTCATCCCGTCGCGCGCCGCCAAACGCTGCATCGAAGCGATACTTGTCCATCGCCTGCCGCAGGCCCTCGGTCTTCATCACCTGCGTGTGCAGATTGGAGCCCGACGCATAGGGGTTGATCCCGCGCTTCAGCCCGTCCTCATTGATGTGGACGATCAGGTCCAGCCCGAGCTTCTTCGTGATCAGGTCGCGGAACTGCACCATCTCCCGGAACTTCCAGGTCGTATCGACATGCATGAACGGGAAAGGCGGACGGGATGGCCAGAAGGCCTTCATAGCCAAGTGCAGCATCACCGACGAATCCTTGCCGATGGAATACAGCATCACCGGGTTCTCGAACCCCGCCGCGACCTCCCGCATAATGAAAATGCTATCCGCTTCAAGCCTTTGCAGGTGCGCCGGCAACGGCTTCCTGCGCCCGCGGCGCGAGGTAAAGCGTTCGGCATACGCCGAGAGATCGGAGTCCAGTGTCAAAAGCCGTGCCCGTCCTGAGGCCTGTTGGAGTCCCGACTTAGGAGCTTCATCCGGCAGGGTAAAGCGCACGCATCTGAAGTCAGACCCTACGGCCCCTTAACGGTAATCGCCTTGTTGGCGCCCCAAGGCCGCGTTGTGCTTGAATACGGGACGTGCGGAGGATTCGATGCGGAAATACTGGATTATCGGCGGAAGCATCCTCGGCGGGCTTCTGGCCCTGGCCGTACTGGCCGTGCTGGTGGTCCCGAACCTCATCCCGCAGGAGGTCTACCGGGCGGAGATCGAGAGGGTAGCCTACCAGGTCACCGGCCGCAAAGTGGCCGTGACCGGTCGCATCGAAGTCGCCGTCTTCCCCCGCATCGAAGCCCGCGCGGGCGCCTCCACCATCGCCAACCCTGAAGGGTTCGAGGGTTCCGACTTCGCCTCCATGAAGGAGCTGCGTGCCGCAGTGGCGCTATGGCCGCTCTTCTCCGGCAATGTCGAGGTCGAGGAGTTCGTCCTCGTCGAACCCAACATTTCGCTGGTCAGCCTCGAAGACGGAACCAACAACTGGACCTTCACGCCGCCAACAGCCCCCGCGGGCGAACCGGGCGAGCAGCCAGAGGGCGGCCAGATGGGCGCATCCCTGCGCGACGTGCGGATCGAGAAAGGGACCGTCTCTTTCGACGACCGCAAGGAAGGAAAAATCCAGACGCTGAGCGACCTCAACCTTTGGGCGGACATGCAGGCGCTCGACAAGCCGCTGTCGTTCAATGCCGAAGGCTTCGCCAACGCGCTCAAGTTCCGCATCGAGTCGCGGCTGGAAAACCCGCAGGCAATGCTCGACGGGCTCGCCTCTCCCGTCGAGATCAAGCTGCAGACCGACCTGATCCGCACAGACCTCAAGGGCACGCTCGGGCTCGGCGACACGCCTGAGTTCGACTTCGCCGTCAGCGGCGAGATCCCGAACCTCCCCGCCCTCGGCGATGCATTCCAGACGCCGCTGCCCGTGCGCTCCGTGCTCGGCAAGCTGACGCTGTCGGGGCAGGCCTATGGCTCGTTCGACGACATCACGATCAAGGTGGCCTCGGCGCGCCACGAAAGCCTGCTCCTGAACGCCGACCTGAAGGGCGAGGCGCGGCTGGCCCAGACCATCGCGCTGCAACTCGACGCAAGCGCCGAAGCGCCGAAACTCGCCGACCTCGCACGCGCGCTCAACATCGCACCGCCGGCAGAAGCCGCGCTCGGCAAGGCCACGGTTTCAGCAAAGATCACCGGCGCCCTCGACGACCTCGTCTTCAGCAATGTGAACTTCGCGCACGCCAGCGGCCTGCTGAACCTGCTCTTCACCGGCACTGCCAAGTTGAAAGAACAGCTGACCTACGCCGGCGACGTCACGATCGCCGCGCCGGACCTCCGCAAGCTCGCAGCGGCCGCGGGCACGCAACTCCCGCCAGGCGACATCTACAAGACATTCTCGCTGACCGGCCAGACGTCCGGCGGCACGCAGGACGTCCTGCTGAAGAACGCCACGGTGAAATTCGACAACGTCACCGGCACAGGTGAGGCGGCGCTTAGCTTCGGTGCCAAGCCACGCCTCACCGGCACGCTCGCCACCAGCGCAATCGACGTGACCCCATACGCGAAAGCCTCGGGCGCACCGGCCGGAAAGCCTGCGGCGACCACCGGCTGGGGCGCCACGCCGATCGATCTCTCTCCGCTGCGCCTCGTCGATGCGGACCTCACCCTGAAATCGAAGGGCATCAAGTTCGACAAGTTCGACTTCGGCCCGTCCAACGTCGCCGTCGGCCTCACGGGCGGCAAGCTGGTCGCCGACCTCAAGCAGACATCACTGTTCGGCGGATCAGGCAGCGCGCGCTTCGTGGCAGACGGCAGCAGCGCGAAACCCGGAATCGAACTGAAAGCGAAAATGGACAAGCTGGCCCTCAAGGATCTCCTCGGCGCTGCGGCTGGCTTCACCAACCTCGAAGGCGCAGGCGGGCTCGACATCGACCTCGCCGGCTCGGGCGCCAACCTCGAGGCGCTGATGGGCTCGCTGGTCGGCAAGGGCGCGATCACATCGGACGAAAGCGTGCTCAAGGGCGTCAACCTGCAGGAGCTGGCGTCGGCAGCCGTCAATGCCTTCACCAGCAAGAAATTCTCGGCCGCCGCCATCTCGCCCATCGCGCAGACCCGCTTCGACGCGCTGCAGACGAACTTCGTCATGGCCGACGGCGTCGCGATACTCACCGACATGAACATCGACACCGGCGCAATGACCATCGCCGCCGGCGGCGCGCTGGACATTGGGCGCCAGCAGCTGACGCTCAACCTCTTCCCGCAGTTCGACGACAGACAAGCCGGGCTCAACGGCTACGGCCTGCCAATCAAGCTTTCGGGCGGGTGGAGCAGCGTCACCTTCGCGCCTGACTGGGGCTGGCTGGCCGACAAGGCTACCGCCTCCGCGCGGACCCAGGTCGAATCCGAAATCCAGGACGAGCTGAAAGATCTGGGCGACAGCATCCGCGACCGCCTTGGCCTCGGCGCGCCCAAACCGGCGCCAGCCACTCCTGCACCAGCGCCCGCTCCCGCCGCGACGCCCGATACGCCAGCCCCCGAAACGCCTGCGACGGAAGGCCAGCCCATCGCCCCGTCAGTCCAGCCCACCCCGCCTCCGCTGTCGGCCGAGGATCGCTTGAAAGCGGAGGCCGAAAAGGCGTTGGGCCGCCTGTTTGGCGGCGATTGATCCAGGATTTTGCGTCGGCCTCGCCGCATTTCGCGCCGCGGAAACCCGCGCTTGCCCCGGGGCATGTCCAGAGCTAATACCCCTGCTCGCGCGACCGCGCCGAGCCGGTTGCCGCCATAGCTCAGTTGGTTAGAGCGCTGGATTGTGGATCCAGAGGTCCCCCGTTCAAACCGGGGTGGCGGTACCAGACAACGCTCTGAAACTACAAGTGTTTAATTGCCGCGATGAGCCCTGACGCGCAATCGTTCCGACGCCCATTCCGACGCCCGTTCTGACAAGCGACAATCGCAGTGCCGCTGACGCAGGCCGGTCACAGCAATTACCAAGGCTGTCGGACTAAGGTAAGCATGCGGTGAGAGCCGCGGCGTCACCTGGTTCGCTGGTTGCGGAGCAGGAGTACGTTCGGGTTGTCCTCGTGGTACTGGAGGAGCTCCCTTAGCCTTTCGATGCCGTCAGGTGTGAACGCCAGGGTTTCCTTGTCGAGCGCGTCGAGGACCCAGATCCGGCCATCGTACTTGTCCATCTCGTCGGAGAGCTCCCACAACAACTCCTCGCTTTCGCCAAGCATTTCGGCGACGGCGGCGATGGTGCGAACGAAGCTGACGGGTTGCGACATGATCAGGCCGCGATAGTAGCCGCCTCTTGCTGGCGCTTCCAGTTCCACGGCAGGAGCTCGTCGATTTTTGAGGCGGGGTGGTCGGCAATGCGAGCGAGAACGTCAGCGAGCCAGGCCTGCGGATCGACATCGTTCATCTTGGCCGTGACGATGAGCGAGTACATGACCGCGGCACGCTGACCGCCGCGATCTGATCCAGCAAAAAGCCACGACTTTCTGCCAAGAGCGATACCGCGCAGGGCGCGTTCTGCAGCATTGTTCGTAAGACAGATCCGCCCATCCCCGAGAAACCGGGCGAACGCGGACCAACGCTTCAGCATATAGTCCATCGCCTCAGCAACTTTGTTCTTTCCGGTGAGCTTGGCTCGGCTGGTGCGCATCCATGTCTCAAGATCGGCGACCAATGGAGCGCTGTGCTCCTGGCGGACTGCGAGGCGCTCCTCGGGCGGCTTGCCGTTGATGGCGCGCTCGATGTCGAACAGGGCGTCGATGCGGCGGACTGCCTCGAGCGCCAGGGGCGAGACCACGGCGGGATTCTCGCCCTTCGCCTTGGCTCGGGCTGCGGCTTCAATGTCGGCAAGGACGAAGAATTTGCGCCGGCCGTGCGCCCAACACGCCGCCTCCAGAATGGGCGCCGGCTGACGGTCAGCGGCGTAGAGCTTGTTATAGCCGCTGTAGGCGTCGGCCTGAAGGATGCCGCTCCAATCCTCGAGATGTTCGCGGGCATGAGATCCAGCGCGATCGCGTGAGTAATAGAACAGGGCCGCAGGCGGATCCGTCCCGCCAAAGGGACGATCGTCGCGGACATACACCCAACTTCGAGCAATGTCGCATCTGCCCTTGGCGAGGACCGGCACAGTGGTGTCGTCGCCATGCAGGCGTGTTGCGCTCATCACATAAGCTCTGAGGCGGTCGACCAACGGCGCCAGAGCCACGGCGCAATGGCCAACCTGGTCAGCGAGGGTCGACAGACTGAGATCGACGCCTTCCAAAGCATAGCGCTCGGCCTGGCGGTTCAACGGCTGATGCTGGCCGTACTTCTCGAACAAGATCATCGCCAGAAGGCTGGGCCCGGCCCAGCCGCGAGGCACGACGTGGAATGGGGCTGGGGCTTGAGAGATCGTCTCGCAATCCCGGCAGGAGATCTTCTCCCTGACGTGTTGGATCACTTTCCAGGAGCGCGGGATCACCTCGAGGGTCTCGGTCACGTCCTCCCCCAGCTTCGATAGCCTCGTCCCGCCGCAGCAGGCGCAGGACGACGGCGTCGGATGCAGGATGCGTGTCCGCGGCAGGTGCTCGGGGAACGGCTTGCGGGCGGGCTTCTTGCGGGTGAACGCCGCGACCTGGGTGGTTTTAGCTGCCGCCATCTCGGCGAGGAGATCGTCTTCGGAGGCTGTCGCCTCAAGCTCTTCGAGCTGCAACTCCATCTGGTCGAGAAGGCGCGCGGAGCGTTCTGATCTTTGCCCGCGGCTCTCCCGGTTGAGCCGGGCGATCTGGAACTTGAGATGTGCGATGAGTGCTTGGTTGTCGGAGACCTCTGCGCGAGCGACAGCGGCGTCGGCGACAGCTGCGGCGGCGTCCGCCATTGCCAAATCCCGTTGGGCTTCGGCGGCGAAAACGCGCGCCTTCAAGGCCTCAATGTCGTCGGGAAGCTCAGCGCCCATGGAGAGGATCGAAGCATAAAATGCGAGCCTTGAGGCGCCCCCATCGGCGATATCGCTGTGAGTCAGAGCGTCGCAGATATCAGCCAGCCGCTTCGGGCCTCCAGGTATGTTGTGGATTACGCCAGTCGATCCCTTCGAGCGAGGGCGTTTGGAAGTACCCCCACGGGTGAATCTGACGAATCCTTTCCTGAGGACGTAGCCGTTCTTGATCCAAGTCATCCGCTGTTCGGCCGAAGGTTCAGAGTCATAAGGCTGACCAGGGTCGGTTCGGCCCAGCAAGCCTTTGAAGTCGAGTATCTTGGGCATGTGTGTTTACACGTGCCCGTTGCTGCTACTGAGCCCTCCTTTGCTGGCGAGAATCACCCAAAGTTAAGCGTCGAAGCTTTGTTCGACCTGATCTCGATGGCTGAGCTGCTCGAAGATGGCGTCGATCGATCCCCAAGATCTTTGGGCGATTTTGCCGCCGGGCCTGCAACGCCAGGTCATCCAGGAAGTGGCGGCGATACTGGCGGAGATGCGCCATGAAGTCCGAGCTAGTTCTGGCGAAACATCTGGCAAGGAAGGCGATCGTCTACATTCGCCAGTCGACGACCCATCAGGTGGTCAACAACCAAGAAAGTCTAAGACTGCAGTACGCCCTTCAACAGCGCGCCCGTGAACTCGGTTGGCATGAAGCCGACATTGAGGTGATCGACGCGGATCTCGGCATGAGCGGTGCGTCAACAGCCATGCGTGTCGGCTTCAAGGAACTGGTCGGGCGCGTCGGTCTCAGCGAGATCGGCCTTATTCTCTCCATCGACGTCACCCGGCTCGCACGCAACTGCTCCGATTGGTATCCGCTCCTCGACATCTGCGGCCTCCGCAACTGCTTGATCGCAGACCGTGACGGTGTCTACGATCCAGCGAGTCCCAACGGACGATTGCTGCTCGGCCTCAAGGGGACGATCTCTGAACTTGAGTTGCACACTATCCGCGCTCGATTGACGTCTGGCTTGCTGGCGAAGGCGGAACGAGGCGAACTCGCCCTGTCTCTGCCCGTTGGTCTTGTGCGGGACCCGAGCGGATGCGTCTTGAAGGAGCCGAACATCGAGGTGCAAGAGCGTCTCGAGTTTTTGTTCGAGTCCTTCCTCAAGCTTCGTACCGTCGCCAAAGTGATGCGCCTGTTCAATAGCCGCGATATTGATCTGCCGCGCCGCGACCGCTGTGGCGACGTGCGCTGGGTACGCGCAACGGTCGCAGCCGTCGCGAGAACCCTCAAGAACCCGGCTTACGCTGGCGCCTTTGTTTATGGACGAACACGCATGCGCGACGCTAAGCGCGAAGGCGCCGCGGGTATGAAAGTGCCGCTGGCGATGGGAGAATGGCGCATCGTCGTCAAAGGAACTTATCCTGCCTACATCGACTGGGCCACCTACGAGAAAATCCGAAGCATCATCAAGGATAATCGAGCCGAGTACATGAAGAACAAGACGCGAGGCGCGCCTCGGGACGGAGAGTTACTGTTGCACGGCATCGCCTGGTGTGCGCGGTGCGGCTACAAAATGTACGTTCGCTACAAGGGCGGCGGAGAATACGTCTGCAATCACCTGCGGACCCACAACGGCCTGCCGATATGCCAGCATGTTCGAGTTAAACGTGTTGATGAAGCCGTCGCGCAGGCCTTCCTGACCGCGTTGGCGCCGGCGGAAATAGACGCGCTCTCGCGTGCGCGCCGTGCCAAACAACAAACCGATAAGGCTTTGCTCACCAGCGCGGAGCGTCAGCTTGAACGCAAGCGCTATGAGGCGGCGCTCGCCGAACGCCAGTACCGCCGCGTCGATCCTGACAATCGCCTGGTAGCAGGCGAACTTGAGCGTCGCTGGGAAGTGGCGCTCAATGAAGCGAGGGCGGCCGAAGACGCGCTGAAGGAGCAGACCGCATCGCCAGCTCGCGATCCACAGCACTTTGGAAAATCAACAAACGAAAAGGTCGTCTCGCTAGCTGGGCGACTACCCGGCATATGGAGCGCCGCCAGCGACAAAGAACGCAAAGCCCTGATACGCTGTCTGATCGAGAAAGTTGTGCTCGATCGCGGCGAGCACGACATTACTAAGGCGAGAGTAGTCTGGCGCGGCGGCGCCGTGACCGAGCTGGAAGTCAAGATGCGCGTCGCTAGGCAGGCAGCTCTCACCCACAGTGACGAAATGCGCGATCGCGCGCTCGAACTCGCGCGGGCGAAGTTAAATGACGGGGAGATCGCAACTGTCCTGACGAATGAAGGATACCGCTCGCCCGCCAATGAAGAGAAAGTGCTGCTGAATACGGTTAGCAGGCTAAGACGGCATGCCGGGGTAAGCCCAGTAAAGTGCTCGCCCCGCTGGCGGCATTCGCCTGAGCTGTTGAGCACGAACGAACTCGCCGCCCGGCTGGAAATCCCGGTGAACTGGCTCTACGTTCAAATCAGAAAAGGGCGCATCCAAATCGAGCCCCAGCCCAATGGCGCATACTTGTTCGAGAACAAACCAGAGACCATCGAGACGATCGGAAGGCTTCGAAATCATACGTTGGAAAACGTCGATCTGAGAATCTGTCAGCCTTACGAGAGGGGGCACTCACATGGGTGATCGAGCATGTAAGAAAGTTGCGCCGGCGAGAGAGAAACCGACCCGCTCGTCGTCACCGGCCAAACGAACCTGCCGCGGTCCAGGCGCTTGGCGTAAAGCGAAAGGCCGAGCCCGTCGTGCCAGATGATCTTGACCAGATCGCCGCGCTTGCCCCGGAAGACGAAGAGATCGCCAACATGGGGATCGCGATGAAGACCTTCCTGCACCTGCAGCGCCAAGCCGTTCATGCCGCGGCGCATGTCGGTGTGCCCGGCGGCCAGCCACACTCGCACGTTCGAGGGAACGGCGATCATCGCTTGTTGGCCAGCGCGCCGAGAAGGGCGACAGCCAGATCGGGCCCAACCGCTCCGAAGACCTTCAATCGTACACCGCTTGGAAAATCGACCTCGACGACGCCGGGCGAATGCTCAACGCGCTGTTCTTCGGGCGGCGCCAACATCACCTGCGCAAACCCGGTGGCCTTCGGCTTCTCCGGGAAACCAAGCTGCGTACGGAACTGCTTGCGCCAGGAAAACACCATGCCCGCGTTAGCCCCGGCCTGACGCGCCACCCCGTGAACACTCGCGCCCGGCTGGAACGTCGCCTCGACGATCGCCAGCTTCTGCTCCAGCGACCAACGCCGACGCGGCTCTCCCCCGATGATCTCCACGCCGCTTCCCTCAGCGACTAGCTTAGAGACCCAATCTCCAAACTAGTCGAAGCCGCCATCCTCCGGATCGGCTCAAGCCGCGCAAGGCGGCCCTCGGCGTAGGCGTACG
>JANOKS010000096.1:0-4959 GCA_031419455.1 Alphaproteobacteria bacterium
TGCTGGCCTACAATCTGAAGCGGATAATGGCGCTGCTCGGCATCGGCCCGCTGATCCGGGCCATGGCCGCCTGATCAGCTGGGGACGGCGGTATCTAACCCTACCCCGAAGCACCACGGCGTTTTTACACGGCCTCGGCCAACTTCAGACGGTCACCGCGGCGCGCCAGTCCGACATGCATGTCGTGCGGCGCTGATTGCGGTCCGCGGGGTCAGTGAGCGCCGGCCGCCAGTTTCTCTAGCGATGCAACCATCTCGCTCACGCGGTCCTTCTTCTTGAAGGGCGTGGCGAGGAAGCGCTCGACGGTGGCGTTGAAGGCTTCGGGATCGTCGAGCGGGACGGCGTGCGTGCTGTTGGGAAAGACGGCGAGTTCGGCGTTCGGCAGGGCATTGAAGATCGCCACAGTATGCTCGAGCCGGATGAGGTCCTGGTCGCCGGACAGGACCAGCGTCGGCGCGGTGATGGACGCCAGCGCCTTGGGGTTGATGTTGGGGTGGTTGGCCATGAGGTTGACCAGCTTCGCCTGCTTCTTGCCTTCGGGCGTTGCGAGCGCTTCCGGTGTCAGCGTGCCGGCGATCTGCTTCACCATGCCGTCCGTTTCCGGATAGATCGCGTCCAGCGACGGGTTGAGGTTCGCAGCCATCGCGACGAGCTTCTTCACCTTGCCGGGATGGCGGATGCCGAGGAGCAGCGCCTCAATGCCGCCATCGCTCCAGCCGAGCACATCGACGGGGCCGGTCTTGAGATGGTCCATGAGGGCGGCGAGATCATCGGTCATGACTTCGTAGGTGAGCGGCTTGTCGCTGCCGCCCGACTTGCCCTGCTCGCGGCTGTCCATGGCGATGACCTTGTACGTCGCCTTGAAGTGCTCGATCTGCTTGCCGAGGCTGCCGATGCTGGCGCCGTTGCCGTGGATCATCAGCAGCGGTTCGCCCTCGCCATAGGTCTCGTAGTAGAACGTCACGCCGTCATGGGTGAACGTACCTGAGGCGGCGGCGTTTGCGCCGTAGGGGATGGGGACTGCCGCAGGAGCTTCGGCGGCGGGAGCAGCTGGCGCAGGCGATGGCGCACAGGCGGATATGGCGAACGCCATAGCGGAGAGGGCCGCCAGCAGACTGGTTTTCATGATCGTGTTCCCCGATGCCTTGCAGACAGCGTAGGGCCGCCCAGCCTACCACGCCAGTGCTTCCTTCAACGCCAGCTCCAGATCAGCTGAAAGGGCCGGGCCCTTTCCGTCCAGATCCGATGGTGCGTCGCCGGGTTCGAGATAGCGCCAGCCCTGGAAGGGGCGTTTCTTGCGGGGCTTTGTGCGGATCAGTTCAGGGTCGAGGTGGATGCGGCACATCGATTTGCCGTCCTTGTCCTTCACCTCCTCGAAAGCGATGAAGCGCTGGCGCACGATGATGAAGTGCTTGATGACCCAGTAGAGCGAGCCGCCGTCCAGCATCTCCGCCGCGCGCTTGGGCGACATGCGGGTGTCGTGGAAGGGGTTGGCGGGCTCGCCTTGTCTCTGGCGTTCCTTCGCGCGCTTGACCTGCCATTCAGACAGGTCCTCGACGTTCTCGACGCCGACGCACAGCTTGATCATGTGAAGCGCCATGTGGAGGAGCTAAGCCACGAGTCCCGGCCGGGGCAACCGGTGGTCGCACGAAAGCCTGGGGACGGGTTGTCGCGTGGCCTACTGAACCCGCGCCACGAGGCTCGGAGCGATGCCCGGAGGCTGCTCTCGGGAGGCGAGGTCCTGCTCGCCGTCGCCCGCGAGGCCGAAGGCGATGTCGGTGAGTGTGACCTTGATGGTGCGCTCCTCGGACATGCCCCAGCGGCCACCCTTGGCATAGACTTCGTAGTCCATGACGTAGGAGACGCCCCAGCGCTCGGAATAGCCGAAATTGTAGGTCTGGCGGTATTGCGAGACCTCGGTGCCGTCCTCGAGCGTGACGGGACGTTCGATCGTGTAGTCGATGCGGCTGACAAAACCGGACGCCTTGTCGAGCTGCACGCGGCCGGCCATGCCGGCGGAGAACGGCGCGTCAAACGCGGTGTCGTTCTTCGACATCTTGTGTTTGAAGCTGACGGCCATCGTCTCGGGCGCGCCGGCGATGCGGGCGTTGCCGAGGCTAGGGCGGAGATCGTCTGCGAAGAGGCGGCTGTCGGCCTGTCGCTCCGCGCGCCAGCCATCGACGACGGCGTCGAGTTCGTCATTGTCGCCGTGGCGAAGGGTGAGCTTGAAGCGTTCGGCTGGCGGCGCGTAGGGATCGTACTCGATCCGGCGCACGGCATTGCCGCTGGTCAGCGTGGCGTGGAAGGCGGCGCGCATGGCCGGCGGCGGCTCGATTGCGTCGAGCGCGCGCTCAAGCGCCTGTTCCGGGGGCAAGCCGGCCCACGTAATGGCGAAGAGAAGACTGACGGGCATTGCGCGCGATCCGTTCCGGCCCCGGGGGATGATCCTTGTCGTTGGGACAACCCTTGCCACGGAATGTGGCTGGAATTGGCCTCGCAACATGAATTCGAACCGGCGGCTGCTGATGCGCAGTGTGTCGTAGCTTAGGTGAACGAAGTCCGAATTGCGCGCGGCGCGATTGGGGCAGGGCTGCGGTTATTCGGGGAGAGCTTCCAGTCGCACCAGTATGGCGCCGTCGGTGGTCTGCATGCCGGCGGAGGCCGAGACTTCGGCGACCTTGCCATCACGCGGGGCGAGGAGCGTGTGCTCCATCTTCATGGCTTCGAGGACGACCAGCGCATCGCCGCGTTTCACGTCTTGCCCGGCTGTGACCTTCACCTCCAGCACCTTGCCCGGCATGGGCGCGCGGACATCGTCGCCGCCGGCGAGGGCTTCGATGGCGTGGGTGTAGTCGGGACCGCGCAGCGCGAGGGCGCGGCCGCCGGTGAAGAGGACGGGGCCATCGCTGAGCGGGCGGACTGCGCCGAAGACATCCGCACCATCGATGGCGCCGAAAACGAGCACGCCGGAGTCGGTCGGGACGGCGTCCATGTCGACGTCGAAGCTGTCCTCGCCGATATGGGCGCGTGGGTCGCCAGCCACGTCGGGCGAGAGGCGGACGGATTTCGCGGCGTCGCCGATCATGAACGTGTGCGTTGCGCGCGGGGCGGCGTTGATGCGGAAGCCGTCGCCGATGCTCCAGGGGTCGGCGCCTTCGGGCGCCAGCGCTGCGAGGCCTGTTGCGCCGAGGATCATCATGTCGGCGATTTCGGCGTCGCTGGGCTCGGCAAGTTCGGCGAGATCAGCTTCGACCGTGTTGGTGGTCGCAACGCCGGCGCGGAAATCATCGTGGTCGAGCAGGTTCGCGAGAAGGGCGAGGTTGGTGGCGACGGGCCAGACTTCGGCTTCGCGGAGGGCGTCGCCAAGCGCGTCGAGCGCATCGTCGCGCGTGGGGCCGTGGGCGATAGCCTTGGCGATCATGCTGTCATAGGTCGCGGGGATGTCGTCGCCCTGCTCCACCGCGCTGTCGAGGCGGAGGGTGATGCCGTCGGCTTCGTCCTCGGGCGCGTCAGTGAAGGCGGAAAGGTCGAAGCGTTCGAGGCGGCCCGACGACGGCAGGAAACCACGCGCCGGGTCTTCGGCGCAGACGCGCGCTTCGACGGCGTGGCCGGTGAGCGTGATGGCGGACTGAGGCGGGAGCTTTTCGCCGCAGGCAATACGGAGCTGAAGTTCAACCAGATCGAGCCCGGTGATCAGTTCGGTGACGGGGTGTTCGACTTGCAGACGCGTGTTCATTTCCATGAACCAGAACCCGTCCGGGCGCAGCGGGCCGGAGCCATCGACGATGAACTCGATCGTGCCGGCATTGCGATAGCCAACAGCCTTCGCGGCCATCAGCGCAGCGTCGGTCATCGCCTTGCGGACTTCGGCGGTCATGCCGGGAGCGGGCGCTTCCTCGATCACTTTCTGGCGGCGGCGCTGCAGCGAGCAATCGCGCTCGAACAGGTGAATGTAGTTGCCGTGATTGTCGCCGAAGACCTGCACCTCGATATGGCGCGGACTCTGGACGAACTTTTCGACCAGCACGCGATCATCGCCGAAGCTGGCTTTCGCTTCGCGCTGGGCGCTGGCGAGAGCGGATTCAAACTCTGCGTCGGCATCGACCTTGCGCATGCCGCGGCCGCCGCCGCCGGCGATGGCCTTGATGAGCACCGGATAGCCGACCTTCTTCGCGGCTGCCTTCAGCGTTTTGAGAGACTGGTCCTCGCCATGATAGCCGGGCGTCACCGGCACGCCGTGCTTTTCCATCAGCGCCTTGGCGGCGTCCTTGAGGCCCATCGCGCGGATGGCCTCGGGCGGCGGACCGATCCAGGTGAGTCCAGCCTTGGCGACGGCTTCGGCGAAGGCCGCGTTCTCCGACAGAAAGCCATAGCCCGGGTGGATGGCTTCCGCGCCCGTGTCGCGTGCGGCGCCAATGATGCGGTCGCCACGGAGATAGCTTTCGGCGGAGGGCGCGGGGCCGATGTGCACGGCCTCGTCCGCCTCGCGCACGAAGGCAGCGGCAGCGTCCGCGTCCGAATAGACGGCGACCGTGCGTATCCCGAGCCTTCGGGCGGTACGCATGATCCGGCGGGAGATTTCGCCACGGTTGGCGATCAGGAGCGATGAGAACATCGCGCGAAACTAGAGAGATGCGCGATGGCCCACAAGCCGTCTTGCCCCCGCTTCAGCCAGCTAGCCCCAGAACAACGATTGCCGTCACGAACAGGCTGAGCGCAAGCGCGCAGAAGATCAGCAGGAAAAAGGTGCGCCAGAGGGCGGAAAACCAGCCGAGGCCGTAGGCGCCCTTCATGTGGAAATACATGTGAATGGGGATCGCTAGAGCGGGATCGCTTTAGGCAGAATCTGGATTCCCAAAGGTTGCGAACGCTGATTCATGATGTTTGCCGGCAAGGAGGCCGGGCATCATGGCTGGACCCTTGTCGATGGATCTGCGTGAGCGTGCGATGGCGCGTCTG
>JANOKS010000097.1:0-3402 GCA_031419455.1 Alphaproteobacteria bacterium
ACTAGCCCATCCAGGAACAAGCCTGCTGAGGCCGCAACCCGGTCTTGCGTGAACAACGGCCGGATACGTTGCTTGGCCTCGCGCAGCGAGGACGCCCACAGCTCCAATGTCGTCTCGATCGATGCGCCGCTCATCCATGACCTCCGAATCATGGTCGCCCATAGATTCAGAGGTCGTCCAATTATGCAACTGTAGTGGTAGGGCCGCGCCCCGGGAACACTAGTGGGAGCTGGCGCCAGTTGGGTTTGGGGCGCAAGCGGAGGCTTCGGATGCGGTCCGGGCGCCTCGCTTGGCGGCGTGGCCCCCAGCCGCAGCGAGTTCACGATTACCGATACCGAGGACAACGCCATGGCGAGCGCCGCGATCATCGGTGAAAGCAGCTGACCCGTGATTGGATAAAGGAGGCCAGCGGCAACAGGGATCCCGAGGGCATTGTAGCCGAATGCGAAAACCAGGTTCTGCCGGATGTTTGCCATGGTGGCGCGCGACACAGCCCGGCCTTTCACAACCCCGCTGAGATCGCCCCGGAGCAAAGTGACGCCAGCGCTTTCGATGGCGACATCTGTGCCCGTGCCCATGGCAATTCCGACATCAGCCGCCGCCAGGGCCGGCGCGTCGTTGACGCCGTCTCCTGCCATCGCCACGACGCGGCCTTCTCGCTTGAGTCGCTCGACGATCCGCGACTTGTCTTCGGGCAGTACTTCCGCCTCGACGTTTGTTATGCCGAGTGTCCGTCCGACAGCTTCAGCTGTCGTGCGATTGTCACCGGTCAGCATCACGAGTTCGATGCCCTGCGCGCGCAACGCTTTCAGCGATTCTGGTGTCGTAGCCTTGATCCGGTCAGCGATGCCCAGAACACCAGCCAGTCCGCCGTCGATCGCAACATAGATGGCCGTGACGCCGTCTGCGCGCAGGCGTTCTGCCTCGGAGCGAAGAGATGAGGTCGCGATTCCCAGTTCATCGAGATAGCGCTCGGCGCCAAGCGCGACGGTCTTGCCGTCGATCTTGCCGATTACGCCCTTGCCAGTCGGCGAGTCGAACTCGTTCGGTTCGACCAAGGCGATGCCGCGTTCCTTGGCAGCCGCCACGACGGCAAGCGCCAGCGGATGTTCGCTGCGCTGCTCAAGACTTGCTGCAGCGCGCAGGAGGTCTGCTTCAGCTAAGTTTGGAACGGTCTTGATCGCAACGACGCCGGGCTTGCCTTCGGTCAGCGTGCCCGTTTTGTCCAGGACCAGCGTGTTGACCTTTTCAAAGCGCTCCAGCGCCTCGGCGTTGCGGATCAGGACGCCCTGACGTGCTGCACGACCGACGCCCGCCATGATGGACATGGGGGTGGCGAGGCCAAGCGCACACGGACATGCGATGATCAGCACGGAAACGGCGGCGATCAGTCCATAGGTGAAAGAGGGCTGCGGCCCGAACACCCACCAGCCAATGAACGCAAGGACGGCGATAGCGATCACGGCCGGCACAAACCAGCCGGATACCTTGTCCGCGAGTCGCTGGATCGGTGCGCGGCTGCGCTGCGCATCAGCGACCAGCTGGACGATCTGCGACAGCATCGTGTCGCGGCCGACGCGCTTGGCTTCGATGACAAGCGCGCCAGTCTGGTTGAGCGTGCCTGCAATGACGGCATCGCCCACACTGCGTGTGACGGGCATGGATTCGCCGGTCACCATGGACTCATCGACCGTCGAGCGCCCGTCGATGACAACGCCGTCAACCGGCGTCTTCTCGCCTGGACGGACACGCAACCGGTCTCCCACGATGATTGCATCAAGCGGTACTTCCGCCTCCTCGCCATCACTGATGCGCCGTGCGGTCTTGGGAGCAAGGTCAAGCAGCGCGCGAATGGCTCCGCCCGTACGCTCGCGCGCGCCTAGCTCCAGAACCTGTCCGAGGAGCACAAGCACGGTGATGACGGCTGCCGCTTCAAAATAGACAGCGACATCACCGTGGGGGCCGCGGAATTCTGGCGGAAAGGCCGAAGGGAACAGCAAGGCGACCACGCTGTAAATCCATGCCACGCCCGTGCCGAGCGCAATAAGCGTGAACATGTTGAGGCTTCGGTTGACGAGCGAAGCATAACCCCGCTCGAAGAACGGCCATCCCGCCCAAAATACTACCGGGGTCGCGAGGCCAAACTGGATCCACGCATTGATCTGCGGGGGCACCAGGGCATCGACGTTGAACAGGTGACGACCCATCTCCAGGACGAGAACTGGCAACGCAAGTATGAGGCCCACCCAGAAGCGACGCGACATGTCGGCTAGCTCGGGGTTCGGCGCGGCGTCTGCCGTCGGCATCATTGGCTCAAGCGCCATTCCGCAAATTGGGCAGGAGCCAGGACCATCCTGCACGATCTCTGGGTGCATCGGGCAGGTCCATTTCACGCCGGCGGGGGTGGAAGCCGCTGCAAGTGCCTGGGATGGCGCGTGTGAATTGTGGTGATGATGGCCCGCAGCATCCTGACCGCCAGCGTGCGCAGCCTTGGCGCTATCCACCGAGCAGCAGCTGTGTTGGGTCTTGGCGGTAGGCTTCAGATATCGACCAGGATCGGCCTGGAATTTCGTCTTGCAGCCCCCGCTGCAGAACAACACCTCGTGGTCGTCATGCATTGCACGATGGGGCGTGTCCACTTTCACCGTCATGCCGCAGACGGGATCTTTCAGTTCAGTTCCTTCAGGGTTGGTATGCGCCATGGCGCCCTCCGGGCTTGCATTTCGTCTCAAGGGTATATACCCTATGGGGGTATCAAATCAAGTACCCAGGAGGGGTATATGGAAAGATCGGTTTCCGAGAAGGTTCTGAAGAATTTGAACCGGGTCGAAGGGCAGGTTCGCGGCATCGCGAAAATGGTCGAGGAGGACCGGTACTGCATTGATGTCGTGACACAGATCGAGGCGGCCCGTGCTGCGCTGGCGCGCGTCGAAAGTGACCTGCTGCGGCAACACCTCGGGCATTGCGTGCATCGGGCCATGAACTCGAAGAACGCATCAGAACAGGAAAAGGTCATCGAAGAGCTAGTCGGCGTGTTCCGAAGATAGTCTTGGTTGCCCATGCGAGTCCTGTTTCCGAACGAGTTCGGGTTGTTTGGCTCCGAAACGCCAAGCAGTTCCCGGCTGGTCAACGATGTGCATCACGTTGTGAGCAGGCAAATGTCACCTGTGGTCGGTGCTCCACCGCCGGCGCCTGTGCCTTGAGCGCCATGTGGTCGCACGTGCGAGGCCGCGAGAGACGAGGTTGGTCGCCAATTTCCGGGCTAGAGCGGGATCGCTTTAGGCAGAATCTGGATTCCCAAAGGTTGCGAACGCTGATTCATGATGTTTGCCGGCAAGGAGGCCGGGCATCATGGCTGGACCCTTGTCGATGGATCTGCGTGAGCGTGCGATGGCGCGTCTG
>JANOKS010000098.1:0-2013 GCA_031419455.1 Alphaproteobacteria bacterium
CAGACGCGCCATCGCACGCTCACGCAGATCCATCGACAAGGGTCCAGCCATGATGCCCGGCCTCCTTGCCGGCAAACATCATGAATCAGCGTTCGCAACCTTTGGGAATCCAGATTCTGCCTAAAGCGATCCCGCTCTAGACCCACATCGTTGCGCTCCCCGTCGTCTTTGCTGGCCGCGACGGACTCGCCAGTCAGCAGGGCCTCGTCGATCAGCAGTCCGCGTGCTCGAACTAGGCGAAGGTCGGCAGGCACACGTTCGCCCGCTTCCAACATGACCACATCACCAGGTACGAGCGCGTCGACGGAAACGCTCGTGCGTAGCCCGTCCCGCAGGGCAGCGGCACGAGGTGAGATCAACGCGCGTATTGCCTCCAGCGCGCGCTCGGCCTTACCTTCCTGAACGAAACCGACGAGCGCATTCACGAGTACGACGGCCAGTATGACCCCAGCATCCACCTCGTGCCCCAGTGCCAGTGCAGCGGCGGCAGCAGCGAACAGAAAGTAGATTAGTGCGTTGTTAAAGTGGGCGAGGAACCGCAATGCCGGATGCCGACCCGCCGAGACCGGCAGCGCGTTCGGACCGAAGCGAACTAGGCGATCGGCCGCCTCGGCTTCCGATAGACCCGCGACCGTGGTGTCGAGCGCTTTCCATGCTAGGTGACGCGCGCCAACGTGCCAGTCCCGTGTTGCCTGCATTGTCATTGCGCCGGTTCCTTCAGATCCCGGTCGAGCGGGCCTGATCGTCCAGAGAAGATGTTGATTGTTCGGGAGGCATGATCGCTTGCCACAAGCGCTGCCTGCGCCTAGCCCTTACGCGTTCATCATATCATGAAGAGCCGGTCAATGCCATGCGCGTCATGATTTTTGGTACCAAAGCCTACGATCGTCGTTTTTTGGAAGCCGCCAATGGTGCTTTCGGTCACGCTCTCACGTTCTTGGAAGCGAAGCTCGACGCGACGACCGTAGCAATAGCAAAAGGCTTCCCCGCTGTCTGCGTGTTCGTCAATGATCTACTCGACGCAGCGGTGTTGACCAAGCTCGCGCAGGGCGGGACAACGATAGTGGCGCTGCGGTGCGCCGGCTACAACAATGTCGATCTTGCCGCGGCGGACCGGCTCGGCATCGCGGTCGTGCGCGTGCCGGGTTATTCGCCGCATTCCGTTGCGGAGTTTACGATCGGACTCATGCTGAGCCTCGATCGTCACATTCACCGCGCCTTTGCCCGTGTGCGCGAAAACAACTTCGCACTGGACGGACTGATCGGCCGCAACCTCTTCGGGCGAACAATCGGCGTACTCGGCACGGGGCGCATCGGCGCGCTTGTCGCCAAGACGCTGCGGCAGGGTTTCGGCTGCGATGTTCTGGCGAGTGACCTGCGGCCGGACCTTGACCTTGTCGCTGCAGGTGTCCGGTACGTAGAAACGTCCCACCTGCTCGCGCATTCGGACATCATCACGCTGCACTGTCCTCTCACGCCCGACACGCGGCACGTCATCGATGCAGCGGCAATATCGAGCGCGAAGATCGGCGTGACGATCGTGAACACCAGCCGCGGCGCGCTCATCGACACGAGCGCACTGATAAGCGCCCTAAAGGCGCGCAAGATCGGCGGCGTTGCGCTCGACGTCTACGAGCAGGAAGGCGATCTGTTCTTCGAGGACCTGTCTAGCGAGATCATTGAAGACGACGTTTTTCAACGGCTGCTGACGTTTCCAAACGTCCTGATAACCGGCCACCAAGCGTTTCTCACAGAAGAGTCGTTGCGAGCGATCGCGGAAACTTCGCTCCAAAGTCTTGCGGATGCCGAGGCCAATCGGCCTCTACTTTATCGCATAGCAGCAACGAGCTAGTCGCCCGATTCATCTAAAGGATCGGGTATAGGTGTTTGAGTTTGACCCGAGCGGTTTCGGTTGTGAAGCGCCAGTTGGCCTTGGCATGATGCTGGTTGCGATGTTTGACCCAGGCTGCGACCTCGCGTCGGAGCATTTCCTTGTCGGGGATGCGGCGATCA
>JANOKS010000099.1:0-17550 GCA_031419455.1 Alphaproteobacteria bacterium
CCCCTGGCTGGGGCAGCGCAATCACGTTACTTTTTGTCACGGCGTATCATTCCTTTGATGGAAAAGTGGAGACTCAGCACCCCCACGATACGCCGCCCAACCCCTTCACGCCGTCACCAACTTTCGCGCATAGCTCGGCGGCGTGGCGTTCACGTTCTGAAGCTCAAGGCGCCTGACGCTCCCGGAAACTACAAAGTTTCGTGTTTACGGGATCGCGACATCCTTGTGCCACTCTTGGGCGTAGAAGACGGGTTGGGGTAGTTGCTTTACAGCGCAATATCGAATATCGATAATGCGGGTGTCAGGACCCCTCAAAATTCGAACTGGTTTCCGAAGAGGGATCCGCGATGAGCCTTGCGCTCTCGACACTCTTGTATGAGTGGCGCCGCTATCTGGCAGCCATCATCGCGCTGGCGCTGGCTGGCGTGCTGATGCTGGCGTTGGGCGCCATGTTCATCGGGATCATGCAGTCCTTCACCGTGACGATCGACAAGTCGCGGGCCGAGCTCATCATCATGTCGCCGAAGGCTCAGGCCAGCGGAGGGCCGGGCGGCGGCGCGGGGCCTTTGCCGAAGCGGATCGTGCCGCTGATCTATCGTCATCCCGACGTGGTCGAGGTTCAGGACCTGCCCGACGATTTCGGGCGTTTCATCGGCCCGGGCCAGGCCTCGGCCTCGATGGTCAACATCATGATCATCGACACCTCGCCCAATGGCGTGACGCTGCCGCAGGATTTCACCGACGACATGCGACTCGCCATCGAGGCGCCCTACGCGGTTGGCATCGACGTGTCCGCGCAGAAGCAGCTCGGCGTGAAGCTGGGCGACCAGGCCGTGCTGAATGGCAGGACCGTTCGTGTCGCCCTGATCATGGACGGCTACGCCAACAGCCAGCTCGCCAGCCTTGTCATGTCGCGCCAGACCCAGCGCCTGATGGGCCGCGCCAACGACGAGCAACTGGGTCTGCTCATGGTGAGGGTCAAGAACAACGGGACGACGAAAGATATCGAGCGCATCCGGAACGAGCTGAATGCGATGTCCGACGGGCTCTACCGTGCGTGGACCAAGCCGGAGCTGACCGCTTCCACGACGAAAGAGATGATGTCCGAGGGCTTCATCGTGATCCTGCTGTCCTTCATGAGCGCGATCGGCTTCATCATCGGCGTGGTCATCACCTGGCAGACGCTGCGCGGGGCGATCCTTGCCAACATCAAGGAATTCGCCAGCCTGCGCGCGCTCGGCGTGTCGATCGGACAGCTGCGCGGCGTGGTGATGGAGCTGTCGCTGTGGGTCGGCGTGCTCGGCATCGGGGCGGCCGCCTTGCTGATGGTCGGCATCGCGATGCTGGCCAAAGCAGTCAACCTGCCGATGGGCTTCGATCCGGGCTCGGTGATCCAGACCGGCGTGCTGCTACTGGCGATCGCCATCGGCTCGGGCGCGCTCACACTTGGCGCCCTCAAGAAGGGCGAACCGGCGGACCTGCTCAAATGATCAACGCACTCCGCAAGAAGAAACCCGAGATCGAGGAAGCGATTGTCGCTGCTCCGGCGCCGCGCGCCGAAGAGGCCGGCAAGCGCTGGGCCATTGAGGCGCGTGGCATCAAGAAGAGCTTCAAGGCAGGCCAGATGGTGGTCGACGTGCTGAAGGGCATCG
This sequence comes from Alphaproteobacteria bacterium, assembly GCA_031419455.1. Classification (GTDB taxonomy): domain Bacteria; phylum Pseudomonadota; class Alphaproteobacteria; order Caulobacterales; family Hyphomonadaceae; genus UBA7672. Next base: position 1,653 of record JANOKS010000099.1, read on the forward strand.
ACCTGCTGATCGAGCCCGGCGAGATCGTGCTTGTCATGGGTCCGTCTGGCTCCGGCAAATCGACGCTTCTGGCTGCGGTGTCGGGGCTGATGAAGCCCGACCAGGGCAGCGTCATCACGCTCGACACCAACATCTGGAAGATGTCGCGCCAGAAGATCGACCGTTTCCGTCTCGCCAATAGCGGGTTCATTTTCCAGGGGTTCAACCTGTTCCCGGCGCTGACGGCGAGCCAGCAGGTTCAGGTTGTGCTGAAGTTCATGAAGCTCAAGCCGCGCGAGCGGAAAGCGGCGGCAAATGCGACCCTGGCTGACGTCGGCCTTGGCCATCGCCTCGGCAATCGGCCGGATCGCCTGTCCGGCGGGGAAAAACAGCGCGTGGCGATCGCCCGCGCGCTGGCGAAGAAGCCCAAGCTGATCTTTGCAGACGAGCCGACATCGGCGCTCGACGGCGAGAACGGCAACATCGTGATGACGCTGCTGCGCAAGTGCGCCAAGGAGCAGGGCGCGACCGTGCTATGCGTGACGCACGACGCCCGCCTTGCCATATTCGCCGATCGCATCATCACCATCGAGGACGGCCTGATCACGTCAACGAACGCTGATCCCGCCAGCTTCGCGCACCATCACTGAGAACGGAAAACCGTCATGATACGCCTCCCTGTCCTGATCCTCGCCGCCACGAGCGCCCTCGCGCTGGCAGCCTGCGGCGGCCCGCCGCCCGAAGGCGACGCAGCCACCGCAGCCGCCGCCAAGATCGATCCCGCATCGATCAACACGCCCTACACTGCCATCTCGGCCGGCAAGGTGGACATCGAAGGCGGCCTTGTCGATGTCGCGGCGCGCGCGCCGGGCATCGTGAGCGAAGTGCTTGTGCAGGAAGGCGACAAGGTCGTCACGGGCCAGATCCTCGCCCGCCAGGAAGACCAGGACTCCCGGCTGTCGCGCAATCGCGTGGCCGCGCAGTTGCAGCAAGCAGAAGCGCAACTGCCGATTCTCGAAGTGCAGCTCGATGGCGCGATCCGCGAGGAGGCGCGCCTGTTGCGGCTGACTTCGCAGGATGCCGCATCGACCCAGGTCTATGAGCAGGCGCAGGACCGCACGAAGCAGTTGCAAGCGCAGGTTGCGGCGCAGAGATCGTCCATCGCCCTCGTGCGCGCGCAGCTGGCCGAAGCGAACTACCAGGTCGAGCTGCATACGATCCGCGCGCCGGCCGATGGCGTGATCGTGCGGCGTTATGCCAATCCGGGTTCGGGCGCCTCGACCTTCTCGGTGACGGCGATGTTCCAGTTGCAGCCGGCGGCCTTGCGCATCGTGCGCGCAGAGGTGGAGGAGCGTTCCATCAACGCGGTGAAGATTGGCCAGAAGGTCGAGATCGTTCCTGAGTCCGACCAGCAGGCAAAATACTCCGGCGAGGTGATCCGCATCGCCGCCGTCATGGGCGCGCGCAAGCTTCGCTCCGACGATCCCAGCGAGCGGGCGGATGAGCGGGTGGTCGAGGTTGTGGTCAACGCCGAGGCTGCGCCGGTCCTGGTGGGGCAGCGCGTGCTGGTGAAATTCCTCAAGGATGGCGCTGCGGCCCCGGCCGACGCCACGCCGGCGGCGGCTGCGACCACAGTCGCCGGTAACTGACAATCACGGCATTGCCTCGCCCGCGACATGAAACCCATTGCTTTTGAGAATGGTTCTCAATAGAACCGCTCCATGGACACTGGGTCGGTTTCAATTGGCATGAACACCCTGGCAAAAGGCCGGCAGGCCCGCGTCACGGGGTTCTGCCTGGGCGATGAAAGCCTGGTCGCCAAGCTGCGCGAGATCGGCTTTGCGGAGGGCGACGAGGTGGAGCTGCTGGCCAGAGGATGGCTGGGCGGCGCGCCGTTGTCGTTCCGGCTGAACCGGACGGTGATTGCGCTTCGGAAGGCGGAAGCGGCGATGGTTCTTGTGGAGCCTGCGGCTTGAGCGCCGCCACGTTGCGGCTCGCGCTGGTCGGCGCGCCGAACAGCGGGAAGACCACACTTTTCAACGGACTGACCGGCGGTCTCGCCAGGACCGCCAACTATGCGGGCACGACGGTCGAGACGCGCACCGGCAAGTTCGAGACGCCGGGCGGGGCGAATGTCACGCTGGTAGATCTGCCCGGAATCTACGGCCTTGAAGCACGGTCGATGGACGAACGCGTGACTGTCGAATCGATCCAGGGCAAGCGCGGCGAGCCTGCGCCGGATGCGCTGATCCTCGTTGCCGATGCGGCCAACCTGCGGACACACCTGCATACTGTGCTGCAGATGAAGTCGCTGGGCCTTCCGGTGATCGTGGCGCTCAACATGATCGACCTGGCTGAACGCGATGGCGTGAAGATCGACGTTCCGAAGCTGCAGGCTTTGCTCGGCGTTCCAGTCGTGCGAACGCGGGCGACGCGGAAAGCAGGGCGCGAGGAATTGATCGCCCGGATCGATGACACGTTGAGGACGATGGCGCCTGTGACCGCCGTCGCCGAGCCAGCGCATGACTTGCGGGCGCTGCAGCGCGAAGCGCGGCGAATCGCCACCGAGACGATGGTCGAACCGGCGATGAACAAGCTGACGCGACAAGCTGATGCTGTGCTGTTGCATCCGGTGTCCGGACTGCTGATCCTCGTCACGGTGCTTTTCGTGATGTTCCAGTCGGTGTTCGCATGGGCGACGCCGGCGATGGATGCGATCGAGGCGGGCTTCGGCTCGCTGGGCGACATCGCTGGCGCCGGCATTGCGGACGAGATGTTGCGAAGCCTCGTCGTCGACGGGATGATTGCGGGCGTCGGATCCGTGGTGGTGTTCCTGCCGCAGATCGTGATCCTGTTTGCGTTCATCCTGTTCCTCGAGGCCTCGGGCTACATGGCGCGGGCAGCTTTCCTGATGGACGAGCTGATGCTGCGCGTCGGGCTGAATGGGCGGGCGTTCATTCCGCTGCTGTCGAGCTTTGCGTGCGCGATTCCCGGCATCATGGCTGCGCGGACGATCGAGAATGAGCGCGACAGGCTGACGACCATCATGGTCGCCCCGCTGATGACGTGTTCGGCGCGGCTTCCGGTCTATGCGCTGCTGATCGGCGCGTTCATTCCGTCGAGCCAGGTGGGCATTTTCAACATGCAGGGGCTGGTGCTGTTCACGTTGTATATCCTCGGGGTTGTGAGTGCGGTTCTGGTGGCCTTCATCCTGAAGCGGACGGCGACCAAAGGCTCGACGCAGCCGCTGGTGATGGAGCTGCCGACCTACAAGCTGCCGGTGTGGCGCGACTATTTCCTCGGCATCGTCCAGAAGGCGTGGGCGTTCCTCAAGCGAGCGGGCACGATCATTTTCATGGTGTCGGTGACGCTGTGGTTCCTCGTGACGTTTCCGCAGGCGAACGGCGAAGCGCCGGAGCTCGCGAACAGTTTTGCCGGCATGATCGGATCGGTTCTCTATCCGGTGTTCCAGCCCGTGGGGTTCAACCTCGCCATGGTGATCGCGCTGGTGCCGGGGCTGGCGGCGCGGGAAGTTGCGGTCGGCGGGCTGGCGACGATCTATGCGGTGCAGGGCGGCGAAGAGAATGTCGATGGCCTGACCCAGCTACTGCAGAACGACTGGACGCTGCCGATGGCTCTCGCGTTTCTCGCCTGGTACGTCTACGCGCCGCAATGCCTGGCGACGCTGGCGACAGTGAGGCGCGAGACCAATTCGTGGAAATGGACGGGCTTCATGTTCGTCTACCTGTTTGCGCTCGCGTATGTCGCATCGCTGGTCACGTTCTGGGGTGCGAGCGCGCTGGGGCTGTAGGCGCGACGACGCCATCCCTGCGGCGTGAGCCGGGGTTGGCGTGGTCGGTGCGCGCGTATTAGCGGCGCGCTGAAATTTCGCACATCACCGATGTCATTCCGGACGCGCGGAACGCGCGAGCCGGAACCCAGGAGTCGGGTGTGCTGACAGATGTGCGCGTGGCCCCTGGGTTCCGGCTCGCACGCTTTGCGTGCGTCCGGAATGACAGGGAGGGAGCAACATCAACGGCGTCACGCTCGGCCTTGAGCCGAGAATCTCGGTTGAGGGTTTCGAGGGGAGCGTTCGCGAGTTCCCGCGGTGATCCAGCAGAGATCCTCGGCTCAAGCCCGAGAATGACTCCGTGGGGGTGGGTGGTGTCCTGACGTTGAATGCCGGACGTCGCCTGGGGCAGGTCTTCGTGCGCAGTCTCCGTGTGCCAATCACGGCCTCTGCGGTTGAAGATCATCCGAAGCGTTGTCGCAGCGCCTTGCACGAGGCTCACGCACAGCATCAGCACCGCTTCGATCCAGCGATCGAGAGGCGGCGGGGTTCCGAGTCCGTTTGATGCTTTGCGTGCTCGTGTCATGGGGCGGATTATACGGCCGCCGGGAACGGTGCTGGACAGAATATTTTATCCGATCTCTGTGTCCCCCACTTTTTTGGCGTAGCGCGCTGAATTCACTCAAGAGAGCGAGTTCCGTTTCCCCCAAAAACGCGCGCGTTTCCGAGCGTGATGCGGATTGTTGAGGTGTGTGGCTTTCGGTGGCGATCAGAACCGGTCGAGCAGGCGGTTCAGGTATTCGAGTTCTTCGCGCGTCAGGGCGCGGTTGCCGGCGCGGCGGCGGATTTCGTCGAGGATGTCGCGCGCTTTCTGGCGCTCGATCTCGTCGGGGATTTCCACGTTGTCGCCATAGCCGCTTTCGCCATTGTTGAGGCGGCCGAGGATGTCGCGCTCGTCGCGTTCGGCGCGGGCTTCGGGATCGTTCTCGTCGTTGAGGCGGGCGAGTTCGCTGGAGCGGTCCTGAAGCGATGACATCGCCTGGCTCTGGGCCTCACGGGCGGCGGCGAAGTCGCCGCGGCGGAGGGCTTCCTCGGCGCGCTTCTGCATCTCGATGGCGTTGCCGAGCAGGCGGCGGGTGCGGTCGTTCTCCTGCGCGTAGCGGCCATCGCCCTGCGCGCCGGGACGACCGGGCTGGCCGCCGGGGCCGCCGCGATCGGCCTGCTGGCCGCCCTGCTGTCCTTGACCCGGTTGCTGGCCTGGCTGCTGGCCGGGGCCGCCCTGGCCTTGCTGCTGACCCTGTCCGGGCTGCTGACCCTGGCCGGGTTGTCCCTGGCCCTGTTGCTGGCCGCCGGGCTGCTCGCCTTGTCCTTGTTGGCCTTGGCCTTGCTGCTGGCCCTGACCCTGCTGGCCTTGCTGGCCCTGTTGTTGCGGCTGGCCGCCGCCGGAGCGTTGCTGCTGTTCGAGGCGTTCGCGCAGCTGGCGCTGCTGGTCGGCGAGTTCCTGGCCCTTCTGGGCGCCGGAGCCGTCACGTTGGGCTTCTTCGGTCGCGTCGTTGAGGTCGCGCTGATCGTTCATCGCGCGGTTGGTGTCCTGCAGCGCACGGTTCATCGCGCGGTTCATCGGACCGTCGGGCTGCTGTCCGCCCTGTCCGCCCTGACCCATCTGGATTTGCATGTTCTGCATCTGCTCGAGCATGCGCTGCATGTCGTTGAGCAGCTGGCGAGCCTGATCGCGCGCGCCGGTTTCGGCGAGATCGCGGAGGGCCTGCAGCATGCGGGTGAGTTCATCATCGCCCATCTGCGGGCCGCCGCCGCCCTGCATTCCCTGCATCTGGTCGCCCTGCGTGACGTTGCCGTTGCGCAGCGCTTCAGCCATCTGGGCGGCGAGGTAGTTCTCGATGGCCTGTTCGTACATGTCCATCAGGCGCTTGATTTCTTCTTCCGATGCGCCGCGGCGGAGCGCGTCTTCGAGCGCGCGGCGGGCGGCCTCCAGCGCGGCGGTGGCGTCGGCGAGCGAGCCGAACTCGGCCTGCAGCGCGATCTCCCACAACAGGCCTTCGGCGCTTTCCGCTTCCTCGCGGTTGACGGCGCTGTCGATGACGCCGCGCGCATTGCGCAGGCCGAGATAGATGACCGGGTCCTCGAAATAATCCTCGGCGCGCCAGGTGATCGCGTCGAGCACCATGACGGAGCGCTTGATCTCCTGCGGCGCCCACGAGAGGCGCGACGCGGCGGCGGACGCGATGGCGTTGTAGCCGCGGCCTTCGACAGCGGTGAAATTATCGGCGCCTTCGGGCGTCGAATACTCTTCCCAGTTGCGCAGCAGGACCTGGCGCGCTTCCTGCGCCATGCGGGCGTTGGGCTGGAGGAAGATCTTCTCGGGGATGCGGTAGGCGACGGGCTCGCTCTCGGCGACCTGGCCGGCAGCGTCAGTGGCGCGCAGCTTCACCATCACGTCGAGACCGGCCCAGCGATGGCGGACGAGGTCCTGGCTGAAATCGCCTTCTTCTTCCTTGGGGGACAGCGTGACGGTTTCGACCGGCGTCGGCTCTTCGATCATGCCCGCTTCGGTTGGCGTGTCGATGCGGTAGGCGATCATCTCGAGCTTTTCGACGCCATAGTCGTCGGCCAACGCGTACTTGAATTCGGTGCGGTCGCCCTCGCCCAGCTTGGGCGGCTCGACGAAGGAGACGGTGGGCGTTGCATCGTCGATGATGGTGAAGGGGAAGTTCGCGCGCTCGCCCCAGAAATTCACAGCGACGCGCATCGGTTCGCCGACGATTACGCGGGCTTCATAAGCGCCGTCGATGCCGGGCAGCGGGTCGAGCGAGACGCCGCCGCCATCGTTCGGGAAGACGCCGACCTGCGGCCGGCCGGGGCCGATGATGCGGATGGTGATCTCGGAGCCTTCGGGCGCCTTGGCGGCTTCGCCCGGTGTGAGAATGAAGGGGGCAGAGCCAGTGTAGGCGGGCGGGGTGATCCACGCCTCGATCTTCAGCGTGTGGGCGCCGAACAAGGCGCCGAAATCGGGGAACAGGCCCTTGTTCATCCGGTCGATGACGGCGCCGCCCGCAATGACGCCGGCGACGACGAGAACGACGGGTGCGGCGAAGCGGAGGTAGAACGGGTCAGCCTGTTTCCAGTGCGGCGTGACGTCGATGCGGCCATGCTTGAGGGCGAGCGCGGCCATGCGGTCGCGGTGTTCCTGCCAGAGCGTCCATCCGTTGGTGTCGGCTTTCGAGGGACGATCAGTCCAGACGCTGAGCGGGCGGCCTTCGATCGATGAATCGATCAGGTCGCGCGCCTCGTCTGTGGTGGGCGAGTGCCAGACCTTGAGGCCGAGCAGGGCGAAGGTGAGGAGACCGATCCAGAAAACGATGCCGGCGGTCGCCTGCGCCTCGACAGGCAGGGCGGTATAGAGGCCGCTAAGCCAGAAGAAAGCAAAGCCGGTGAACCAGAGCGCGGCCGGCAGGGCGGAGCGGACGAGCGACGGCCAGAAGAGCTTGCGGCGCGCCACCGAGATGCGGGCGTCGAGCTTTTCCCTCAGGCCAAATCCGTCAGCCACTCGTTATCCAATCCGGGGCCCGTTCAAGGGCGATCATTTCGTCGAAGGTCGGCCGGCGGCGGACGACCACGCAAGCATCACCCCTTACGAGGGCTTCGGCAACAAGAGGTCTCGAATTATACTGGGACGACAATGTGGCGCCGTAGGCCCCCGCTGTCATGAAAGCCACCAGGTCGCCCTCCTTGAGGGGGGGCATGGGGCGGTCCTTGGCGAAGCGGTCGGTGCTCTCGCAGATGGGCCCCACAATGTCTACGGCGCGCCGTTCCGCGCCCATTGCGGGGGTGCGGAGGGGGAGGACCTCGTGGTGGGCGGCGTAGAGGGCGGGGCGCAGCAGGTCGTTCATGCCGGCGTCGAGGATGACGAAGGTGCGCCCATCGCGCTCCTTCATGTACTCGACGCGCGAGATCAAAACTCCGGCATTGCCCGCGATCAGACGGCCGGGTTCCAGGATGAGCTGCACGTCGAGGTTGCCGAGAACCTCGCGCGCCTGGCGCGCATAGATGGTCGGGCTGTCGGGGTCCTCGCCATCCTTGTACGGCACGCCAAGGCCGCCGCCGAAATCGACGCGCTGGATGTTGAAGCCCCTGTCGCGCAGGCGGCGGGCGAGCGTGACCACCTTCTCCCACGCAGCGCGCAGGGGATCGATGCGCAGGATCTGGCTGCCGATGTGCACAGCGACGCCGACGGGATCGATGTTGGGGAGGCGGCTGGCCTCGTCATAGAAGGCGTCGGCCTCGTGCCAGGCGATGCCGAACTTGGTTTCGGGCGTGCCGGTGGAGATGTGGGTGTGGCCGCCCGCCTCGACGTGCGGATTGACGCGGAAGGCGATGGGCGCGCGCTTGCCCATCTCCTGCGCGATGCGCGAGAGGCGATGCAGCTCGGGCATTGATTCGACGTTGAACTGGAAGATGCCGCGTTCGAGGCCAAGGCGCATTTCCGCCTCCGTCTTGGCGACGCCGGAGAAGACGATCCGGTCGGCCGGCACGCCGGCGGCCATCGCCTTCATCAGCTCGCCGCCCGAGACGACATCGGCGCCCGCGCCTTCAGCGGCGAGAGTCGCGATGACGCCGAGATTGGAGTTGGCCTTCACGGCATAGGCGATGAGCAGGTTGCGGCCGGCGAAGGCGTCGGCGAGCACGTGATAGTGCCGGCGCAGCGTGGCGTCGGAATAGACATAGGCCGGCGTGCCCAGCTCGCGCGCGACGGCTTCGAGCGAGACGTCCTCACAGTGCAGGACGCCATTGCGATAGTTGAAGTGATGCATCGTCGTGATCCAGCCGTGGGTCGGGGAGCGAGTAGCTGAAGGTGGGGAGGATGTCACCCGAGGACTGCCGACGGCTTGACGATACGTCTGCCGCGGTCATCCTCTGGACGTTGTTGGGGGGATTGACGGCTGTGATCTATAAGTTACATTCATCGTGATCGAGGTTCGCGAGACCGAGCCGTATGCGGCATGGTTCGCAAGCCTGCGAGACGAGCGGGCGCGGTCACGCGTGCAGCTGCGGGTAAGGCGGTTATCGCTCGGCAATCCTGGTGATGTGGCGCCGGTCGGAGAAGGCGTTAGTGAGATGCGGATCCATTACGGGCCGGGCTATCGCGTCTATTTTGTCCAGCGTGGCGACACAGTCGCGATCTTGCTCGGCGGCGGCGACAAGGCTTCGCAGGAAAAGGACATACGCAAAGCGATCGAAATGGCTCGGGAGGTGTAGGCATGGCCATCAAGACAAGAAAATGGGACCCGGTTGCCGCGCTGGATACGCCGGAGCGGATTGTCCTTTATCTGGAAGCTGCGTTCGAGGATGGCGATCCCCAGCTTATTGCGGCGGCGATTGGCGATGCCGCACGGGCGCATGGCATGTCGAAGCTTGCCAAGGAAACCGGCGTGACGCGAGAGGCGCTGTATCGAGCGCTCAGCGATCAGGGCAATCCTGAGTTTGCGACTGTGCTGAAGGTGTTTGCGGCCCTCGGGCTGAAGCTGACGCCGACGCCCGCTTGACTGTCGCTACTGCGGCGCCGGCGGCACTGTTCGTGCGTCCAGAGCTTCGCGTTCGGCGGCGGCATCGGCGCGGTCGCGTTCCGCCTCGGCGGCATCGGCAGCGGCGCTGCGGTCTTCCTCGGCCTTGAGGGTGCGCGGGTCATTGGGCCCCTCGTTCGGCGGGTCGCCCCAGAGCGGCACGGGGCGCACGAGGTCGCCCTTCAGGCCGCAGCCAGCGAGGGCGGTGAGGGACATCACGAGAAGCAGGGCTGTACGCATGGAACGGACATTCTGACGGCGCTGCGGTTGGGTCAAGCTGGCCGCTGTCGGTGGCGAGCCGGGAACCGTGACGCGCCGGCAACAATCTGCAAGGCGTCGTTTGCATGGCCGCTGTCAGGCCTGGCGATGGCGTCGAGCAGGTCGGCCTGATCCTGCTCGGTTGCCGCGAGGCCGAGAGCGGCGATCTCCGGACCGACGATGTTGCGGAAGGACGCGAACACCGGCGCGAAGGCGGCAGCGCGGATGGCGTGGAGTGTGGGAAGGTCAGTCGAGGTGTAGGGGCGGATGTGCATGGGGTGCAGTTTAATGCCTTACCCCATCAGTTGTCATTCCGGCCGAAGCGAAGCGTAGAGCCGGAACCCAGAGGCGACACGTAGAGACGTCTCGGCCTGTCGCTCCTGGGTTCCGGGTCTCGGCGTTGCGCGCGTTCGCCCGGAATGACATTGACAGGGTCACCAAGCTTTTCGGTCGGCTCATTTTTCAAATCGCGTCCGGATGTTGCCATATCGGCGGCAGCAGGGCGGATGTAGTCTTGCCATCCATCAGGGAGACACACGCATGAGCGATCTGAGCACAGAGGCCGACCTGCGTACCGTCTACAAACAGCCGGGCGGCGGGGCGGTGGGGAAGGACATCGCGCAGATCGACGCGCACTTTGCGCGTTTCATTTCCCTGTCGCCATTCCTGTGCATTGGCACGGTGGGCGAGAACGGGCTGTGCGATGTGTCGCCGCGCGGAGGCGAGCCGGGGTTTGTGCATGTGATCGATGCGCGAACGCTGGCGATGCCGGACAGGCCGGGGAACAACCGGCTGGATTCGCTGGGCAACATCACGGGCAATCCGGGCGTGGGGCTGCTGTTCTTCGTGCCGGGGTTCGAGGACACGCTGCGTGTGAACGGCGTGGCGCGCGTGACGACCGAGCCTGAGCTGATGGCGCGCTTCGTGGCGGACGGAAAGCCGCCGCGATCAGTCGTGCTGATCGAGGTGAAGGAGGCGTACCTGCACTGCGTGAAGGCGATCAAGCGCGCAGGGCTGTGGACGCAGGACGCGCAGATGGACCGCGCGACATTCCCGACGGCGGGGCAGATCTATCGCGACCAGCTGAAGCTGGAAGTTCCGGGCGAGGCGATCGATGCGTCGCTGGAGAAGGATGCGCGGGAGAATTTGTATTGAGGATGTGGAAACAGCCAAGACTTGCTTGCTAACGCTCGTTGGTCGCTCCCGCGTCGCGGCTACCATCGTGTGCCTATTTCGGCGGCTTTGCGTCCACGCTGGCGTTCGGAAAGGAGTGACCACTCTTCGACCGGCTTCCGCTTGATGCGTGACCGATAGAGAAGGAATGCAATGGCAAGATAGAACCAAGGCCACACCAAGCCGAATAGCAACGCATGAACATACGCGGCCACCAGTGATGGACGAGCCAGAATTACGATCAAGGCGACAGGTACCGCGATGAAATAGTATTTGCGGAGCGCAGTGAACACGAAGCCCAACAGAAACTCGCTGCTCATTTAATTCCTACTCGCGGTGTCGCTACAGCAGCCTCCCCTTCCACGCCGCCACTTGCTCGCGCACGCGCGTCGGCGCCGTACCTCCATAGCTCTGGCGACTGGCGACGGACGCATCGACCGTCAGCACGGCGAACACCTTGTCGGTGATGCGCGGCTCCAGCTTCTGCAGCGCGGCGAGCGGCAGGTCGGGCAGGGCGACGCCTGCTGTCTCTGCGGCTTTCACGGCGGCGCCGGTGATGTGGTGGGCTTCGCGAAACGGGATGTTGAGTTCGCGGACGAGCCAGTCGGCGAGGTCGGTGGCTGTCGAGTAGCCGGAGGATGCGGAGGCGCGCATGCGCTCCGTGTTCGGCGTCATGGTGGCGATCATGCCGGTCATGGCTTGCAAGCTGAGATCGAGCGAGTCGAAGGCGTCGAACGTGGTCTGCTTGTCGTCCTGCATGTCCTTTGAATAGGCGAGGGGCAGGCCCTTCATGATCGTGAACAGCTGGACGAGCGATCCGATGGCGCGGCCGGATTTGGCGCGCACGAGTTCGGCGGCGTCGGGGTTGCGTTTCTGCGGCATGATGCTGGAGCCGGTGGACCAGGCGTCGCTCATGCGGACGAAGCCGAACTGGGCGGACGACCAGATCACGATCTCTTCGGCGAGGCGTGAGAGATGCTGGGCGCAGATGGCCACACTGCTCAGCGCTTCGAGCGCGAAGTCGCGGGCGCTGACGCAATCCAGCGAGTTCGCCATGGGGCGGTCGAAGCCGAGGGCCTTCGCCGTCATGTGGCGGTCGATGGGAAAGCCTGTGCCGGCAAGCGCGGCGGCGCCGAGCGGGCTTTCGTTCATGCGGGTGACGGCATCGGAGAAACGCCCGCGGTCGCGGTCGAACATTTCCACATAGGCCATCAGGTGGTGGCCGAAGGTGACCGGCTGGGCGGTCTGTAGGTGGGTGAAGCCGGGCATCACCGTGTCGGCGTGCGATTCCGCCTGTACGAGCAGCGCCTTCATGAGGTCGGTAATCTGTTCGACCCGTGCCTCACACGCGGATTTGACCCAGAGGCGGAAATCGACGGCGACCTGGTCGTTCCTCGACCGCGCGGTGTGCAGGCGCCCGGCGGGTTCGCCGATGATGTCCTTGAGGCGGGATTCCACATTCAGATGAATGTCTTCCAGCGCCTTGGAAAACTGAAACTTTCCTTCGCGGATTTCGGACAGGACCTGATCGAGCCCGGTCTGGATGGCGGATTCGTCCGCCGCCGAGATCACGCCGGTCTTCGCCAGCATGGCGGCGTGGGCCTTCGAGCCGGCGATGTCCTGTGTCGCGAGGCGCTTGTCCACATCGATGGACGCGTTTATCGCCTCCATGACCTGGTCGGGCATGGCCGAAAACCTGCCGCCCCACATCTGGTTGCCTTGGGGGCCTCCGCCCCCGGTTGTGTTGCCATCGGGATTTTTGGACATGCTTCGACCCGCCTTTACAGCCGCGCTTCTCGCACTCTTCGCAGCGGCTTGCCAGCCAGCGGCCGAGCCCCCGGCGGCGTCCGACCCGGCATCGGTTCCGGATCAGGCGGGCGGCGCCCTGCCGCCCACCGATAGCCAGCTGGCGTCCTTCAGGACGGGCGAATTCGAGCGGCTGGACTTCGATGTGGAGTTGCAGGCCCCGACCTCGGCGTTCACCGATGAAACCGGGGCGTCGCATACGTTCAAGAAATTCGAGGGCAAGGTGCTGGTCTACAATGTCTGGGCGGAATGGTGCGGGCCATGCGTCACCGAAATGCCCAGCCTGGCGCGGCTGCAGCAGGCTTTCGCGGGCAAGGACGTGGCGGTGGTTCCGGTCGCCTATGGCTATGGGCAGGGCGTGACGCGGGAATCGACGTTGGCCAAGTTCCGCGAGCTGGTGGGGCAGGACCTGCCATTCTACTTCGACGGCGAGCAGATCCTGCAGTCCGAGGCCCAGACGGGGGCGCTGCCCGCCACCATTATTTACGACAAGACCGGCAAGGAAGTCGCCCGCCTGACCGTGCCGGCGGAGTGGGATTCTCCTGAAGCGGTGGCGCTGGTGCAGGCCGTGCTGGACGGGAAGAGCTGAGCCGGAAACTGGGCAGGTAACCCGGCTTCACTTCAACGCGAGAAGGGTCGGACGCGACATCCCCGCGGCTTGTGGGGTTGCGCCGGATTCGGCATCACTCGGGTTCAAGACCAGTTCAGACACGACCGGCTGAAGCCGGCTTCCGGGAGGACGACCATGATCAGGATGCGTCATGTTTCGCTGGCGGTCATGACCGCCGCACTGGCCCTTGGCGGCGCAGCCTTCGCGCAGACCGCGCCGACGGGGCCCGAGATCGACAAGGCGGCGATCAACGCCCCGAATGTGGAGCCCGGCTATGTGGTTCCGCGTCTCAAGATCGGCCAGCCGGACCTGCAGGGCGTCTGGAGCAATGCGTCGAACACCACGATGCGCCGGCCCGGCGCCATGAAGAACCTGGTGATGTCGGAGGCCGAAAACGAGAAGGCGCGCGACAGCAATCCCTCGAACATCCGGCAGAAGACCGACGACAACCAGAGCGGCCAAGGCCTGCTCGACGGCAAGGATCTCGCCTCGGGTCGCGGCTACAACGCATTCTGGATCGATCCGGGCACGAGCTACGCCAATGTGAAAGGCACGTGGCGCACGTCGTGGATCGTCGATCCGCCAAACGGGCAAGTTCCGGGCAAGGCCGGCTCCAACGTTGGCCGCCCGGTTCGCCTCGGCAATGGCTATGACCATCCCGAGGAGCGCAACCTCAACGAGCGTTGCATCATTCTCGGCACGTCGGGCCCACCGATCGGGAACTACCTCTACAACAACAACCTGCGGATCATTCAGTCGCCGGACCATGTGGTGATCGAGTCCGAGATGATCCACGACGCGCGCATCATTCCGCTGAATGCCAAGCATGGACCGAAGGAACTTGCGCCTTGGATGGGCGATTCCATCGGCTGGTGGGAAGGCGACACGCTGGTCGTCGAGACCATCAACATGACGCGCGGCGGATCGAGCGTGCAGGTCTCGCCCGCGGGCAAGATCATCGAGCGGTTCAGCCGCTACAACGACAAACAGGTGTTCTACGAGTTCGAGGTGCACGACCCTGAACTCTACACGCAGGCGTGGAAGGGGCAGATGTCCCTGAACCACCAGCCTTCGATGTACGAATACGCCTGCCATGAGGGCAATCACGGCCTGCTCGGCATTCTTGAGGGCGGCCGCGTGGCCGACAAGGATGGGCGGAACATCCGCGAGGAAGGCGACCGCGAGGAGTAGTCGCAGACCTGCGCCTCACTTCGGCGCGAGAACGGGAATGGCTGAGGCTGCGCGGCTTGTCGCCAGCGCGCAGATTCGGCATGTTTTCGCGCGATAACATCACGACCGGCAAAGCCGGCGACCCGGGAGGTACTGATGATCAAGCTGCGCCAGGTTTCGTTGGCGGCCATGGCGGCCGCATTCCTCATCGCCGCGCCGGGAATCGCCTCGGCGCAGGACACGCATGGCCGCGAGTTCATCCCGAACCAGAAGCCGGCCAAGGAAGGCGACCGTATGGCCGCCGGCTATGTCGCGCCGCGCCTGTCGTTCGGCCAGCCGGACCTGCAGGGCGTCTGGTCGAATGCGTCCAACACCCGCCTCACGCGTCCGGCCACGATGAAGACGCTGGTGATGAGCGACGCGGAAGAGGCTGCGGCGCGCGCCGCGAACCCGTCCAACATCCGCCAGCAGACGGACGACAACCAGAAGACATCGGATGGCCTGCTCGACGGCAAGGATCTCGCGTCGGGCCGCGGTTACAACGCGTTCTGGATCGACCCGGGCACGACCTACGCCAACGTGAAAGGCACGTGGCGCACGTCCTGGATTGTCGATCCCCCGAGTGGGCAGGTGCCGCTCTCCGAAGAGGGCCGCAAGCTGATGGCCTCGCAGCGCGGCTCGCGCGGGCGCGGGTCGGGCTATGACAACCCTGAGGAGCGCGGCGCGGGCGAGCGCTGCATCGTGGGCTTCGGCGGTTCGGGCGGACCGCCGATGATGAACGTGCTTTACAACAACAATTACCAGATCATCCAGAGCCCGGACCATGTGGTGATCGTGGTCGAGATGAATCACGATGCGCGCATCATTCCACTCAACGCGCAGCACGGGCCGACGACGCTGAACCCCTATCTCGGCGACTCGATCGGCTGGTGGGAAGGCGACACACTGGTCGTCGAGACGATCAACGTCAATCCGGAAGGCGGCGGCCAGGCGCAGCTGACGAGAGCCGGCAAGGTGATCGAGCGCTTCACGCGCTATTCCGACAGCCAGGTGCTCTACGAGTTCGAGGTTCACGACCCGGCGCTCTATAGCCAAGTGTGGAAAGGCGAAGTCGGTATGAATCGCGTCAACGAGCAGGTCTACGAATACGCTTGCCACGAAGGCAATCACGGCCTGCTTGGCATCCTTGAAGGCGGCCGCGCCGCCGATCGCAAGGGCGTCGATATCCGCGAGGCGGGCGATCGCGACGAGGGTTGATCAGAGCCATAAGACAGACGAGGCGCCGCTGTCGAAAGACGGCGGCGCTTTTGTTTGGGCGTTTCCTTGCCCACCTGCTCCCAATACAGAAAGGGCGGCGGATTGCTCCGCCGCCCTCTCCGTCAGGCTTTTTGACCCTAGCACTACAGTTGCATAATTGGACGACCTCTGAATCTATGGGCGACCATGATTCGGAGGTCATGGATGAGCGGCGCATCGATCGAGACGACATTGGAGCTGTGGGCGTCCTCGCTGCGCGAGGCCAAGCAACGTATC
>JANOKS010000100.1:0-70036 GCA_031419455.1 Alphaproteobacteria bacterium
GCCGGCGTCCAACAACGCTAAAGATGTCCGGCCGGTCGCTCGATCAGACTTCAACGGCCGATTTTCGCTCGCATTCCTGCCGTTGCCGTATGGATGGATTTTGATACCGCGATCAGTCGGTTATTCTACGTGCACTTAGACGGTCTGGGTCCCTAAGGGATGCGGCTGGTGCCTAGCCTCCACACCATTGCCAACCCAAAATGTGCGGTGTTTCAGGGTGCGGATCAAAAAATTACGACCTGCGTCCCTCCATTGAACCCGCCGGGGTGCCAGCAATTGCAGATTGAGAAGCTACCTCAGTGGTGCCCGTCCTCCCGGGAAACGTGCGCCGCGTAGGCGCACATGATGCGGCACTCCGCACTGGCCAGCAGCTTGTGCAACCCCTCGAACCAGTCAGCTGACTGACCGATCTGGCGGACCAACCCCGTCAGCGCGTCATCTCCGAGTTCGTGCGCCATCGCGACAAGCTCGTCCTTGGACTTCTTCAACGTCAACCAGGCGAGCCGAACCGAGATCAAGTGCGGATTGGCGAGTTGGGCCCATTCCGCGTTGGTCGGTGGCGTCCAGCCGGTCGCGTCTGTTTCCCATGGATCGAACTCCAGTTCCGCCATGGTTTCGATGTCGACAAGAGGTGAGCCCATTGGATCACTCATGGTGTCGGAACCCGTGAAAGCCTGAGTTCTTGAAGCTTCAGCAGCATGGCGAGCGTCTTCTCGAACAGGCGTGTCAGGCGTTCGTCGAGTGTCAGCAGCAGGTTCATACGGAAGGGGTCGAGGCTTTCGCCCTGCGCCTGGAGGCGTATGGCGGGGCGCCGCGACAGCTGCCCGCGCGTTGTCGAATGGATCGCTATTGTTTCATCTCTGAGAAAGCGAAGGAGCTGCGCCGCATTCCGCGCGTAGGGCTGGTAGCTGTCGCCATCATGCGGCTGTCCGTCCGGATGTGTCTGCTCGTCGTCTCCGACAACGTCTTCCCACCAGTTGACGGTATCCTCGCGCAACGCGGCCAGCGCCTCCGCGTAACCGGCCGGATCGCCGGTTTCGAGAATGGCAATGGCGCGAAGCGTCATCTTCTCGTCGGCATCATTGTCGAAGCCTGTTGCTTCATCTTCCTCTGACTTGGCGGCAAGGGCAGGAGATAGCTCGTCCTTGTCAGTCTTCTCACCGGTCGCGATCATGGCCCTTCGGACAGTTTCGGCAGTCTTGAAATCCGTTCCCAGGCGATCCTGCAGGGCGGCCATGTGCGCCGCCCGCTCCCCGACGACCAGCCGGCAACGCCGCCATTCAAGCCAGACCAGCTGGTCGACCAGACTTGTTTCAGTCGGGCCCTGGGGGCTGTGATCGCGGCGGAAAGCGGCGCGGAGCGCATGAAACGCCTGTGGCTCCTCCCAGGGAAGCAAGGCGCGTTCCATTGGCTCGACAACAGCATGTCGCCGGCCGCCATCGATGGAAACGAGATTGCGCCTGCTCACCAGAATCTCCTTCCAGACATGGGCGGCCTGACGCCCGCTTGTCGACCGGAGCGACGCCGGCCTGTGCTTCCGAGCCTCGCCAACAGGTGGAGGTGCGCATCATTCACCTCGGCTTCCGCATTTCGGATCCGCGCATCGATGTTTTCAAACGTCTTCTGCCGCATGTGCTTTGGTCGCCAGTAGAAGCTGTTTGGGAATAAGGTGAACTTCGATCGGGCTGTACCATCGGCCTGCCATGCCCTCACCGCGCAGTTCTGCCTTGCGGGCATCGAAGCAGTCCTTGGCGATGTCTCGCAGCAAGTGGTGGCTGGCTTTGGTTTTCAGCTTTCGGGCGCTGATGGGGTCGACGCGGTCGTCAACGAGCCGTCGAGCAGCCTCAGCCGCGCGGCGCGCATCACCGAGCCCCACTCGCGGCCAGCCGCCGAGGCCCATGTCACGTCGCCGCCCGAACTGACGGTACCGAAGCATCCAGCGCCCAGACTCTGCGTCCGGCTTGATCAGGTAGAGACCCGCGCCGTCCAGATGCTTGCCGGGCGGCAGGGATCGAAGTGTCAGTGTCGTCAGGCGGTTCGAAAGTCTCGGCATTCTGTCCATCCATGGAGCCCTCCACCGGCGCCTCGCTGGCAAGCGAATTCTGGCGAACCGTCGAGGACAAAGGCGCACTCTAACTCCTTGAGTGTACCTGTGTTTTCTGCTCACTTCGAGCGCACCAGCGGGTGCCGGTGAACGCTAGCGAACGATGGAACTATGCCTGTACCGCCCACCAGCCTGGACCAATTATAAGACAAGCGACTATACAAAGTCATCGCCGCGCGCAGATCCCCTCCTCGGCGAGTGCTCGTTGCCAAGTGTTGCCAGCGTCAAAACGGTCGCTCTATACCGGGGTATACTGATGATCGTCGAAGGCCGCATCGCGGCTCTTATTCGAACGGGTCGAAGTCGTCGATGGAGGTGGGTGGAGTTAGGTATCTCTTCCGTATCTCCCTGCCGCCCGCCAAGCGGACGGAACGTCGAAACGTTTCGCGTCCGCCTTTTCCTCTACCCGCAATTTCGAGCTCGCCTTGATGTGGCACGTCTTGCCTGGGTCGACGATCTTCTCTCCGTGCAGCTTGATCTTCTCGAATGCTAGGCCTTGCCAGCGTCTGGCGCATCGCGCTCGGGCATCCGTGGTGCGTCCGGCGCGGGCAGGCATCAGATAGCCATATCCGTGCCCATAATACCCGAAATCCGGTCAGCGGGTCTCGGTTGCGAGCGGTACGATCATGAGCCGATGGGGGACCGCCCCGACCACGTCTTTCCGTAAAGGGAAGGTTTTTGCTTCCGCCTTCCATCGCTGATGGAAGAGGGCAACAGTTTCGGCGGCGGTTTCGAGCACCAATTTTTCCGGTAGGCGCGCCCTGTCAGCCAGATGCGCCAGTTCGTCCTTCGTGAGCCTATCAAAGCGTGCGGTGCGGCTGAATTTGAGTGCCGATGTTTCGTCCTTGATATTGGGCGTTGTCGCAACAAAGTCGTAGGCAGGGGCGAGGGCTGCGCGGCGCCGATCGGGATAGATCAGCACCAGTTATTAATGTGCATGTCCGCATTGCCGATCAAGGCATTAAACACCAAGCGCGCACGAGGCCGGCGCTTGTTTGAGGCCGTTGGTGTTGTCGCGTGCGGATGTCGACCACGGATCTCGACGTCGCGGACGTGGCGTCTGTCTCGCCGGGAGCGTCCCACCCCACCTGCGCTTGCGTGCGGGCGGGGGCGACGCGTGCCGCGCAAGGCTTCGAATAAGCGTCCTGCCCACCCCCGCACCCGCTGAACGCTCCCGAGCCTGCCAGCAGGGCCTGCCAGACGGGCAGGAGGATCGCGCGTCGATATGGCCATGACGCCGAACGGCATCAGTGGGGCAGACGCTGGTCAACGTACTGCTGCCTGAAGATCGCCGTCCACGTCTTGAGATGTGCGATCTCGTTGTCCAACTCAGCGACCGCGCGAAACAGCTGCTGCGTCGGTTCCGAGCTGCCGATATTCCGAACGATCCATTCAGCAAACTTCCGGCGGGCCGCCGAAATTGTCACGAGAGCCGCACGCACACGATTGCAGGTGTTCGCTTTCCACGCTGGCGCGTGATCAAGTGTAGAAATGCTGATGCCCAGAGATCCTGTGCGCTCCACGACGGCCGCCACCGCGGCGGCTTCGTTGTTGGTCCAGCCGGTTTCCCGGGCCAGGATGTGGGCCAGCAGCGGTCGCGCCGGCGCTTGCTGCACGGCCCAACCCGCTGGCTTGTCGTCGTCGACCCGGTAGACTTCGGTCAATTCAACCCAGACGCTCAAAGGGTCTTCTGTCAGGGCTCGCGCCGTGGCGAAGTGTTCCACCACGTTGCCCCAGGCGGATGAGTCGGGCGCGAACGACCCGACGGCGGCACCGTACGAGTGATATCCGTTAGCGAGCGACCGGAGTATTGCGGCAAGTTGACCAAACGCTTTGTCGGAAGGTTTTGGGGGCAGCTGACCGACCGTGTCGGCGTTCTGGTTTGAGATCGTCATGGTGAAATCCTTTGTGCTATCGCGTCCATCCGGGCGCGGGTCGAATTACATAATAGGCCTGTTTGGAAACCTCGGCGGCGAAGCCGAGGAAATCAGCCGCGACGGCGTGGTGGCGTAATCATAGCGTCCAACCGGTGGGCCAGCGTCTCCAGACTTTCGGCCAACGCCAGCGCAAGGCGAACGTGGCCGGCCCGAAGTTCGGCAAGCTCGAGGCGCAAGGCCATGGCCCGAGCTTGCGCTGCTTGCAGGTAGTTGGCCGCCTCACCCATGAGCGCCTCGGCATTGTCGGGTTGTTCAACCGGGGAGGGGGCTGTCACATCCCTGCCGTCGTCATCATTCAGCAAGCTAGCCAGAATTGCGCTTCGCGCGCGACGGATGGGGCCAACCATTTCTCTGATTTGGCGGTCGTACCGTTCGACGGCTCGATTACGGTCTCGCCCCGATGCACGAGGCTGGCTGGCGTTCTTGGATGTCCACTTCATATTCATGACAATTTCCTCTTTCGGCCCAGCTCGGGATTTCCCTCGGAAACCGTCGAAAAGCGGGTCGATACTCATTACTTATTCAGTCTCAACAGACCGACCGTTTTTTCCAATACTTTCAGACGGTTATGACGATATGACAGGTGCCCGGCGCACTGACAGGGCACCGGGCGCAGCGAGACCCAATCCTATCGGCGCTTCATCGATCACGCAGGGCGCAAGCGAGCATGACGCTGCACTGCAGAGTCTGAGCGCGCCCGGCCACGAAGACCGGGCGCCGAACCTGTTGTTTCGCGCAACCATGGTCGGCATCTGGATCGCCGGCATCCTGATCATCGCGATGATGGCCGGTGCGAGCAGGACCTCATCGCCCCCCGGCGCGAAGCCGGAGATCCTGGCGCGCCAATGTCCCAATGCGCCCTAAGTCACGGAAGTCTGTGCAGCGGCAGCCCACCCGCCGTCATTCGCGGTAACGCCGCATGTCCGGCGACATCGTCCGCCTGACGCGGGCGCGTTCGGCTCCAGCGGCGCTGCGGGCCAGATGAGGCCGGAGGTCAGTGGAAAACGCCCAGCGCCGCTGGAGGTGGCCTCGAGGGTCACCGGGCGATGTGGTCCGTCCCCGCCCCGGAGGGCGCGTCCGTCCCGCCAACGTCCGGTGTTGGCGAGATAGAGCCTATCGAGACCGCTGACCGAAGGGATGCATGCGCCCGCAAACACTTGTGGCGTCAGCCCAAACAGAAAAGGCCGGAGCGAGGCTCCGGCCTTTTCCGTCTAGCGGGTGGTGGGACCCGGACTAGAGATCGATGTCGTCGCGGGCGGGCATCATGCGGCCGCCCATGCCGGAGGCTGCCATCTCCTTCGCGTCGAGCGCGCCGGAGTTGTCGACGTCGAGGGCCTTGAAGCGCGGCTTCATCGAGGCCATCGGGCCTTTCAGTTCGACTTCCTGGATCAGGCCATCGACGTTGTCGTCGATCATGCCGACCGACATGGACGACATCAGCTGCGACTGGAGGTCGTTGCGAATGTTGTCGACGGTCTCGTCAGCCCAGCGATAGTTGATGCGGAAATACATCATCTCTTCGTTGGTCTGTTCGCCCCAGGTGATGTCGCGCTTCGGATCGGGGTTGGCGCGGTTGTTGGTGGAGTTGTCGTAGATCCACTTCGCGACCAGCTTGGCGCCTTTCTTGACGAGGATCGGCTCCTTCGGGTCGTAGTCGCGCTGCCAGTTGAAATCGTACTTCGGCAGGCTGAGGAGCATCTCTTCCTTGCCGTCCGGCGTGATCATCTTCAGCTCAACGCTGAAGCCGCGATAGTGGGAGTGCGGATAGAGCGTGTAGAGATACGCATCCGCCGGGAAGGTCTGGTAGGAGACCTCCTCGTGGCGCGCGGCGCCGGCCGGGATCTTCAGGCCGAAGTCGCCGATGACGGTCGAGCGCTTGATGAATTTCGGCGGGGCCTTCAGCGTGTAGAAGCCGACCTGCGTGCGGTCGGTCGCGGCCTTGCCGGTGGTGGTGTAGTGCAACTGGAAGTTGAGCTTGCCGCCGCCCGGGACCGGCGCGCCGGCGTCCTTGGCGATGACCTGCGCTTCGGCGCCTGGCGTGTAGGAGCCGACCGAGCCGCCGGGGATTTTCGACCTCGGCAGTTTCGGGTCGGCGACGTGGTTCGACACGACGTGGTGCAGGACCGAGCGGTCGCCCGGCTTGATCGAGATGGCGCGCAGCCAGCTGTCTTCCTTGAACGGGTTGTCGACGCGCATGTTCTGGTACTCGATGAGGCCTTTTGCGGCGACGTCGAACGCGGGCAGTTCGACGATCACGTCGGGCTTGCCGAGATAGGTGGGCCATTCGGGGGCTTCGGACGCGTCTTCCTTCAGGGCGTCACGGCCGGTGCCGCGCGGCGCGCCAGCCTCGAGCCAGTGGATCAGCGTCCTGGTCTGGTCGGCCGTCATGCCCTGGTCGTTCTGGAACGAACCGATGTGGGGATCGGCGAAGTAGGGAGGCATGCGCTCAGAGCGGACCGACTCGCGGATCATCGGCGACATGGCCTTCACGATCTCGAAGCTGTCCATCGCGAAGGGGGCGATGCCGCCCTTCTGGTGGCAGGTGACGCACTTGGCCTGGAGGATCGGGGCGATCTCGTCGGAGTAGGAGATGCTGGCGTGCTCGGCGGCCTTGCCGCGTGCGGCGAACTTGATCTCGGCGCCGGACTTCACGTCGATGCGCGATTTGGCGGGGGCCACGCCGGCGACGACGGCGTCGATCGCCTTCGCGGTTTCGGCGATGGGGCCGTGATAGGCGATCTTGAACCCGGCTTTCGGGTCGATGACGAAGACTTCGCCTTCGCGCTGGACGCCGAGCGATTCACCGACGAGCTGGAGCTCATCGACGAGCACGGGGATGTCGAAGCCCTGCGACTTGGCCTCGGCGGCGGCGGCGTCGCGCCCATCCTTCGAGTTCAGCATGTAGAAGAGGACGCCCTGGGCCTTGTACTTCGCCTGCAGCTTTTCGAGGTCGGCGGCGGCCTTGCGCGACACGCTCGTGCCATTGACCTGGCTCATCAGCACGATGGCCCTGGCGTCCCTGAAATAGTGCAGCTCGTGCGCGAGGCGGGTGTGGTCGGTGAGCTGGAAGTTGTCGGCGCGCTCGGGGATGGAGGTGGCGGTCGTCGGCGCAGCAATGGCGGAGACGCCAAGGGCGGAGACGCCAAGGGCGGCGGCGCCGAGGATGGCGGCGGCCATCGTCGAGGCGAGCAGGGTGCGTTTCATGGATGTCTCCTTCAGGAGGCGGCAAGCGCGGTGCGGGGAGGCGGGTGTAATTCCAGTTACGAGTTTTCGCGCGAATGCCGAAAAACGTCAATGCGCAGAGGGGGTTTGCGCGGTCACCCCTTGGGCTCCGGGGATAACGTTCTCGCTAGTTGACGTAGGGGTAGGTTGGGGCATGGAGAGGCGTTCCCGGAAGCTGGTGCTTCCGGGGTGAGTGGGGAGTGGCGAATAGCGAAGGGCGCCGAGGCGGGCCGCGGGCTTTCGTGATCCCGCCCTCGTGGTTCGACGGACGCTCCCTGCGGTCGCTGCTCACCATGAGGGCTACGCTGCCAGTCGCGCGTACAGAACCACGCGCAACACCCACCAGCTCATGCTGAGCAGCTGCGCGCAGCGCGGCGTCCGTCGAAGCATGGGCCACGCGCACAGACGCTGCGCCCCAGCGCTGGCGCAGTTGCGCGGTGTAGTGCGCGGCGGCGCGGCTGAGGTTCTGCACCTGGTCGATGTAGGAGCGGATGCGCGCCATGACGGCGATGTTGTCTGGGGGGAGGTCTGCGAGTTCGAGCTTCACGTCGCGGGGGTTGTAGCCGAGGCGGCGGTAGGCTTCGCGCCACAGCGCATACGCAAGCGTGGCTTCGGCGGCGAGGAGCGGGTGGGCGAGCGCGTCGGCCTTGCGCTGGTCGGGCTTGCCACGGATGAGCCGAAAACCTTCGGTGATCAGCGGAATGACGAACAGCCAGAAGCACGCGAACATTCCCGCGAGTGCGGGAAGGTCGCGCAACAGCCATGCAGGTATGCGGCGTTCGTGCTTCATGGGCGCGATTATACGGCCGTATTTTACCCCGCCGATCCTGTGCCTCTGTTTCCCCCAAATTTTTCAGGCAAGTGGTTGAGATTGCGGAGGAAGATTTCTGAGTTTCCCCCAAATCGTGACAACGCGTTTCCCCCAAACTCGGCGCCATTCGCGTGCCTGCCCGCAACGCGGAAGGCGGCGCGATCAGATGCGCGACCAGCTGTGCTCGGCGTCGGGCTTGATGCGGTAGATGCAGGCGAGGTTTTCCGGCGTCAGGACGTCGGCGGGTTTGCCTTCGGCGGCGATGGCGCCTTCGTGCATCAGGACGAGGCGGTCCATGAAGCGTGTGGCGAGGGCGAGGTCGTGGATGACGGCGAGGACGGCGGCGCCGGCGTGGGCGCGGTCGCGGAGGATCTCCATGACGTGGAGCTGGTGGTAGGGGTCCAGGGCGGCGATGGGTTCGTCGGCGAGCAGGATCGGCGCTTCGACGGCGAGGGCGCGGGCCAGAAGAATGCGGGTGCGCTCGCCGCCGGAGAGGACCGTCACGGGGCGGTCGATGAAGGCGTGGCCGTCGACGGCGTCGAGGGCGCGGGCGACGGCGGCGCGGTCATCTGGCGTGGGGGCGCCAAAACGCGCGCGGTGGGGGTAGCGGCCGAGCATCACGATGTCGCGCGCGGGCAGGCGCCATTCGACGCGGCGATCCTGCGGCAGGAAGGCGACAGTGCGTGCGCGCTCCGCTGCCGGCATGGCAAGGAAATCCTGGCCATCGAGCAGAATGTCGCCGGAGGCTTTGGGGCGAAGGCCGAGCATCGCTTTCAGCAGCGTGGATTTCCCGGCGCCGTTGGGGCCGATGAGGCCGACGAGTTCGCCGGAGGCAACGCTGAGGCTTGCGGCGTTGACGATGGCGCGGCCGGCGGCGAGGGCGGTGAAATTGCGCGCTTCGAGCTTCATGACTCGATCTCCGTCCGTGCACGGAAGATCAGCCAGAGGAAGAAGGGCGCGCCGACGAGGGCGGTGACGACGCCGAGCTTGAGCTCCATGCCGGTAGGCAGGGCGCGCACGAGTATGTCGGCGGCGAGAAGGAGGGCTGCGCCGCCCAGGGCAGACGCGAGGAGGAGGCGGCTGGGGCTGTGGCCGACGAGGGGGCGGAGCAGGTGCGGAACAACAAGTCCGATGAAGCCGATGCCGCCGCTGACCGATGTGGCGGCGCCGACGCTGATCGCCGTGCCGCCGATGACCATGTTGCGGGTGGTGACGAGGTTCACGCCGAGGCTGGCGGCGGATTCCTCGCCGAGGCTGAGTGCGTCGAGGGCGCGGGCCGACAGGGCGAGGATGAGCCAGCCGATGAGGATGAGCGGGGCGGCGAAGGCGAGGTGGTCCATCGAGCGGTCGGTGACCGAGCCCATCAGCCAGAACATGATCTCGGCGGCGGCGTAGGGGTTGGGCGAGAGATTCAGCGCGAGCGACATCAGCGCGGCGCAGAGGCTGGAGACAGCGACGCCGGCGAGGACGAGGGAGAGCACGCCGCCTTTTCCGGCGAGGCCCTGCAGCAGCAGCGCGCAGAGCAGCGCGCCGGCGATGCCCATCATCGGCAGAGCGAGCGGGAAGGCCATCGAGATGCCGGTGTAGAGCGCGAGGACGGCGCCGAGGCTGGCGGCCGAGGTGACGCCGACGACGCCAGGATCGGCGAGCGGGTTGCGGAGATAGCCTTGCAGGGACGCGCCAGCGAGACCGAGGGTTGCGCCGATCATCAAAGCGAGCAGCGTGCGCGGCAGGCGGACTTCCATCATGATCATGGTCGCGGTGTCGGCATCGCCGTGGGCGATCATGGCGAGGAGTTCGCCGAGGCCGCCGCTGGCGCCGATCAGCATGGAGAGCGCGGCGAGCGCGAGCGACAGGAGGGCGAGGCCGGCGATCAGCAGCGGATAGGGGATGGGCGGCTTCATCGTGCGCGGCCCGTTTTTTCGCGGGCGTCGACCAGGATTTCGATGGCGCCGAGCAGGCTGGGCGCGCCGCAGGTGGTGTAGCGCTCCGGGATTTCGACTTGCGGCGTGCGGGCGGTCATGGCGCGGAGGGCCGGGTGGCCGAGCGCCATGGTGGAGAGCGAGGGCGGGCTGGTCCACGGCGTGGCGGTGGACATCAGCGCGGGGCGGATGGTGAGGATCTGCTCGAGCGCCACGGTGCGATAGCCGCTGAAGCCCAGCGCCTGGCCGAGCGTGCGGTAGCCGGCGGCATTGACGACCTCGGCGTACAGCGTGTTGTCGCCGGTGATGTAGTTGTTGACGCCGATGTCGGCGAAGATCGGGCGCGTGGCGTCAGGGATGCGCGACTGGAGTTGGGCGAGGCGCGCGTCGAAGTCGGCGATGATCTGTTCGGCCTTTGCCTGGTCGCCGGTGGCTGCGGCGAGCTTGCGGATGTTGGCGCGCATGTCCTCGAACGCGTTCTCGGGCTCGAAGATGAGCACGGTGTAGCCGAGGCGGCGGAGGAGCGCCGTTGCGGTCGAGGTGGTGAAGCTGCCGGCGAGGATGAGGTCGGGCTTGAGGGCGATGACTTCCTCGGCGAGGCCGTGATTGACGTTCAGTCTGGAAGCAATGGCGTCGAGGCCGAGGGGGGCGTTGATCGGCTGTTGCGAGAGATGGGTGATTGCGGCGATGCGGGAAGGATCGACGATGCGCATGAGCAACTCGTCGGTGCAGAGGTTCATCGAGACGATGCGCTGCGGTTGGGCGTGGGCGGGGAGTGCGACGAGTGTGAGAACCGCGAAGAAGAGAGCCCGGAGGCGCCGCCACATCCGCTCATCCCGACGAACGTCGGGATCCAGGAACGGTTGTGGTTTGCGCGCGGGCTTGAGGCGCAAAGTCGGAGCAAGCTTCAGCGTCGGCCCTGGGTCCCGACGTTCGTCGGGACGAACGGGGATGGGGTGGAGTTGTGCAAACAGGGACCGGACGCTGCGGACGGATTGGTGGCGGACGACTCGCGTCGCGAAACGTTGAGCCGCTCCCCACCACCCGACCTCCTCCCCACGAGGGGGAGGAGGTGCGCGTTGCAGGATCGCGCTCCAGAAGGTCACTTGGCTGCCTCGTCGCGGAAGCGGAGGCCTACGTAGAAAGCCTGCGGGGCGGCGTTGTAGCCGATGACTTCCTGGTAGGACTCGTCGGTGAGGTTTTCGATGCGGGAGTAGAGTTCGAAGTCTTCGTTGACCTGCCAGGACGCGCCGAGGCGGATCAGGGTGTAGGGGTCGAGTTCGGTGCGCAGGAAAGTCGCGAAGTCGGTGTCGATGTTCTCGCCGACGTGGGTGACGCCGAGGTTGATCTGGAAGGGGCTGCCGGAGATTTCCCAGCTGGCGTCGAGCGAGGCTTGCTCCTTCGGGCGGCGGATTTCGACGCCGGCGGGTTCGGTGGCGTCGAGCTGGCTGTAGGCGCCGTAGAGCGACAGGCCTTCCATCGGCGTGGCGGAGACGGAGAGTTCCCAGCCTGAACGATCGCTGTTGCTTGTGCGGTTCTGTGGCGTCGTGTCGAAGCTCGGCAGGAAGGCGGTGAAAATCTCGTTCTCCAGCTCGGCCTCAAAGTAGGTGAGATCGAGGATGAGGGCGTCTTCGAAGAAGGATTGTTCGACGCCGATGTCCCAGCCGACGGATTCTTCTGGCACAAGGTCTGCGTTGCCGATGAAGGTGGCGGGGATGAAGCCGAACTGCTCGATGAAGGTCGGCGCGGTGACGCCTGTGCCATAAGATGTGTGAAGGCGCGTGGCCGTGCCGGGGATCTGCCAGGCGGCGGAGAGGCTCCAGGTGTCGGCGTCCTGGAAGTCGTCGTTCTCGTCATGGCGGATGGTTGCGGAGAGATAGAGCTGCTGCGCGATCTCGTTGCGGTATTGCAGGCCGACCGCCTGCTGCGTGCGGGATTCGTCGCGGCTGATGAGCGGGTCCTTGTAGGTCTCCTCCTCGTGCTCGGCGAAGCCGGTGACGAAGTGGGCGAGGGTGTCGTCGCCGAAGCGCACGGTGGAGACGGCACCGAGGCGGAAGCGGCTGGAATCGGTGGCGCTTTCGAGGAGCGGCAGGGCTGCCAGTTCGGCGAGCGTGGGCGCCGGCGGGCCAAAGAGGAAAGGAAAGTCGGTGATCAGGCTGCTGCGGCTTTCATCGACGTGGGATGCAGAGAGGGTTGTTTCCCACGCGCCGTCCCACGGATCGATCACGGCGGAGGCGCCGAAGGTGAGCTGTTCGTGGCTGGTTTCGCTGGCGTCATCATAGGTGCGACCGGGGATGGGGAAGCCGAAGGCCTGGCCGTCCGCTTCGGACTCCTTCGTGACATAACGCGCGATGCCGGCGACGCGGATCATGTCGTTGATGCGCAGGCCGCCGCGAGCGTTCAGCGCGGTGATCGTGTTGCCTTCCTTGTCGCCCGGTTGACCGCCGACGCCCACGGCAGGAGCGCCATTTGCCGTCTGGTCCGGCGAGATGTCGTAGCCTTCGGAGGTGAGGTGGTTCACCGAGACGGCGGCGTAGTCCTCGCCATTGCCGATGCCGGCGCTGGCTTCGATCTCGAACGTCTCGAATGAGCCGGCCTCGATGGAGGCTGCCGCGTAGCCCTTGTCGATGTTGGTGCGCGAGACGAGGTTCACGACGCCGGCGAGAGCATTGGAGCCGTAGAGGCCGCTTTGCGGGCCGCGCAGGATTTCGATGCGTGCGATGTCGCCGGTGAGCAGCGTCGAGAAATCCGTCTCGCCCTGGTCGGGGCTGGAGATGTCGATGCCGTCGATCAGGACGAGCGTGTGGTTCGCTTCGGCGCCGCGGATGCGGACCTGGGTGAGGGCGCCGGGCGCGCCAGGCTGGCTGACGGCGACGCTGGGGACCTGCCGCAGCACGTCGGGCACATAGGTGTAGCCCTGGTCCTCGATCAGGTCGCCCGAGATGACGGTGATGGTCTGGCCGAGTTTTTCGGCGGCGAGCGGCGAGAGCGTGCCGGTGACGACGATGGTGTCGTCGTTCGGGCTGGTCTGCGCGAGGGCTGGCGCGCCGATCAGCGCTAGCGTGAACAACGGGATGAAGGAGAGAGAGCTGTGGCCCATCCCCGCTCGTCCCGACGAACGTCGGGGCCCAGGGCTGACATTGCGACTTGTTGTGGGTTCAGGCCTGGCAGGCGGCAGAAATTCCGTACGCGTGACGAGACTGTTCCTGGGTCCCGACGTTCGTCGGGACGAGCGGGGAGAGAGTTCGGCTTCAAGAGAGAGTGCGCTGGCTGCGATAGCGATGAGGGAAGCGTTCAGGTACAGGTTCACGTTGACGTCTCCAATGTTGGAGACCGTCCACACGCGCGGCGCCGTCGCCGCACGGATGCACGGTCCAAGGACGTCGCCAGGCGGAATGACTTCCGTTCGTTCGGCCCATCCCCGGACCGCTCGAAAGCGACTGCGGCAGGCAGGTCTCCTGACTTGCGGGTCAACACCGGTTCGCATCGCCTTCCCGGATCGGCTCAGAAGAGCGTCCCCAGTGGCCGTTGATGCGCGGCTCGCCGCTCACAGTTGCGGGGGCAGTCCGGGCTTGGTCGTCCCGGTTCCCTTTTGAGCCCCTCTCGGGGCACCTGTCGCAAGCGGAGCAATAGCCGAGTGGCAGGCGGGAGCAAGTGCCATCGGGACACAGGTGGTTTGTTCAGAGGTCCGCTCATGTCGCAGGCAGCCCCCTCCGTCTCGCCGCGAAGACGCGACGATCCACCTCCCCCGTCTGCTTCGCAGTCGAGGGAGGACTTCTTCTCGCGGCTTGGGGGAGTTCTCCCTCGGCGAAGCCGGGGGAGGTGGCCGCTAAGCGGACGGAAGGGGCTGCCAGCAATGCGACCAGATGGCCCGGCGTGTGCACGTTGTTCGCGTGATGAGCGATTCACCAGCCAGCACGCACGATGCAGGCGCGCCCTCGCGTGGGGCGGAGCGTTTCCTGCTGCTTGATGGGCTGCGGGGGATCGCGGCGTTTGCGGTGATCCTGGATCATGCGCCCGGCGGATCGCTGGGGGAGCTGATCCCCGGGCGGTATCTCGCCGTCGATTTCTTTTTTGTACTGAGCGGTTTCGTACTGGCGCATGCGTATGGGCGCGGGCTGGACGCGGGTGGATCCGCGTTCGCGTTCATGAAGGCGCGGGTGATCCGGCTTTATCCGATGTACCTGCTGGGGCTGGCGATTGCGCTGTCGCTGGCTGTGCTGGGCGCGGTGCGCGGATGGGTCGGGCCGGGTTGGGGCGATGTTCTGACGGTGGCGGCGTTCGGGTTGGTGTTCCTGCCGGCGCCGCAGACGGCGACGTTCGGCAATGGCGAGCTTTATCCGGCCAATGCGCCGGCGTGGTCGCTGTTCTTCGAGCTGGTTGCGAACGTGGTTTATGCGCTGATTGCGCGGATGCTGTCGTGGCGGGTGCTTTTGGCGATCCTCGGTGTGGGCGCCCTGGCGGTGGTGTTTACCATGGCGCGGCATGGCGAGGTGCGCGGGCCGGGCTGGATGTGGGCGCATCTCGATGCGGGGCTGGCGCGCGTGATGTTCGACTTCTTCGCGGGTGTGGCGATCTATCGCCTGAGAGAGACTGTGAAGCTGCCAGCCTTGCCGTGGTGGGCGGCGATTGCGGTGTTCGTGGCTGTGATTGCAGCGGCGCCTCAGGGTCCGTGGCGCGTGATTTACGACATTGCGGCGGCGCTGGTGCTGATGCCGGCGCTGGTCGCGCTGGCGAGCGAGAGCGTGGTGCGGGGCGCGGTTGCGAAGGCGTGCGCCGTATCCGGACTTCTGTCCTACGGCGTCTACGTCCTGCACGTTCCGCTACTGGGCGTGATCGGCACGGCGGCTGCGGTGACGGGCGTGCAGTTGGGCGAGGGGCCGGTGCTCGCGCTTGCTGTCGCTGTGGCGGCGGCGATTGCGGCGTGGCTGGCCAACAGCCTCTATGACAGGCCGGTGCGGCGTTGGCTCTCGGCGCGAGC
The DNA here is from genome assembly GCA_031419455.1 of Alphaproteobacteria bacterium. Taxonomy (GTDB): domain Bacteria; phylum Pseudomonadota; class Alphaproteobacteria; order Caulobacterales; family Hyphomonadaceae; genus UBA7672. Next base: position 14,978 of record JANOKS010000100.1, read on the forward strand.
CACAAGCGCCAAGCCGCTCGCAGCTGTGCAGGAACGCGGTTAACGGCGCAGCGGCGCAATGGCATGGCGCTTGCTCGCGTCGAGGTAAACGGGTTCCGGTCCGCACCCGTCCCGGCGGATCAGGCCGGCGGATCAGGTAAGCGCGTCGTGAAAAAAGCTCTGAGCAGCGTCGCCCACGCGGTCGGTATCGACCGCAAGCGGTTCGCATCCGCGCGGATGTGCTGCGAGCGGCATGTGCTGGCGCGAGTCGGGCGCGCGCGCCGTCGCTATATCGGACGCATCCTCTGTTATCACACGGTCGGCCAGGAAGAGTGGGGGACGAACGACGTCACGCCCGCCCAGCTGCGCCGCCATATCGAGCTGGCGCTGAATGCTGGCTATCGCTTCGTGCCGGCCTCAGAGATCGCGCGCACGGGTGGAGGGCCGAAGGATCTCGCCATCACGTTCGATGACGGCCTCAAGAGCGTCGCGACGAACGCTGCGCCGATCATGAAGGACTACAATCTTCCGTGGACGTTCTTTCCGGTCTCGGAGTGGACCGAGGGCAATGTCGCGTGGGCCAATCCGCTGGTGATGGGCTGGCGGGATGTTGAGGCGCTGCTGGCGGCGGGGGCCGAGATGGGCAGCCATTCGGCGACGCATCCGGACTTTGGCCAGATCGGCGAACAGCAGATGCTGGATGAGCTGGCCGGCTCGCGCGACATGTTTGAACGCAGGCTTGGCCATGCGCCGAATACGTTCGCGATCCCGCTGGGCCAGTCCGCGAACTGGAAGGCCGAGGCGATGAAGGCAGCGAACGACGCAGGCTACAATGTGATCTACGCGCAGGCGGAGGCGACGCGGCCCGCGGGCACGGTTGCGCGCACATTCGTGACGAAGTTCGACGGGGACCGGATCTTCAAGGCGCTGCTGAAAGGCAAGTTTGATCGCTGGGAGGAGTGGGTGTGAGCATCGCGCCAGCCACCACGCTTGTGTCGGTGATCGTGCCGACGCGCGACCGGCCTGCGCTGCTGCGCGAAGCGCTCGCGAGCATTCGCGCGATCGAGACAAAGACGCTGAAGTTCGAGATTCTTGTCGGCGACAACGGAATGGATCCTGCGAACAAGCTTGCGGCCCTGGACTTCGGCGCGATCTACATGACGGTTCCAAAGGCGGGCGCGGGCGCGGCTCGCAATGCCGGGCTGAAGATAGCCAAGGGCGAATTCATCGCCTTCCTCGACGATGATGATGTGTGGTTGCCCGCGAACATTGCGAGCCAGCTCGAGATGTTGCGCGAGAAGCCGGAGCTGGAGGCGGTGTTCGGGCAGGTGATCTCCACCGACCAGTCGCTTGCGCCGCAGACTGATCCGTGGCCGGAAAATCCGGGGAGCGGGGACGCGCTCGTGAAGGCGATGCTGTCATCCTACTATCCGCAGCTCGGGGCGACGGTGGTGCGTGCAAGCGTTGCGCGCGAGGTCGGACTGTTCGACGAGACGCTGCTGGGCGATCAGGACTGGGATTGGCAGTTGCGCATCGCGCGGCGGCGCAAGGTGGGCTTCACGCCGACGCCTGGCGTGCTGTTCCGCCAGCGCGCGCCGGGCTCGTTCGACAAGCTGCGGATGCGGCGGTTGGGGTTCGCGCGGAAAGTGTTTCTGCGCCATGCGCTGCCGGAGTGGCGCGTCTTCGGCAATCCGGGGGCGCTGGCGGCGAGTTACTCGCAGACGCTGCGCCAGTACTTCGACTACTTCGTGGACGCTGCGGTGAGCAGAGCCGGCCAGGGCGAGCGTGCGGAGGCGCGTCGCGCGCTGGCGGGGGCGTTCCGCGTGTTTCCGGCGCGCACGGTCTATCACGTGCTGATGCGGCGAAGGATGCGGATGGCGACGGTGCAGATGTTCCTGCCGCTCGGCGGGAAGTCGCGGGTGGGGGCGATCTGAGATGGGCGAGCGCATCGATGTCGCTTTCGGGTTTGATGGCCGCTATGTGCCGCACGCGGCCAATGTGATGGCGTCCATCGTGCGTCATGCGCCGGGAGCGAAGCTGCGCTTCATCGTGCTTGTGGCCGATGTGGCGGACGAACAGAAGCGGCGCATGGAACAGGCGGCGCAAGGATCGGAGTTCGTCTGGATCGATGTGGGCGACGATGACCTGCCGGGCTATGCGACGCGAGGGCATCTCAATCGCACTGTGCTGTTCCGCCTGGGGCTGGAAAAGCTCGCGCCGGCGGACTGCAGACGCATTCTCTACATCGACGCGGACGTGATCGTGGTGGGAGACATACGCGAGATGTGGGCGGCGGACCTGGGGCCGCATGCGATCGCCGCGGTGACCGACTGTTACCAGGACGCAGACGCTTTCGCGGAGATGTGGGGTCTGCCGAAGGGCGGACGGTATTTCAATGCCGGCGTCCAGGTCATCGATATCGAAAAGGTGCGGGCGACAAGGCTGTTCTCAAAGGCCCTCGCATTCGTGGTAGAGCATGACGCAAGGCTGCTGTTCGGGGACCAGGATGCATTGAACTACGTGTTCTGGAAGGATGCGGCCGTGCTGGAGCCGACGTGGAATGTGCAGCGCTTCCTGAAGCCGCATGAAATCGCCGCCGAGACGGCGCCGGACCGGCGATGGGGCCACAAGCGGCCGCGGCTGATCCACTATATCGGCATGGAGAAGCCGTGGATGCGCAATGTCTGGCATCCATGGGCGTGGGCGTACTGGGAGAACCTCAAGCGGACATCATTCGCGCGCGAAGTGGCGCGGGCCTATCGCATGGACTTCGCGCAGATGATGCGGCTGAGGCTGCGGTGGATGCTGCGCCGGCCTGCCTGAGCAGCAACCTATCGCATGCCGGTTAGCGTTTCACGTCCGTTGTCTGGTAGAACGAGAAAAGATGGCCGTCAGGATCGCCGAGGTCGGCGGACCAGCCGCCGGGCGCGTGACTGACGGGCGTGACGATCGTCGCGCCCTTTTTTTGCGAGCCCCTCCACGATGCCATCGATGCCGCCGTCGGGCAGGTTGTAGACGACGGTGGGGCTCTGGCCGGATTTCATTTCCGTGTTCCTGAAGAAGATGAGATCGACGACGCCATTCGTGGGGGCGGTCAGCCAGTCACTGCCCGAGCCGTCATCGCCCATGCGCATGACGTTGAGGCCGAGCACGTCGCGATAGAAGGCTTCGGCGCGGCCGATGTCGGCGACATAGTAGACGATGGCGCCAATCCTGATGTTTGCGAGCATGGGGATCTCCTGTTCCGTTACCCGCCTGTCTGTTGCCGTGGACGCGGGATTTGTGAGCGGCGCAGCACAAAAAGATGTCCGTCGGGATCGTGGCTTGCGAGGAAGGCGTTCTCGCGGCGTGCGGGGGCGAGGAGCGCGCGGCGGATGCGGCCGAAGGCGAGCGGGCCTGCCGGGTCCGCACTGGGCGCGGTCGCGTTATCGAGGGCGCGCTTGAGCTGGAAGATGCGCTGACGGAGGGCGGCATCGGATAGGTTCAGCAGCCAGCCGATCTCCTGGCGGGTATGGCCGGAGAGGGCGAGCAGGGCGGTGAGGCGGAGGCTGGTGGAGAGGGTGGGGAGCGTTGCGGCAGCCCCCTCCGTCTCGCCGCGAAGAAGCGGCGAGCCACATCCCCCACGCTGCGCGTGAGGGAGGACTTCTTCCCTCCATGCGTTTTCACGGCGCTTGCGGCGGGCGCTGGTGCGGGCGTCGAAGGCGGCGCGGTTGCGGATGACGCCGGAGATCCAGCGGCGTGTCTCGGGCGAGGCGAGGTCGGTGCGGCCGGATTCAAGCGCCGCCAGCAGAGCGGATTGCAGGAGGTCGTCCGCCTCGTCCGGTCGGCGCGCGAGGCGGCGGGCCTGAGCGTGGAGGTCTGCGAAGGCGCGGGAGCCGGGCATGAGCGGACGCTAGCGCGACCGGGCGATTGCGGGAATGGGGCGAGGCGCGCCCTCTGTTTGATCCGATACGCATTCGGGGCTATATCCCGCTCATGGCTAACGCCCCCGCATACAAGCCGGTGATCGGCGCCCTGCTGAAAGGCTACAAGGCGACGCTTTCGCCGGCGTTTGTCGCGCTTGGCGTGCGGTGCCGGCATGAGCCGTCGTGCTCGGAGTATTGCGCGGAATGCGTTAGCCGGCATGGCGTGTGGGCGGGGGCGTGGATGGGGCTGGCGCGGTTTGCGCGTTGCCGGCCCGGAGGATCGCACGGGTGGGACCCGGCGCCGACTCTCACTACCACCGGCGCGCGGTGGTTCACCCCCTGGCGCTATGGCGTCTGGAGCGTGGACCGGTCCGAACCGGCGCGCCCTTAAAGTTCTGGACCCAGCTAAAAAATTGAAACTGCGGAGTTCGCGAGCCCTCCAGCGCTTGTCATCCCGGAAGCGCGAAGCGCTATCCGGGACCCATTTCGCGGCTAGTCCGGACCGATGAATGGGTCCCGGCTCTCCGCTTCGCTTTGGCCGGGATGACAAGCGTGAAGGGATCGACGGCGGCGGGTTCAAACCCGCGCCAAACTCGCCTACACCTCCGCCGACACGACGAAAGACGAGACAATGATCAACGTATCCTTCCCCGATGGCTCGGTGCGCGAATACCCGGATGGGTCGACGCCGGTGGCGATTGCGGAGGCCATATCCAAGTCGCTGGCCAAAAGGTCGGTGATCGCCAAGGTGAATGGTGAGCTGTTCGACATGAAGCGGCCGCTGCCGGGCGATGTGAAGCTCGAGCTGCTGGACATCAATGCGAAGGAGTCGCTGGAGCTGTTGCGCCACGACGCCAGCCACGTGATGGCGCAGGCGGTGCAGGAGCTGTTCCCCGGCACGCAGGTGACGATCGGGCCGGTGGTGGAGGACGGGTTCTACTACGACTTTGCGCGCAAGGAGCCGTTCTCGACGGAGGACTTCGCCAAGATCGAAGCGAAGATGAAGGAGATCGTCGATCGCGACCTGCCGATCAATCGCGAGGTCTGGTCGAAGGACAGCGCGATCGCGCACTTCAGGAACATCGGCGAAGACTACAAGGCGCAGATCATCGACGACATCATTCCGCCCGGCGAAGCCATCACGCTCTATTCTCATGGAGAAGAGTGGAGCGATCTGTGTCGCGGGCCGCACCTGCCGTCGACGGGCAAGCTGCCGAAGGCGTTCAAGCTGATGAAGATCGCGGGCGCATACTGGCGCGGCGATCATCGCAACGAGATGCTGCAGCGGATGTACGGTACGGCGTGGGCGAACGAGAAGGATCTCGCCGCTCACCTGATGCGCCTCGAGGAAGCGGAGAAGCGCGATCACCGGAAGCTCGGCCGCGAGCTCGACCTCTTCCACATGCAGGAAGAGGGCAAGGGGATGGTGTTCTGGCATCCCAAGGGCCTCACGCTGTGGCGGACGGTGGAGAGCTATGTGCGCCGCCGCCTTGACGAGGCGGATTACATCGAGGTGCGCACGCCGCAGGTTCTTGACCGCAAGTTCTGGGAACAGTCGGGACACTGGGAGAAGTATCGCGACAACATGTTCGTCGCGGAGACTGCGGAAGACGAGGTGCTGTCGTTGAAGCCGATGAACTGCCCGGGCCATGTGCAGATATTCAAGCAGGGTCAGAAATCCTATCGCGACCTGCCGATGCGGATGGCGGAGTTCGGCGCGTGCCATCGCTATGAGCCGAGCGGGGCGCTGCATGGGTTGATGCGGGTGCGGGCGTTCACGCAGGACGATGCGCACATCTTCTGCCGCGAGGACCAGATCGAGGACGAGACGGCGCGGTTCATTACACTGGCGAAGTCGATCCATGCGGACTTCGGGCTGGAGACGGATCACATCAATCTGGCGACGCGGCCGGAGCAGCGTGCCGGCTCGGATGAGTTCTGGGACAAAGCCGAGACGCAGATGCTGTCGGCGGCGCGGGCGGCCGGCGTCGAACCGATTATCGCCGAGGGCGATGGCGCGTTCTATGCGCCGAAGCTGGACTTCGTGATCAAGGACGCGATCGGGCGCGAATGGACGATCGGCACGATCCAGCTGGATTACGTGCTGCCGGATCGTCTCGATGCGGAGTATGTCGGTGAGGATGGGGCCAAGCATCGTCCCGTGATGCTGCACCGTGCGATCCTTGGCTCGCTGGAGCGCTTCATCGGCGTGCTGATCGAGAACTATGCCGGCGCTTTCCCGATGTGGCTGTCGCCTGTGCAGGTTGTGGTCGCCTCGATCTCGGAAGGCGCGCACGCCTATGCGGAGGAAGCTGCGGCGGAGCTGCGCAAGGCGGGCTTGCGGGTGACTGTCGATACGCGCGGCGAGAAGATCAACTACAAGATCCGGGAGCATTCCATGCAGAAGGTTCCGGTGATTGCCGTGGTCGGCGCGAAGGAAGCCGAAGAGCGCAAGCTGGCGCTGCGCCGCTTCGGGTCGCAGGCGAACGAGGTCGTGCTTCTGGAGGATGCGAAGGTGTTTCTCGTCGAGGAAGCGCTGCCGCCTGATCTCAAGCGCGCGAAGGCGTGACGACGAAGGCCATCATCGCACACGCCCGAGTCCTTGGCCTGCGGCTGAGGCTCGGGCTGGTTGATCTGAGAACCGTGGAAGCGTGGGCTGACGAGGCGATCCTGGCGCCGGGTGCGCCTGTGGAGATGGCGGACCTGTGCCTGGCGACGCGGGCAGGGGAGCGGATCACGTCGCGCATCCTGACGGAACTCGGTGGGCCTGCGAGCGCGCTGGATGTCATGCGCGCGATCGCGATCGTGCGGGTGGATGACTCGGATCAGGACGCGCTGCGGCGGCTGGCGGACAATCTCGATCCCATTGTGCGTGACGTCGAGGCGCGCGAGACGCTTCCGCCCCTGATGAAGCCGCTGTTGTCGCAGGCGCGAGACTTCTGGCAGGCGCGGATGATCTCGTCGGAGGCGATGGATGTCGTGCAGGAGCGGATGCGCGACGTTCTGCACGCGATGAAGGAGCATGCAGCGGAGCTGCCGGAGGAAAAGCCGGCAGCGCCCGAGCCGGTGGTGCACAGGATCTCAGCCATTGTGGTGAGCTATCACACGGGCGAGGCGCTGCTGACCTGTCTGGCGGCGCTGGAGGGCGAGCCGGCGGTGGATGAGATCATCCTCGTCAACAACGGCAATCCGGTGGAGATGCTGGAGCGTGTGGAGGATGCGCACGAGAAGTCGCGCAAGCTGAAGATCACTGGCGGAGGCGTGAACCGCGGGTTCGCTGCTGGCGTGAATCTTGGCGTGGCGGCGGCGTCTGGTGATCGCTTGCTGATCATCAATCCTGATGCCGTGCTGCAACCGGGCTCAGTCACGGCGCTGGCGATTGCCGTCGCGGGCGCGGCCGAGCCGGCGATCGTCGGCGGCAAGATCTACGGGACGGATGGCAAGGAGCAGCGGGGCGGGCGGCGGCGCAGGCTGACCATCCGCTCGGCGGCGGCGACTTTCCTTGGATTGGGGTGGTTGCGGGCGGTGAACCCGGCTTTCGTCAACATCAACCGCAACAACGAGCCCGAGCCTGAAGGTCCAACGCCGATGGACGCTGTCAGTGGGGCGCTGATGTACATGTCGGCGTCGAGCTTTCGCCGGCTCGGCGGGTTCGACGAAGGATACTTCATGCATGTCGAGGACCTCGACCTGTGCCGCCGGGCGGAGGCCGACGGCGGGTCGGTGATCTATACGCCGCATGCCTCGGCGCTGCATTTCGGGGCGACCAGCGATGCGCCCTCGCTGTTCGTGGAGAAGCACAAGGGGGCGGGGTTCAACCGCTATTTCCTGAAGTTCGCGGAGACGCCGGGCGAGAAGGCTGCGGCGCGCGTGCTTGGGCCGATGATCGCGTTCATGCTCGCGATGCGGGCGCGAGTGCGAGGGAATCGACGCGACTAGGATGCCCTCGCAAGCGGGTGAGCCGCCTCCAGCAGGTCGCGGAGTTCGTCGGTGACGACGTGGGTGTAGATCTGCGTCGTCGAGATGTCGGCGTGGCCGAGCAGGAGCTGCACGGCGCGGAGATCGGCGCCGCCAGAGAGCAGGTGCGTGGCGAAGGCGTGGCGAAGGGCGTGGGGCGTCACGCGCTCGATCGTGATGCCGGCCTTCATGGCGAGGTCTTCGAGGATCTGGCCGAGGCGGCGGCGGGTGAGACGGCCTGTAGAGCCGCGCGATGGAAAGACGAAGCGTTGCGCTGTGGAGCGCGTGGCGGATTTCGGCAGGAACATCTCGCGCACCGCCATGTAGTTTTTCAGCGCAGTGAGCGCGGGGCGCCCAAGCGGCGTGATGCGCTCCTTGTCGCCCTTGCCGCGCACGATGAGAACGGTGGCGCCGGGCGCGGGAAGAGCCGAGAGCGGCAGGTCGCAGCATTCGGAGGCGCGCAGGCCCGCGCCGTAAAGAAGCTCGACGAGGCAGATGGTGCGCAAGTCCGTGGGTTCGGTTCCTTGCGCGGCTTCGATGATGCGGCTCACTTCGTCGCGGGAGAGGACGTCGGGCGGATCGCGATGGAAGGTTGGGCCGTCGAGACGCGAGGTGGGGTTGTCCTGGCGCTCATTGTCGCCGAGCTGGAAGCGGAAGAAGCGGCGCAGTGCGGACAGGCGGCGCGAGACAGTGGCGGCGGACATGCCGCGCGCGTGCAGGTCGCGCACGAAGGCGGACAGGTCGCGCTCGCCGGCCGCGATGAGCGACGACTGGTTGGCGCGAAGATAGCTGGAGGCGTCCTCGAGGTCGCGGCGATAGGCGTCGATGGTGTTGTCGGCGGCGCCGCGTTCAGCGCGGAGCGTGTCGAGGAAGGCGTCGATGCGGCGATTGTCCAACATGGGGGGACGTTAGCGTTGGGAGATTTATGGGAAGTTAGCTCGGCCGCGGCGCTCGGCCGGGCAATAGGGAATAGGCAGTCGGCAGTTGGCAGCAGGAAAGCGCGCTTGTTGCGACGTGGGGAGCACTACTCCCTACTGCCTATTCCCTACTGCCTGCCTCGCGCAGCGAGGCTACAGCGCTTTCCACACCTGCAACGACTCAAGCGCAATGGCGTTGGCGTCGTCGGTCATGCCGATCTCGCGGAGCTGGGTGAGGAGGTCGGCGAGGCCGGCGAAGGAGAGGGCTGAAACGTCCGGGCCAAGCTGGCTGATGATGGCGAGACCGGCTTCGGCGTCGGCGTTCTGGCGCGCGGCGGATGCGATGCTGGCGATGGCGGCGTCAGATACGCCGCGGCCGGCTGTACGCTGGGCGGCAAGCGTTGCGCGCTGGGCGGCGGTCAGGTTGCGGCCAGTACCGACGAGCATGAACAGCGCGCGGGTGTTCTCGATGCGGCGAAGCGCGAGCTGTTGTTCGATCGCGGCGGGCGTCCTGGCGGTGGTGACAGCGTTGGCGGCGGCGACGGGATAGGGTGCGGCTTCCAGCATGCGGTCAAGGATGGCTGTAGGCGCCTCGATGCTGGCGCCGGCGAAGGCGAGCATCAGGTCGAGCCGCGCGGCGGCCCAGGCATCCTGCTCGACTTTCGGCGCCGTGCCAAGATGCTTGCGCCAGTCGGCGGCCAGCTTGGCGTCGCCTGTAAGGAGAGCTGCGCGGGCGAAAGGTTCGGCGAATGGCAGCGTCGCGTCGTTGCGCGGCAGGGCCTTGATCTCGGCGCTGAGCGCCAAGGCTGTGAGGCGGCTATCGGCAAAGGTTTCCGCAGAGCGGAGCGCCGCGGCGTATGCGGCGGCTTTCGATTCGGGCTTGGCGTCCTTGTCATTCGCGGAGGTGATCGCGAGCGCGAGATAGTCCGGCTTGGCGGGCGCGCCGCGCGCCGCGGATTTTGGCGCGTCGGCGATTTTCAGGGCGAGGATGGCGGCGGTGTCGACAGGCTTCAGCCTGCCGCTGTTGAGCGCGGGGCGAAGGGCGGCGCGGCGTTGTTCGGGCGAAGCATCCTTGTTGAGTGCAACAGCGGCAGCGATATCGGGCGCTGTGGCGGCGAAGACGTTCGCCGGAAGGGGAAGTTTTGCGGCGACCGAGATGGCGGCTTCGAGCGGTGTTGCGAAGCGACCATCGGGCTTGGCGACGTCGGGCGAATTGATCGCGGGCAGGGCGCCGACAAGCCATAGGCCCAGGCTTTCGTCGGTACGGGCGATCTGCTCTGCGATCAGGTTGGCCCCGGCGTCTGCCTTCAACGCTGCGCAGAAGGCGCGAAGCGGCAGCCAGTCTGCTTCCGTTGTGGGTTTGCTGTTGGCGGCTGCGCAGGCTGCGTCGGTATTGCCGAGCACCAGGTCGACTTCGGCGGCCTGCCGCTCGCCCGACTTGCCCCACTCGGCGGCGGGGTAACGCTTGCGCAGGTCAGCCGCGTAGGCGGACTCGCCGATGGCTTCGAGCAGGCGGAGGCGTTCGGGCGTCAGCTTGTCGCCTTCGTCCGGCCCCTTGCTGCGCGAGAGCAGCACACGGCGCAGCGCCGTGCGGGCGGATGGCGAAAGATCCTTCGGCTGGATGGCGGCCATGAGGGGTGCGAGCGTGGCGGCGCCTGTATTGTCCCAGAAGGTCGCGGGCAGGGCGCCGTCGTTGGATCCGATCCAGCCGACGCCCCAGGCATCGACTTGCGCCAGTGGCCGGGATGAGACCTGCGCCCAGACGGCGGGTGCAGCAGCGAGAGCAAACGCCACCGTGCCGATGCCAAGCCTATTGCGAAGGTGCATTGCCTGTCTCCGGGCCGGCCTCAGGCTGGACGCCGACATTCTGCGCGGGGACGCGGATTTCCTGCTGGATCGGGCGGCGCGATTCGGCTTGGCCCGAAAACCAGAACAGCGCGCCGACAACCAGAACAAGCGCGATGCCCCCGAGGATCGCATACAGCTTGAACGGCACCGGGCCGCGCCGACGTGAAAATCCTCCGCGCGCCATTGCGTTCCTCCCGTCAAATACGCGTTCCGGATTCAACCAGACCGAGCGGCGGGGGTCCAGCACGCACAGCTGTGCGCCTTGCCCTCGCGGCCCGAACATTGCCCCGGTAGCCTCGGGCGGTATAAGCCTCGGTTTCGGGAAACAGGGCAAGTCATGTCTCAGGGCGAACCGGAGGGCGAGGCCGTCCCGGCGGCCGCCCCATCCGGCGGGCGCCGGCTGGAGCGCACGATTGCGCTCGTGGGGATGATGGGCGTGGGCAAGTCCACCGTGGGGCGGAAGCTGGCCGAAAGCCTGGCGGCGCATTTTGTCGACAGCGACGAGGAAATCGAGAAGGCGGCGGGGCTGAGCGTCAAGGAAATCTTCGACATGCATGGCGAACCGGAGTTCCGGCGCGGCGAGCGGCGGGTGATCGAGCGCCTGCTGAACGGGCCGCCGATTGTGCTGGCGACGGGCGGCGGGGCGTACATGGACGCGGCGACCCGGGCGCTGCTGAAGGAGAAGGCCGTAACAGTCTGGCTGCGCGCCGATCTCGACCTGATCTGGAAGCGCGTGAACCGGCGCGACACAAGGCCGCTGCTGAAGCAGGAGAATCCGCGGCAGGTGTTGGCGGACCTGCTTGCGCTGCGCGCTCCGGTCTATGCCGAGGCAGACCTGACGGTCGAGTCGGGCGAAGGACCTGCGAATGAAGCGGTCAGGACAATCTGCGAGGCGCTCGGGTATGCATAGGGAGTTCGCATGGGCGCCGGTGTGAAGACGGTCCGGGTAGAACTCGGCGCGCGTGGTTATGACATCCTCATTGGCGAGGGTTTGCTGGCGCGCTCCGGCGAGCTGATCCGGCCGCTGATGAAGGCGGGGCGCAGCCGCGTGTTCATCGTGGCGGACGCCAACGTGGCGGAGCTGCATGGCGCAACGCTGATGGGCGCACTGGAGGCTGCGGGATACGCTGGGCACCTGATCGGCGTGCCGCCGGGCGAGGAATCGAAGTCGTTCGCCTATCTCGCCACGGTGCTGGACGAGCTGATCGGGCTTGGCGCGGAGCGGGACGACCTGGTCATCGCGTTCGGCGGTGGTGTTGTGGGCGATCTCACCGGGCTTGCAGCTGGCTTGCTCAAGCGCGGCGCGCGTTTTATCCAGATCCCCACCACATTGCTGGCGCAAGTGGACTCCTCCGTTGGTGGCAAGACAGCGATCAACAGTCGCGCAGGCAAGAACATGGTGGGGCTGTTCCATCAGCCTGTTCTGGTGCTGGCGGACCTTGGCGTGCTCGACACGCTGCCGGAGCGCGAGCGGAGCGCCGGGCTGGCGGAGATTGCGAAATACGCGCTGATCGATGATCCGGTATTCTTCGATTTTCTCGAGGCGAATGCAGCGGCGCTGCGGGCAGGCGACAAGTCGGCGCTGGCGGAGGCGGTGCGGGTATCGTGCGCGTCCAAGGCGCGGATCGTGGCGATCGACGAGACGGAGCAGGCGGAGCGGGCGCTGCTGAATCTCGGCCACACTTTCGGACATGCGCTGGAGCGCGCGAACAATTTCCAGCCCAGCCTGCTGCACGGCGAGGGCGTCGGCGCGGGCATGGCGATGGCGGTTCGCTATTCTGTGCAGCTTGGCGTGTGCCCCGGGCAGGATGCAGCGCGGGCCGAGCGCCTGCTCAACGCGCTGGGACTGGCGACGCGCGTGGCCGACCTTGCAGGCGGACCGTATGTTGCGGCTGAACTGCTGGCGCACATGGCGCACGACAAGAAGGCCAGGAACGGCCGCCTGACGCTGATTCTGGCGCGCGGCATCGGCCAAGCCTACATCCAGCATGATGCGGAAACCGCCCCGCTGCTGGATTTCCTGCGCTCTGAAACCGCTTCCTGAACCGTATTGGGCGTACTACGCTCGTCTCAGGGTTAACTCTGGGGTCGCCATCGATGTCGCTCGCCGAGCGGACGCTCGCCTTTGCTTCGCAGGCGTCTGAAGTTCAGACGCGCAAGTAGCTGGGCGCGAGCCTGATGCCGGTGCTGGAGGAGGTGGGGGCCAGCCGGTTCGCGTGTCTCTACCTGCGGCGGCAGAACGGCGAAGTCGTCATTGAACGCTCGATCTCCAACCTGCCGCGGGCGTGGCTCGAACTCTATCTTGCGCGCGGGTACGAGGCGACCGACCCCGTGTTCCAGGGCGTGGTGCGCGGTGCATCCTATGGCTACTGGAGCGAGGTCACGCGCGGCCTTGTGCTGGACCGCTCGGGCCGTGAGGTGATGTCAGCCGCGCGCGAATTCGAGATGGGCGACGGCTTCACCAAGCGCGTGACGCTGGATGGGGGCGGGGCAGCGGTAGTGATGGCTGCGGGCGCCGAATTGAAGCGCAGCACGCGGGTGCGGGCCGCCCTGCGGATGTCGCTGGATGGCTTCGCAAATGAGGGGGCCCGGATGTTGAAGACATCGCCGAATGGCCGGATCCCGCCTGCCGACGAGGATCTGGACAAGCCAGCGCTGTCAAAGACCCAGCTCAAGGTCTTGTTGATGCGCGCCGAGGGCATGTCGAACAAGCAGGTGGCGGTGACAATGAAGCGGCATGAAAAGACCGTGGAATGCCACGTAACCGGGGTTCTGCGGCGGCTGGAGGCCCGGAACATGATCGATGCGATCCGGATCGCGACAAAATGGAAGCTGATCGTCTGAATGAACCCAAATCCCGGGGTAAACCCCGATTTCCAAGCTGCGTGTTATTGGCAAAAGTCACTGTGGAGACGGGCCATTCTTCTGTTGCGCCCTGGGTTGACGACAGGTGTTGGGATTGGCGGCTCTGCGAAAGCGGAGCCGCTTTTCGTTGGCGGGCCGCCGGCCGGTCAGGCGGCGTCGATGTGCAGGGCATGCAGACCGGCTGCGAACTCGGCCTTGAGCGCCTCGTTCACGGCCCGGTGCCTCGCCAGCCGCGAGAGGCCGGCGAAAGCTGCAGAGCGCACCTTGACCGCATAGTGCGTTTCGCCGCCGGGGGCAGCGCCCGCGTGTCCGTGGTGCAGATGCGACTCATCCACTATATCAAGCTCGGTTGGGTCAAACGCTGCAACAAGTGCCGTTCGCATGCGCTCTATGCGCGTTGTCAATTCTTGCGGCATTAACGAACGCATCCCAAGATAAGAGCCATGTCCGCTGCGGAAGACTACATGCGGAGCTACCGCGTCAAGTTCGTCGATGTCCGCGTCAACCCTCCGGGTGGGCGCCGGAAGGGCGCCGCGTATGTCCAGCGCTGTGAGCACAAGGGTTGTGACGAATTGGGCCTGTGCAAGGCGCCCAAGCCGTTTTCGGCCCGCGTGGTGCAGATTCCAGGTCAGACCGGCGCGCCAGAAGACCATCACTGGTTCTGCCAGCGCCATGCCGCCGAGTACAACGAGAATTTCGATTTCTTCGATGGCATGACGGAAGCCGAGATCACCGCATTCCAGGCATCGGCCGGCCATGGCCACAAGCCGACCTGGCGCATGGGCGGCGGTCCGATCGGAGCCGAGGGCAGGGCGGCCCGGATGAACAACCCGCGTGGCTGGCGAGGCGCGAAGAACTGGCTCTACAACGGCCATGTCGGGCAGGGCGGCGACGAAGCCGCAGCGGCGGCGCGCGGTCGCACGCGCCTGCAGACGCGCGCGCTCGACGAGATGGGCCTGCCGCACAGCGCCCCGCCTGCGGCGGTGCGCGAACGCTATGGCGTGCTGGTGAAGCAATACCATCCGGACTCCAACGGCGGCGACCGCTCGATGGAACACCGCCTGCACGTGGTGATCAGGGCGTTCAAGGCGCTGAAGTCGTCTGGCCTCGCCTGACGGCGTGGGGAGAGTAGGGAGTAGCGAATAGGGAGTAGTGTTCCTCGTTTTCTCGCAGGCACGGCCTATTCCCTACTCCCCATTCGCTATTCGCGGACGCGGAGCGCCTACATCGGCTTCGGTTCCCACAGTTCGATCCGCGTGCCTTCGGGGTCGCTGATGTGCGCGAATTTGCCGTTCAGTTCCGGGGGCAGGACTTTCGCCTCGACCCCGTGTTTTGCGCAGTTGGCCAGGATCGCGTCGAGGTCATCGACCGCGAGGTTGATCATGAAGTCCTTGGTCGAGGGCTCGAAGTATTTGGTGTCCTGCTTGAAGGGGCTGAACACGGTGGCGGCGCCGGGGTGGGCGGCCATGGTTTCGGGCATCAGGAGGACGCCGCCCCAGTCCTGGACGGGCATGCCAAGGACGTCGGCATACCATTTGGTGAGGGCCGAAGGGTCTTTCGACTTGAAGAAGATGCCGCCGACGCCGATGACCCTGGCCATGTCCGGTTTCTCCCGCGCGATGCCGATGGCCGCATGAAGGGACCTTCAGGGCGCTGGCGCAATCGCCTGGAAGGGTGATTTTCGCGAAAGGCGCACGAATACGGGCAAAGCGGGCGTGAAACGTGGCTTACGTGCTGCGTTGCAATGTGACGGCCGGAGCGACTATATCCGAAGTCTGGATACGAGAGATTTTCCTCCCATGGCCGTGACTGACGCCTCCGACGCCCTGATCCCGCTCGCGCCCACGAAAGAGGTGGACGCGAAGAAGACCTTCGGCATCGATCTCGACTGGAAGGTGCCCGCCTTTGCGGACAAGTCGGCCTATGTGCCGGATTTCGACCCGGCCTACCGGTTCGACCCGCAGACGACGCGGGCGATCCTGGCAGGCTTCAAGTACAATCGCCGCGTGATGATCCAAGGCTATCACGGCACCGGGAAATCGACGCACATCGAACAGGTTGCGGCGCGGTTGAACTGGCCGCTGATCCGCATCAACCTCGACAGCCACGTGTCGCGTATCGACCTCGTTGGGAAGGACGCGATCGTCCTCAAGGACGGGAAGCAGATTACCGAATTCCGGGAGGGCATTCTTCCCTGGGCGCTGCAGCGGCCGATCGCGCTGGTGTTCGACGAATACGACGCAGGACGTCCGGACGTGATGTTCGTGATCCAGCGTATCCTGGAGTCGTCTGGCCAGCTGACGCTGCTCGACCAGAACCGGGTGATGAAGCCGCATCCCTCGTTCCGCCTGTTCTCGACGACGAACACGGTGGGCCTCGGCGACACGACCGGGCTTTATCACGGCACGCAGCAGCTCAACCAGGGCCAGCTCGATCGCTGGTCGGTCGTGACGACGCTCAACTATCTCGAGCACGACGCGGAAGTGGAGATCGTCTCAGCGAAGGTGCCGGATATCGACAAGGCGACCGTTTCCAAGATGGTGCGCGTGGCGGACATGACGCGCAATGCTTTCATCGCTGGCGACATCTCCACCGTGATGAGCCCGCGGACGGTGATCACCTGGGGCGAGAACACGCTGATCTTCGGCGACATCGGCCTCGCCTTCCGCATGACGTTCGTGAACAAGTGCGACGAGCTTGAGCGCCCCGCGATAGCGGAGTTCTACCAGCGCGCCTTCGCGAAGGAGCTGCCCGAGAGCGCAGCGATGGTGAAGGTGGCGTGAAACGCCGCTGAGGGGGGCGCGGATATGCCAAGCCTGCCGAATGGGAACCGCGCGGAGGTCGATCGCCAGAAGATCATCGGCTATGCCCTCGATGCAACTCACGGCTTAGGTCGGCACAAGGCCCGCGTTTTTCGGTCCGTCTTGGGCATTGGTCCTGAGAACGCCGATGTGCTTGTTCAGGCGTTGGAAGAATCCGCACGAAATGCCGAGTCCGCGCTTGAGCGCACCGATGCCTATGGCGCTCACTATTCGATCGAATTCGTGTTATTGTACGATGGTAAAAGCGCTGTCCTGCGATCGCTTTGGTTGTGCGGGCAGACGAGGATTTTCTGCGACTTGTCTCGGTTTTCGTGAAGTGAGTATTCACAATGTCCGATGTTGAATTGCTAGATACTGTCGCCCTGTTGAGAGATTTGCCCGAGTTCGGGTTGGTGCGTGGGCAAGTGGGCGCGGTGATGGATGACGCGGGTGGCGATTCCGTGCTCGTCGAGTTCGCCGATTTCGAGGGCCGATCAGTTTCATTGCCGACCATACGCCGAGCCGATTTGCTCAGGCTCAAGGGGGCGCTGGTTGCGGCGGAGTGAGGACATGATCGCGCCGACGATGATCACGGGCCATCGGCCGCGCATCTCCGTGGCAGGCCTGTTCCACATGATGAAGCAGGGCGCGATCGACACTGAAGCGAAATGCGTCTCGATTGCGCGGGTTGAACACTGAAATTCCGAACACGAAATATGGAGCCTGCGTGAGCGAATTCTCAATCACCCGCGCCACCTCGGCGGACGCGCCTGACCTTGGCGTGATTGGCCCTGCGGCCTACGCGGCCGCCTATCACGATGACTGGGATGATGCGGTGGGTTTCTTCCACCAGCTCAAGACGTTCGGCGCAGACGCGATGGCGGCGACGCTGGCGCGGCCCGAGGCGCGTGTGTGGATTGCGCGGCAGGATGGCGTGGGCATCGGGTTCCTGACGATGTTCGTGGGCTCGCGCGAGCCGATCAACAGCCGCGAGGGCGGGGCGGAGATTCCGCGCATCTACCTGCTGCCGGGCGCGCGGCGCGGCGGCATTGGCAAAAAGCTTCTGGATGCCGCCGAGGCGCAGGCGCGCGCTGAGGGCTGCAGCTATGTCTGGCTCGACGTGATGGAACACGCCGAATGGGCCATCGCCGCCTATCAGCGCTGGGGCTTCACCGACATTGGCGGCAAGACCTTTTCCGGCGGCCTGCGCACAGGCCGCAGCCGCGCGATGCGGGTGATGGCCAAGGAACTCGGATAGCGCGCACAATCCGGAAGGTATAGCCTGCGGCTGGGCGGTTCCGGGGAGCGCGTCATGGACTGGAAAATGCTGCTGATCAGCGCCGCGATGCTGGTCGCGGGCGGCCTTCTGGCGTGGCGGTTTCGCGGTTCGAAATTCGGCTCCGAGCCGGGGCCCGGCTGCGCCATGGCGGTTGCGCTTCTCCTTCTGTTGACGGGCGCGATGACGCTGATCGTGGCGCTGTTGTTCCGCGTGACGGTCTGAAGCTGCGATTTCGCGCGCCAGCGTTCTCGCTTATGTTTCTTCTCGAGCAACCTGGGAGATCGCGATGTCCGGAAGCATGATCGGCGTGAAGAGCCGGGACGGGTTCGAGTTCGATGCCTATCACGTTGCGGCGCGGGGCGTGCGCAAGGGCGGCGTGATCGTGATCCAGGAGATATTCGGCCTCTCGGATCATATCAAGGAGATGGCCGAACGGTTCGGCGCCGCGGGCTACGAAGCCATCGCGCCATCGATGTACGATCGCGCTGCGCCGGGCTTCATCGTTCAGCCGCAGGATGTTGCGGCAGGCATGGCGCGCGGGATCGAGCTTGCGACGGGCAACGGCCCCGAGAATGCTCTCAGCGACATGGGCGGTGTGTTCGACTTGCTGAAGGACGCGGGGAAGGTCTGCATCACGGGCTATTGCTATGGCGGCACGATGAGCTGGCTGGCGGCGGCGCGGATCGACGGGCTGGCGGCGGCGTCCTGCTATTACGGCGGCAACATCGCGCAGATGGTGGGCCTCAAGCCGAAGTGTCCGACGATCTGCCATTTTGGCGCGAAGGATGCGCATATCCCGCTGGTCGGCGCAGTCGACAAGATCGAGGCCGCACATCCGGATATGCCCGTCTACGTCTACGACGCGGGCCATGGATTCGCGCGGAAGAATTCGGCTGACTACGACGCAGCTTCAGACAGGCTGGCGTTTGAGCGGACGATTGAGTTGTTCGGCAAAGCTGGATGAAGCTGATCTTCATCTGGGGGCCGGCAGCGTCCGGCAAGCTGACTGTCGCGCGTGCGTTGTCGGCGCAGACCGGCATCACCCTGTTTCACAATCATCTGGTCGTCGATGCGCTGCTGGAGAAATTCCAGTTCGGCGATCCGGAATTCGTGCGGCTGCGGGAGGCGATGTGGATGACGGTGTTCGATACCGCCGCACGCTCGCGGCAGTCGCTTGTTTTCACGTTCCAGCCCGAGCCGACGGTGGCTGCTGGCTTCGCCGATCGCGTGCGAGCGGTGATCGAAGATGCTGGTGGTGAAGTGAAATTCGTCCGGTTGACCGTTTCTCGCGACGAACAGGAACGGCGGATGGGCGCGGAGAGCCGTAAGGAGTTCCGCAAGATGACGTCGGTTGAACTGCTACGCGCCCTGCACAACGACTTCGAGGCAAGCGAGGCGGCGATGCCTGAAGCAGATCTGTCGATTGATACGGAGCGAGCTCCGCCAGAAACGGCTGCGCAGCGGATAGCGGCGGCTTTTGAATTGCCCGCCGTATCCGCCGCAAGCTGAGGGACGCCAGCCGGTCACATGCCGGAGCACAGGAGAGGCGGACGCCCTTGTTGGTGCTACCGATCGTCGTCGGCAACCGTGCCGGCAATGGCGCCAGCAACCGCGCCGATGGCGGCGCCGCGGCCTGCATCACCGTCTCCGGTGTTGTTGCCGATGGCTGCGCCAGCTGCGCCGCCGAGAGCCGCACCGCCAAGCGTGGAGCAGGCGCTCATGGATGCTGCAGCGATTGCGACAGCGAGGATTGTTTTCAGACCAGTCATTTCGTTCTCCTTGTGGTCGGAGATCAAAACGCGTGTCCGATTGTCGCGTTCCTGATTTAGGTTAGGCGACTTCCCGAACAATCTGTAATCTTGGCCCAGCCGAGCAGGGGACGCCGTGAACGTGAGGTCAATCGCGATTGCCGGCGGCGGGATAGCGGGCCTTGGCTGTGCAGCCCTTCTGGCGCGCGAGGGCGCGCGGGTTGTCGTTCATGACCGCATGGACACGCCGGCGCCGATCGGGTCGGGGCTCATTCTCCAGCCTGTTGGCCTGGCCGTCCTCGATGAAATCGGGGTGGGGGACCGGCTGCGCGCTC
The DNA here is from genome assembly GCA_031419455.1 of Alphaproteobacteria bacterium. Classification (GTDB taxonomy): domain Bacteria; phylum Pseudomonadota; class Alphaproteobacteria; order Caulobacterales; family Hyphomonadaceae; genus UBA7672. The sequence goes on from JANOKS010000100.1 coordinate 34,612, forward strand.
TGGGCGCTCCGATCAGGCGGCTGTTCGGACGTGTGCAGCCATCGGGGCGTGTGGTGCTGGATGTGCGCTATCGCGCGCTCGGCGGCGGCGCAGGCGAGGGTCTGGCGGTGCACCGCGGCGCGCTGTTCGAGGCGTTGCTCGATGCGGCGCGAGAGGCGGGCGTCATTTTCGAGAACGCGTGTGAAGTTGTCGGCGCGGGAGATGGCAGGCTGTTGCTTCGAGGCGGCGCGGCGACGCCGAAGTTCGATCTTGTCGTCGACGCGCTGGGCGTGAAGTCTCCGCTGTCGCGTGTGCAGCCAATGCCGCCGCTTCCGTTCGGGGCGCTGTGGGGCAATCTCGACTGGCCAGTTGGCAGTGATGCCGCGCCGTTCGACGCGATGGCGCTGGAGCAGCGCTATGAGGCGGCGCGCAGGATGGTGGGCGTGCTTCCGATCGGCAGCGTGCGGACGGGCGCGCCCCGTCAGGCCGCGTTCTTCTGGAGCCTGCGCCATGCCGATCATGCCGCGTGGCTGGCGCGCGGGCTTGATGCCTGGAAGGCCGACGTGATGCGCCTGTGGCCGCAGACCGCGCCGTTCCTCGAACAGATCACGCGTCGTGAACAGTTGGTCTTCGCAAGCTATTGCCATGGCACGCTGCGCTCGCCGCTGAAGGACGGGATCGTGCACATCGGCGACAGCTGGCATTCGGCGAGCCCGCAGCTCGGTCAGGGCGCCAACATGGCGTTGCTGGATGCGCTGGCGCTGGCGCGCGCCATGGGGACTCATCCGGACCTCGGCGCGGCGACGGGCGCTTACGCGCGTGCGCGGCTCGGCCATATCCGCATCTACCAGCTTGCCTCCTGGATGTTCACGCCAGCCTACCAGAGCGACGGCGCAGCGCTTGCCTGGGCGCGCGACTGGCTGATGGCGCCGCTCTCGCGGGTGTGGCCGGCGCCGAAAATCCTTGCAGCTCTTGTGGCGGGGGCAATCGGTTCGCCGCTGGCGGCCATCGAGGCGGTGAAGGACGGCTGACGGGCCTTCCCAGCGGGGCGAGCGGGCCCTAAACGTCGAGACATGACCAAGACCATTGACCGCGCGGACGTCTTCAAGTCTGCCCTGAGCGCTGCAACCCGCGCCATCGCGGGGCAGGACGAGCTTGGCGTGGATTTCTCGGTCGATGGCGGGCGCATCACCGAAGGCCAGATCACCCTCACCACGCCGCCAAAAGACCTTACGATGGCGGCGGCGGCGCGTGCGCGCGGACAGGCCGATGCGCTCGCGCTGCGCGTGGCGCACCATGACGCGCGGGCCCATGCCCGGGGAATGCCACAGCGCGAGGACGCGCGCCGGCTGTTCGAGGCGGCGGAGCGCGCCCGCATCGAATCGATCGGCGCCGCTGCGATGGACGGTGTGGCGGAAAATCTCGACTCGGTGCTGCAGCAGCGTTGCGAGCGGGCCGGATACACGCGCGTGACGGACAAGAGCCGCGCGCCGATGGATGACGCGCTGGAGTTCGTGCTGCGCGAGGTTCTGACAGGTCGCAAGCTGCCGCCGGCGGCGGAGAGCGTTGCGGCGGTGTGGCGTGACGAGCTGTCGGAGAAGGCGGCTGGCCCGCTGGCGCAGGCGCGCGCCAGCATGCACGACCAGGCGGCGTTCTCCGCGCTGATGCGCAACCTGCTGCGCGACCTTGGCCTTGGCGACGAAACCTCGCGCCAGACCGATGACGACGACGACAAGGGCGAGGACGACGAGGAAGGCGAGGCCAAGTCCGAGGCGACGGACGACAGCGAGGGCGACGGAGAGGGCGAAGGAGAGTCCGACGAGCAGGACACCAGCGACGCCGGCGATGGCGAGCCGGGCGACCAGATCGAGGCGACGGCTGCTGACGATGCCGATAGCGAAATGGAGGCGACCGAGACTGACGATGAGGTGGAGGCCACGCCGCTGCGCCCCAACTGGCGCGACAGCGACGCCTTCAAATCGGAGTACAAGGCGTTCACAACTGTCCATGACGAGGTGAAGAACGCGGACGAGCTGTGCGATCCGGAAGAGCTGACGCGCCTGCGCGCCTATCTCGATGCGCAGCTGCAGGGCTTGCAGGGAGCAGTCTCGCGGCTGGCCAACCGCCTGCAGCGGCGGCTGATGGCGCAGCAGAACCGCTCATGGATGTTCGATCTAGAAGAGGGCGTGCTGGACACCTCGCGCCTGACGCGCGTGATTGTCGATCCGACGGCGCCGCTGTCATTCAAGATGGAGGACGAGAGCAAGTTCCGCGACACGGTGGTGACGCTGTTGCTCGACAATTCCGGCTCGATGCGCGGACGGCCGATCATGGTGGCGGCGCTGTGCGCGGACATTCTCGCGCGCACGCTGGAGCGGTGCGGCGTGAAGGTGGAAATCCTCGGCTTCACCACGCAGGCCTGGAAGGGCGGGCTGTCGCGCGAGGACTGGATCAAGGCGGGCAAGCCGGCCTCGCCGGGGCGTCTGAACGATCTGCGCCATATCATCTACAAGAGTGCGGATGCACCATGGCGGCGCGTGCGGCGCAACCTTGGCCTGATGATGCGCGAAGGGTTGCTGAAGGAAAACATCGACGGCGAGGCGCTGCTCTGGGCGCATGACCGGCTGATGGGTCGCGCCGAACAGCGCAAGATCCTGATGGTGATCTCGGACGGCGCGCCGGTTGATGACTCGACCCTGAGCGTCAACGTCGGCAACCCGCTGGAGAAACACCTGCGCGAGGTGATTGCCCATATTGAGGGCGCGTCCCTCGTTGAGTTGATCGCCGTTGGCATCGGGCACGATGTCACGCGCTGGTATCGCCGCGCGGTGACGATCGTCGAGGCCGAACAGCTGGGCGGCGTCATGACCGACAAGCTCGCGGAACTGTTCGGCGAGGAAGAGACAAAAAAGGCGAAAGCGTCAGGTCAGGGGTCAGACCAGCGCGACAGGCGCGGCGCGCGCGGTCCCGTGACGTCCGGGCGTTCCGTGAAGCGCACGACATTCGGCGAAGTCGCCAAGGGGCGGAGTTCGGCACGGTGAGGGCGTGGGTAATGGGCCTTGCTGCTGTTGTGGTATCTGGTTGCGCGAGCGTTGCTGGGAGCCGGGACGTGAGCGAAGTGAGCATTGACGCCCTGGCGCGTGACTATGTGCGGCTGGCGCTCGAGATCGATGCGCACGAGAGCGGCTACGTCGACGCCTATTACGGACCCGACGAATGGCGCGAGGCGGCGCGGCGCGATCCGCGCGACCGCGCTGAGCTCAAGGCTGAAGCCGACCGGATCGTGGCGGCGCTTGGGCCGCATGCGCTGGCTGGTGGGGAACAGGGCCAGCGTGCGCGCGTGATGATGGCCAACACGTCGAGCGCTCGCTTTCGGCTCGACATGATCGATGGAAAGCGAGCGCCGTTCGTTGAGGAGGCGGAGGCGCTGTTTGCGCTGCGTCCGAAGCTGCGGCCGCTGTCGGATTTCGACGGCGCGCTGGCGCGGATCGAGACGCTGCTGCCGGGTCCGGGTTCGCTGTCGGAGCGCGTCGGGGCATTCAGGGCGCAGTATTCGGTGCCTGATGATCGCCTTCGCGACGTGATGCACGCGGCGATAGCCGAATGTCGCAAACGCACCGCTGCTTACATTCCGCTGCCGGCCGGCGAGAACTTCTCGATGACGCTGGTCAACGACAAGAGCTGGGGCGCGTACAATTACTACAAGGGCGGGAACCAGAGCCTGATCGAGATCAATACTGACCTGCCTGTGTCGGTTGGTCATGTGCTGGTGCTGGGATGTCATGAGGGATACCCGGGGCATCAGGTGCAGGGCATCTACAACGAGCGGAACTATCGCGAGCGCGGATGGGCCGAGTATGCGGTGATGCCGCTCTATGTGCCCGCCGCGCCGCTGAACGAGGGCGGGGCCGATTTCGGCGTGGACCTGGCGTTCCCGGGCGAGGAGCGGCTGAAATTCGAGATGAAGGTGCTTTATCCGCTGGCCGGGCTCGACCCTGCAATGGCGCCAGCCTTCGATACATTGCGGCGCGCGACGGCGGAGCTGGACGGCGCGCAGCTAAGGATCTCGCAGATGCATCTCGATGGCGAAATCGATCGGGAACAGGCGATCACCCTGGCGCAGAAGTACCGGCTGGCGTCGCGCGACGTTGCAGAGCAGTCACTGAGGTTCGATGCGGCCTACCGGTCCTACGTGATCAATTATTCGCTGGGCGAGGATCTGGTCCGCGCCTATGTCGATCGGCATGGCAGCGATCCGGCGGCACGGTGGGCTGCCTATGTGCGGATCATGTCGATGCCGACGCTGCCCGCCGATCTTGCCAATTGAGCGCGCTGGCAGGCCGCCAGACAGCTGCGATGATTGCGCTTGCCTGCGCGGCGTGCGGCGCGGAGGCACAGCCCTGGCAGGGCAGGCTGAGTGAGGGCTATCTTCAACCTCTGCTGGCGGCGTCATGTCCGCTGGGCGCAGAATTGCACGAGCCTGAAGCCATCGATCTGCAAACGACGCGCGTGCCGCTACAGGGCTTCAATCCGATGCGGAAGACCATCGGCGAACTGGAATTCGTCGGCGGGTTTCACCTGACGAGCCCGGACAAGCGGCTTGGCGGGCTGTCGGGGCTGGACCTGCTGGACGATGGCAGACTGCTGATGGTGAGCGATGCTGGCGACTTTGTCTGGATTGGTCTTGGCGACGATCAGGTGACGCCGGTCTCAGCCAGCATTGCAGGCATGCTTGGCAAGGACGGGCAGTCCATTCGCGGCAAAAGCCAAGGCGATGCGGAGGGGCTGGCCGTGATGGATGGCGTCGCGCTGGTGTCGTTTGAAGGCGATCACCGTGTGCTGGCGTTCGATGTCGGACGGTGCGGCGCGGAGGCGAGGGGCGTGGCCGTAGCTGACGCAACAGATGACCTTGTGCCGGCCTTCGCACGGCAATCGATCGAGGTGCGCGGGAATGAGGGCGTCGAAGCGCTCGCGGCGGCGCCGGGATGGTTCACGCTGGCAGGTCTGGAGACGAAGGCGGGCGAGGCCAGCGCAGTGTCGGCGCGCGCTGTGGAGGCTGCGCCGGAATTCGATGTCCGCATCGGCGAGGGCGCGCCGCCCGTCGTCGGCCTGGATGTCATTCCGCACGAGGGCGGAGAAGGCGGCTTCACCGCCTACAGCCTGCACAGGTCGACCAACGCGATGGCGAGCGAAGTAATCGTGCTGATGGAAACCGAGTTCGTGCGCGATCTCGACCAGTCCAACCTGCCGGCGCGCATTATCAACGAGATGGATGAGCGGTCGCGTGTGCGGTTCAGGCCAATGACCTCGCGCAAGCTCGCTGCGATGAACGTTCTGGTGTCGATCGACAATTTCGAGGGGATCGTGGCGCGCCGGATGCCCGACGGGCGCATACGGCTGTATCTGGTCTCAGACGACAATTTCTCGAAGTCGCAGCGGACGTTGATGATGGTCTACGACGTCGCGGAGCGGGACTGAGGCCCGCTCCGCGCCGCGTCACGCCTGTGTCAGGACCCGATCGTCGCCGTGCTGGTTTCGCGATCGACCTTGCAGGTCAGCTTGCCGGATGAGTCGTCAGCGTTCCTGACGTTCAACGTGTAGGTAAGCGTTGTGTCGCTGACCTTCGTGGCGTCCGCGTCGGTGCGGACGGACTTCGGTGCTGGCGTTGCGGCCTTCGCGGCGGTTTCGCACAGCTGCTTGCCCTTCGTGAGCGAAGTTTTTGCGATGGCGGGCGCGGCGGCTATTGCTGCGCCTGCGACGAGGAGGGCGATGAGGGAGGACTTCTTCATTTCAGACTCCTGCTTCCGCCAACACACGCGGCGGTCTTCAATTCCTGCCTGCGCAAGCTTTGCGAAACAAGAAAAAACGTATATGCAGGATTAAATGGAGCGATCAGATTATCTTGATCTGGCTTGTCTTGCTTACGCGACGCGTCGCTCGGGACGCGCGATCACGAACCTGTTCAATGGCCGCATGGCTGAGCTTGAGCTGAACGTCGCGCAGTTCGGGCTGCTGACGGCTGTTGCGAAAATGCCTGGCGCGACGCTGGCGGCAATCGGCGAGGCGATGCTGATCGACGAGAGCACGCTTGCGCGCAACTTCCTCGTGATGGAGCGCCGCGGGCTCGTCGCCGCCAAGGGCGGCCGCGGGAGAGGCGGCAAGCACGTGCGTCTCACGCCTGCGGGCGCGAAGCTCCATGCTGAGGCGCTGATCGTCTGGCGTGCGACCAACAGGAAGTTGACCTCGGCGCTCGGCAACGACGAAACAGCCGCAGGGCGCGCCTTCCTCCGATCGCTTGGCGAAGTGGCGGAGCGCCTGCAGACCGAAGAAGCGGCGGCGACAATGCGCCGCCGCCTGAAGGCGGAAGTCTAGGCTGCCGGCTTGACCGAGCTCACAGTCTCGGTGCTGCGATCGACCGTGCACAGCATCTTGGCGGACGAGTCGTCGGCGTTCTTGACCTTGAACAGGTAGACGAACGCGGCGCCCGTGGCCTTGGTCGAATCCTTGTCGACTTTTACCGATTTCAGCGCCGGATCCTGCTTGGCGATTTCGGTCTTGCAGAGGTTTTCGCCGGACTGAACCGAGATCTTCGCTAAGGCGGGGGCAGCCAGGAGGATGGAGGCGGCAGACAGGAGAATGAGGGAGGAAACGCGGGTCATTTTGATCTCCGTTATGGCCGTCAGGGGAGAGCGGCCTGACTTAACCAGACAGCGTCAGGTAGACGGCGTCAAGTGACGCTACGGTAAAATACGGGGTGCTGGCGCTAACACCTTCGTCAACTCTGGCTAAAGGGCCTTCACGCGGATGGCCGCTCGGCCGTGTCCCGGCTAGCGTCGTCTGAGGGCGAAAGAGCCCCCGGCGCGGGAGAACAACATGGCAGATACGGAAACGGGCAGGGCGACAGATGCTGCCATCCTGCCGACGCAGGAGATGTTCGATCTCTACGACCAGTACTGCCACAACGACATCGACCGGCGGACTTTCATGGATCGGCTGGGCAAGTTTGCGGTCGGCGGGCTGACGGTGGCGATGCTGGCCGAGGCGTTGCTGCCCCGGTACGCTAGCGCCCTGCAGCTGGCCGAGGACGACAGCCGCATCAAGGGCGCGCGCATCACCTATGATTCGCCCAATGGCGCGGGCAAGCAGGGCAAGCAGATGGGCGGCTATCTGGTCCGCCCGGCGAAGCCGCGCGCCGCCAAGCTGCCCGCCATTGTGGTGGTGCACGAGAACCGCGGCCTCAATCCGCACATCGCCGATGTGGCGCGCCGGGCGGCGGCCGCGGGCTTCATCGCTTTTGCGCCGGATGCGCTCTACCCGCTCGGTGGTTATCCCGGGACGGATGATGAGGGTCGCACCATGCAGGCGAGCCGTAATGGCGCAGAGATGTTGGAAGACTTTATCGCGGCGGTGCAGCTGATGCAGGCGCATCCGGAATGTACCGGCAAGGTCGGCATTGTCGGCTTCTGTTTCGGCGGCGGCATCTGCAACAACGTCGCGGTGCGCGTGCCGACGCTGGCTGCTTCCGCGCCGTACTATGGCGGCGCTGCCGCGCTGACCGACGTTCCGAAAATCCAGGCGCCGCTGATGGTGACGCTGGCCGGTATCGATGAGCGCATCAACGCCGCCTATCCGGCCTATGAGGCGGAGCTGAAGAAGGCGGGCAAGACGGTGACCGTGCACACGTATGAGGGCTGCCAGCATGGCTTCCACAACGACACGACGCCGCGCTTCGATCCCGAGAATGCACGCGTGGCGTGGAACCGGACGCTCGATTTCTTCCGCCAGAACCTGACCTGAGGCCGTTCATGATCCACCACGTTCACGCTGTGATTGCCGCCGCCCTTGTGCTCAGCGCGTGCGGGGGAAGCGGGCCCGCGCCCGCCGTACAGGCGCCCGTTGTGGACGCGCCGGAGACGGCTGCCGTGCCGCCGGCGGTGGATGGCTGGCGCGAGTATCCGCTGCCCGAGCACGTCGTCTCGATCCGGCCGGGCAAGTGGCGGACGGACGTCATTGATGTGCCTGTGCCTGCGGGCAAGGGTCTCGAATACAAACTGACAATGAACAAGGGCGACGGGCTGGTCTACACCATCACCTATGGTGCGCTGGAGCATGCCGGGCTGATGGTGGTGGAATTCCACGGCCACACCGAGCAGGTCGATGGGGTGGGCGACCTGATGTATTATTCCAGGGGGGGAGGGGCCGAGCAGAGCGGCGTCTTCACCGCGCCATGGGACGGCATCCACGGCTGGTATCTCAAGAACGACGGCGACAAGGACGTCGTCGCCAAGCTCCAACTTGCCGGCTTCTATAAGCTCGAGGCAAAGTAGGCCCGTCAGGTCGTGTGCTGTTCCTGCAGCCAGCGCGTCATCACGCCGCCGCGCACGCATTGCGCCCACGCCTGTTCAGGCGTCTCGGCATAGGTGAACAGCGTCTCGTCAATCTTCGAGATGACGCCGTGCTTCACGAGCGCGTGGAAGTTGATGACCTCCTCCCAGAACTTCCGGTCGTAGAGCACGATCGGGATCGGAGGCGCCTTCTCCGTCTGGCGCAGGGCGAGGATCTCGAACAGCTCGTCGAACGTGCCGAGACCGCCCGGAAAGACGACGAGCGCGTTGGCGCGCATCGCAAAGTGCATCTTGCGCATCGCGAAATAATGGAAGCGGAAGGTGAGGTCGGGCGTCGAGTAGGCGTTGGGTTCCTGCTCCATCGGCAGGGTGATGTTGTAGCCGATCGAGGGCGCGCCGACATCGTGTGCGCCGCGGTTGGCCGCTTCCATGATGCCCGGACCGCCGCCTGTGGCGATGACGTTGTCGCGGCGCGGCTTGCCGTCGAGCTTGGCGCCGCCCTGTTCGGACGCGATGCGGGCGAAGGCGCGGGCTTCGTCATACCAGCGGCGATGATCGGGCGTACCTTTGGGCGAGAAGCGCGCCGAGCCGAACACCACGATGGTGGAACGCACGCCCCACCGGTCGAGCGCTTCCTCCACCTTGGCGTATTCCAGCATGAAGCGGATGCCGCGCTGGGCGTCCTGCAGCAGCCAGTCCGTATCGAGCGAGGCGAGGCGATACGACGGCGAGGCCATCTGCGCCGCATTGGCGCCCTTCGGGTGGGAGAGGGCGAACATGGTCGCCGCCTCAACCTTCGCCGCGGGCGATTTGGCGGCTGGGGGTTTGCCGGATTTTGCGGGTTTGCGGGCCATGGGCGTCTCTTCTGAAGGGCCGCCTGTTTAGCCAAGAGTGGTGAAGGAAGCGACTAGAAAGGTGGGGTTCGCGAAGTAGAACATCTTGGGGTGTCATCCCGGAAGCGCGTAGCGCTATCCGGGAACCATCGTGAGAGTACGACGGTGGACGAATGGGTCCCGGCTCTCCCCCGGATAGCGCTTCGCGCATCCGGGGTCGGCCGGGATGACAAACCTGAGTGTGAGCCGTGAACCGGACATGGCGCTTCCCCCTCAATGTGCCTCCGCCCACGAACGCGCATGCTTCGCCTCTACCACCAGCGGCACGTTGAGCTGCACTACAGGCAGCGGTGCGCCAGACATCACCTTTACGGCGATCTCGGCGAGTGACTTCGCTTCCTTTTCGGGACACTCGAACACCAGCTCGTCATGCACCTGCAGCAGCATGCGCGCCTTGAGGCCTGCATCCTTCAGCGCCCGCGGCATGCGGATCATGGCGCGCTTGATGATGTCGGCGGCCGAGCCTTGCAGCGGGGCGTTGATCGCCTGGCGTTCGCCGAAGGAACGTTCGGCGCCGTTGGGCGACTTGATCTGCGGCAGCCAGACCTTGCGGCCGAAGATCGTCTCGACATAGCCATGCTCGCGGCCGAAGGCGCGGTACTGTTCCATGTAGTCCTGGATGCCGGGGAATTTCTGGAAGTATTTCTTGATGTAGGCGGCGGCTTCCTCGCGCGGGATCGACAGCTGGCGTGCGAGGCCGAAGCCGGAGATGCCGTAGATGATGCCGAAATTGATCGCCTTGGCCTGGCGGCGGATCATCGGGTCCATGCCCTTCACGGGCACGTTGAACATCTCGCTCGCCGTCATCGCATGGATGTCGACGCCGTCGTTGAAGGCCTGGCGCAAGCTCGGAATGTCGGCCACGTGGGCGAGCAGGCGCAGTTCGATCTGCGAATAGTCGGCCGAGAGAAGCACATTGCCGGGCGCGGCGATGAAGGCTTCGCGGATCTTGCGGCCTTCCTCGGTGCGGATCGGGATGTTCTGCAGGTTCGGGTCGGTGGAGGCGAGGCGGCCGGTCTGTGCGCCGGCGAGCGAATAGGACGTGTGGACGCGGCCCGTATCCTTGTTGATCGCCTCGCTCAGCGTCTCCGTGTAGGTCGAGCGCAGCTTGGACAGCATGCGCCAGTCGAGCAGAACCTTCGGGAGTTCGTGGCCATACGCGGCGAGATCTTCGAGCGCATCCGCGCCGGTGGCCCATGCGCCGGTCTTGGTGCGCTTGGCGCCGACGACATCGGCCAGCTTCATCTCGTCGAACAGGATTTCACCGAGCTGTTTCGGGCTGCCGAGATTGAACGGCCGACCGACGAGCTTGTGCGCCTCGTCCTCCAGCCCGGCCATGCGTTGGGCGAATTCGCCTGAAAGTTGCGACAGGCGGTTGCGGTCCACCAGTACACCTTGACGCTCCATCTCCGACACGACCTGGATCAGCGGACGATCCATCGTCTCGTAGACCGTCGCAACGCCCTCGCGCGGCAGGCGCGGCTTGAGCCGCTCCCACAGGCGGAAGGTGACGTCGGCGTCTTCGGCGGCGTAGCGCGTAGCCTTGTCCAGTGGCGTCTGGTCGAAGGTGATCTGCGACTTGCCCGAGCCGATCAGTTCCTTGATCGGGATCGGCGTGTGTCCGAGATGGAGCCCGGAGAGTTCGTCCATGCCGTGATTGTGCTGGCCGGCTTCCAGCACGAAGGACAGCAGCATGGTGTCGTCGATGAGGCCGACATCGATGCCGAGGCCGCAGAAGATCGAGATGTCATACTTGATGTTCTGTCCGATCTTGAGGACGGCCCTGTCCTCCAGCAGCGGCTTCAGCATCTCGAGCGCGACGCTCATGTCGATCTGCTTCGGCTTGTCGCCCGAGAGCAGGTCCGTCCTGTTCGCGCCGTGGCCGAGCGGGATGTAGCAGGCCTTGCCGGGGCTGAGCGCCATCGACACGCCGGCTAGTCTCGCCGTCATCGGATCGAGGCCGTCGGTCTCGGTGTCCACCGCGAAGAAGCCCTGTTCCTTCGCGGTCACGATCCACCACATCAGGCGTTCAATCTCGGTCACAGTCTCGTAGGCGTCGAGGTTGAAGGGATAGGCTTCGGGCGGTGCTGGGGCGAAACTCTCACCGGGCACGCCGTTGGCTGCAGCCGTCGCGGCCGGTCTTGGCGCAGCGCCGCAATTGGCCGCCAGGGCTTTCGACAACGCCTGTCCGCCGGCAGAGGATGACAGCGGCGGCGCAGCTTCCACGCCAAGTGTCTGAGACACGCGCGTGGTGAGCGTGCGGAATTCCATCTCCTGCAGGAAGGCGAGCAAGGGGCCCGGTTCGGGGTCCGAGACGCCAAGCTCTTCGAGCGGTGTTTCGACCTGGACATCATCCTTCAGCGTGACGAGCACTTTCGAGAGGCGCGCCTTGTCGGCGTGTTCGATCAGGGACTCGCGGCGCTTGGGCTGCTTGATCTCGGCCGCTCGGGCGAGCAGCGTTTCGAGGTCGCCATACTCCTGGATCAGCAACGCGGCCGTCTTGATGCCGATGCCGGGGACGCCGGGAACATTGTCCACGCTGTCGCCGCACAGCGCCTGCACGTCGATCACCTTGTCTGGCGTCACGCCGAACTTCTCGAACACTTCGGGAGCGCAGATCCTGCGATCCTTCACCGTGTCGAGCATGCAGATCTGATCGTTGACCAGTTGCATCAGGTCCTTGTCGGCAGACACAATGGAGACGCGCGCGCCCTTTGCCGCCGCCTGCCGCGAATAAGTGGCGATGAGGTCGTCCGCCTCGAAGCCCTTCATCTCCAGCGCGGGCTGGCCGAAGGCGATGGTGGCGCGGCGCACGAGCGGGAATTGCGGGATCAGGTCTTCGGGCGGATCGGGGCGCTGGGCCTTGTACTGGTCGTAAAGGTCGTTGCGGAATGTGTGCTGGCCGGCATCGAAGATGCACGCGAAATGGGTTGGCTGGTCGCCGGCCTTCAAGTCCTCCAGCACTTTCCACAGCATGTTGCAGAAGCCCGAGATCGCGCCCACGGGCAGGCCGTCGGACTTGCGCGTCAGTTGCGGCAAGGCGTGGTATGCGCGGAAGATGAAGCCGGACGCGTCGATCAGGTAGACGTGGCTCGATGCGTCGACGGGGCGGTGCACAGGCATGGACAACCTCTTCTTGCCCCTCACCTAACAGCCCGCGCCCGCGAGGGCCAGATTGCTGGGGCCATGCACTCGCATGTCAGGAAGCGCCTTTTCTTGTTGCTCCTGCTTTGGCTGGTATCGGGACGGCTGTGGGCGCGCATGCGCGCATCTCTCGATCTGATCCGCAAACGTGACGGGCGACCGCCCATCATCTTCCTGCGGTCGTTCCAGGACGACGGAAATGACGGCAGCCCGCTTCTGGAAAAAGACCTCAATGCGGCGCTTCGCGCCTACGGCCTGTTTGTCGCTATCGGTCGCCCGGGCGAGCTGCGTCCGGCAGCCGCCGCACGGCAGTACTTTCGCGCTGATCGCTGGCAAGAAGCTGTCGCCGCGCTCATGGACGAAAGCGGCGCCATCATCGTCGTCCCAGGCCTGACGCCTAGCCTCGATTGGGAGATTGCCCAAGTCGTCGGCCGAGGCCATCTGCACAAGACCATCTTCGTACTTCCTCCGCGCGGCAATCTGTTGGCAAGATTCCAGCGCCTTTACGCGCAGTTGGCGGAAACACCAGAAATCCGCGAGTTTCCAAGTCTGCAGGGGGTCAAGCTCAGTACTGTCTTCCACGATCACAAGCAGGGCTGGGTCCTGATAACCTCTGAAGAAGATTCACTGGGCGCCCAGGAGGCGGCGATTGACGTGGCGCTTTACGGAATGTGGGTCGCCTCGCGTCTCCCGCCACAGGCCAAGCCATTCAAGAATGCCTAACCAATGCGGTTGGCAGGCGCGACGTCCCCTGCCGCCGCTCCACCGGAATTTAAGCAATCCCTGCCAGCATCCTCGAAAGTTTCGCGTTTGGGGTTACGCCATGAGCAAGGCGCACGTGTCCGGTAGAGATGGCAAGGGCGGCGTGAAGCGCTTCAGCCACGCCTATCTCAGGAACGGCACGACGATGCTGGGCGTGATGCTGGCCATCGCGAACAGCGTGATTATCGGACATTTCCACGGACCGGCCTGGGCAGCGCTCTGGGCCGTGGCCGCCGTGGCGCTGCTTTACGTCGTCATCATCATGTCCGTTCGCCTGAATCTGGGCGACAAGACTGCTATTCGCCCCCTTGGCGTCGCCCAGCCCGTTCTCGTCGCGCTCTGGATGGGAAGCGCCACGGCGTTCTGGATGACGGGCGACAAGGCAGGCTGGATCATCGCGGTCACGATTCCGGCTTCATGGGCGATCCACATCATTTTCAACGGGCGGGACAATCTCGCGCACATGCTGCGCGGGCTCGCGATCTGCACCGTGCCGATGATCGGTTTCCTGCTGTTCGCCTCCTGGACGCACTATCCGTTCTGGGTTGCTGTGGCCGGCAGCGTCTCGGCAGTCGCCATGGTCGCCAGCATTGCCGAGTCCGCGAGGATTTCGCACCGGAACTTCGTCGCGCTGCAGGGGGCGCTCGCCCAGACCGACGCCTCCAAGGTGCGGCTTGAATTCGCCATACGGGGCGCGGGCGACGGCTATTTTGAAATCGATTTCGAGACGCTGGACGCGACCCTGAATTCCGGGCTGGCCGCGCTGATCGGCGTCGACGTCCGCACTGGCCCGCTGGAGGCTTTCCACGAGTTCGTCCACCCGGATGACCGCGAGATGGTGTTCTCGACCATTGACACCGCACGCGACGGCCTGATCGACGGCTGGAAGCAGGAAATGCGGGTCCGTCTTGCATCAGGCGAATGGTGCTGGATGTCGCTGCGCGCACAGGTCATCGCGGCCAACGCCGCCCACGGCCGCATGCTGATCGGCACCGTGATGGACCTCAGCGCCTGGAAGACCATCGAGGCCGAGATGCGCGCCGCCAAGGAATCGGCCGAAGCCCATTCAGTCGCCAAGTCGCAGTTCCTCGCCAACATGAGCCATGAAATCCGCACCCCGCTCAACGGCGTGCTCGGCATGGCGCAGGCGCTCGACGCTGACGATCTGTCTGCGGAGCAGAAGGACAAGGTCGGCGTCATCCTCGATTCCGGCAAGTCGCTGATGGCGCTTCTCAATGATGTTCTGGACCTGACAAAGATCGAGGCGGGGAAAATGGAAATCTCGGCGGTTCCCGGCGACTTCCTGCATACCATGAAGCGCACGCGGCAGCTCTTTCAGGCGACGGCCGAGGAAAAGGGCCTCGACCTGCTCGTCCGGTACGACTCGAACTTCCCCCAACGTCTCAGCTACGACCCGACACGCGTCCGGCAATGCGTCAGCAACCTGATTTCCAACGCGATCAAGTTCACCTCCAAGGGGCGCGTCGAGATTTCGTTGTCCTCGAAGCGGCTCGACACCGGCGATCATATGGTGGTCGTCGAAGTCAGCGACACCGGCATCGGCATGGCTGAGGAGACTGTGGGCAAGCTGTTCTCGGTCTTCACCCAGGCTGATGGCGCAACGACGCGCAAGTTCGGCGGCTCAGGCCTTGGCCTCGCCATCTCGCGGCAGCTTGCGCGCATGATGGGCGGCGATATCACTGTCGCCAGCGAGCTCGGCAAGGGCTCCATCTTCAGCTTCACCTTCCGCGCGCATGAGGCGGCGGCCGCCGCGCCGTCGCCCGGTCCCTCGCCGTCGCGCGCCGCCGAACCGTCGCGGAAATCGCTGCGCGGCATGCGGGTTCTGCTGACGGACGACAACGCCATCAATCGGCAGGTCATCAAGCTGTTCCTCGCGCCGCAGGGCTGCGACATCGTCGAGGCGACCAATGGCAAGGAGGCGCTGGACCTTCTCGCGCAGCACGAATTCGACATCGTCCTGCTCGACGTCCACATGCCGGTCATGGACGGCAAGGAAGCGATCCAGCGCATGCGGGCCGAGCCGCGCTGGAAGAACCTGCCGGTCATCGCCCTGACTGCCGACGCGATGAGCGGCGACCGCGAGAAGTACATCGCGCTGGGGATGACCGACTACGTCTCGAAGCCGGTGGACCAGCGCGAGCTGATCGCCAAGATGCATCTGGTGAAGGGCCTCGAGGTCAAGCAAGCCCGTCCGCCCGCCGCCCGCACCGCCTAAGGCGCCTCCCCGCGACCAACTGCACACGCCGGCGTGATCCTTCGCGCAGGGTAGACGGCGGCCATCATTGTTCCGCAATTTCAGCGCTGGTATGGGTGCGGCGACCGTCTTCGTGGCGGACAGGTCGCCTTGCGGACGCACCGCTTTGGGGCCACTGTCCGCGGCGGAACCAGCCCCGAGACGGGCTGTTGATCGGGAGTCCTGAACCTATGCCGGGCACGTCGTCCAAGCGCTCGCTTCTCATCAAGGTCGGTATTCCGGTGCTGGGCGTCGCGGCCATCGCCGGCGCCTTCTTCGCTCCGGCGCTTCTGAAGATGGAAGCCCCGCCCCAGGCGATTGCCCAGCCCGGCGCGCCGCTGTCGCCCGTATCCGCCGCCGCCGTGATGGGCGAGGATTTCTCCGCACTGGCCAAGGGCCTGATGCCGGCCGTGGTCAACATCGCAACGCGCCAGACCGTGTCGCGCGGCGACGGCCTGCCGGCGTTCGGACCCAACTCCCCGCTGAATGAGTTCAACGACCTGCTGGGTCGCGGGCAGGGCGGCGCGCGTCGCCAGTCTTCGCTCGGCTCAGGCTTCATCGTCGACTCCACCGGCTATGTCGTCACCAACAACCACGTCATCGAGGGCGCGGACGAGATCGACGTCGTGCTCTCGGATGGCTCCGTGCTGGCCGCCAAGCTGGTCGGCGCGGACGAGGATGTGGACCTCGCCCTGCTCAAGGTGGAACCGCGCACGCCTTTGACGGCTGTTCCGTGGGGAAATTCGGATTCGGCGGATGTCGGCCAGTGGGTCGTCGCCATCGGCAATCCGTTCGGCCTTGGCGGCACTGTCACCGCGGGCATCATCTCCGCCCGCAACCGCGATATCAGCGCAGGCTCGTACGACGACTTCATCCAGACCGACGCCGCGATCAACAAGGGCAATTCCGGCGGGCCGCTGTTCAACCTGCGTGGCGAGGTCATCGGCGTGAACACCGCCATCATCTCGCCGGGCGAGGCGGGCGGTTCGGTCGGCGTCGGCTTTTCCGTGCCCGCCAACTTCGCCAAGGTCGTGACCCAGCAGCTGCGCGAATTCGGCCAGACACGCCGCGGCACGATGGGCCTGACCGCACGCTCGGTCGATCAGGCGATCGCAGAATCCTTCGGCCTGCAGAAGCCGGAGGGCGCCATCGTCACCTCCGTCGATGCGGGCGGCGCCGCCGAGGTGGCGGGGCTCAAGCAGGGCGACCTGATCACCGCGATCAACAACCAGCAGATCCGCGAAAGCCGCGATCTTTTCCGCATCATGGGCGTAACGCAGGTCGGGACGCAGGTGTCGGTGCGCTACCTGCGCAATGGCAGGCAAGCGACAGCGACCTTCAAGCTCGCATCAGCCAGCGCCGCCGCCGCCGCGGCCAAGCCCGAAGAGAAGGACGTCGCCACGGCCCTAACCAACATTCTCGGAATCCAGTTCAAGGTCATCGAGGATACAGATCGCCGCCGCCGCAGCATCCCTGCCTCCGTGCGCGGTGTGCTCGTGCAGTCGATCGAGACCGGTTCCGACGCGCTCGGCAAGATTCCGATCGGCGCGGTCGTCACCGAGGTACACTTCCAGCCGGTGTCATCGCCCGAACAGGCCATCGCCGCCGCCCAAGCCGCCAAGGCGGCCGGCAAGCCTGTCCTCCTCCAGGTCTGGGGCGAGGATGAGGTGACCTACGTGGCGGTGCGCCCGCGCTAGGCGCTGACGATCTCGCTGGCCGCGTAACCCTGAAAGAACAGCGCCGCGCGCAAGTCCGTGTGCTCAATGCGCGCGCGCGTTTCCGCCGCCACGATCTGCTTCGCCTTGTAGGCGATGCCCAGCCCCGCAGCACGGATCATATCGAGATCGTTCGCGCCGTCGCCCAGCGCGACAGCATCGTTTGCGCCTAGTCCCAGCGCGGCCGTCTCTTCCAGCAGTGCGATGAGCTTCGCTTCGCGGCCGAGGATGGGTTGGCCCACCGCGCCCGTCAGCGCGGCGCCATCGTCGATCAGCGTGTTGGCGCGGTCGGCGTCGAAGCCAGCCATTATGGCGACGCGCGAGGTGAAATAGCGAAAGCCGCCCGACACCAGCACAGCCCGCGCGCCGTGCGCCTTCATCGTCGCCACCAGCTCGCGCGCGCCCGGGTTCAGCCGCACGCGCTCCCGATGGCACGCATCCAGCGCCGCCAGGTTCAGCCCCTTCAGCATCGCAACGCGCTGGGTGAGAGCGCTTGCGAAATCCAGCTCGCCACGCATGGCGCGCTCGGTGATCGCTGAAACTTCCGCCTTGAGCCCCGCGAAGTCGGCCAGCTCGTCGAGACATTCCTGGCCGATAATGGTCGAATCCATGTCGGAGATCAGCAGGCGCTTCCGCCGGTTCGCCGCCGGAGTGATGGCCCAGTCCGCGCCCCGCGCGGGGCCTTCCGCCTCAAGCCAGGCAACCAGGTCTGCGCCGCCCTCTACGGTAACTTCCGCGACGCTCCACCCTGCAGTGGAGCGATCCGCCACGCCGCCGGTTCTCCCGGGAGCGCCAGAAACCAGCGCCGCCGCATCGCCATCGCGGGAAACAAGCGTCAGGACGAGATCATCAGGATGAGTCATGCCAGTAGGGGTCATGCCGGTATGAGTGATGGACGTGACTGTCCGGTCGCGTTAGGGCGAGCCACGCGCTCTATCAGTGGTGACGGCCACGCGTAAACAGCGAAGCTGGAGACACGGGTCTGGAGACGAGGGAAACGACCAAGGCAATGCGTCCCGCGATCCTGATTCACGGACCCACGGCCAGCGGCAAGACAAAGCTGGCGATCGCGCTCGCCCGAAAGCACGGCGGCGAGATCATCAATGCCGACGCGATGCAGTGCTATGGCGACCTGAACGTATTGACGGCCCGCCCCGACGCGGAGGAGCTGGCCAGCGCGCCTCACCACCTGTTCGGCCATGTCGACGCCGCCGCACGCTATTCGGCGGGCGCCTGGAGCAAGGATGCTGCTGCGAAGATTGCGGACCTCCGCGCTGCCGACAAACTGCCCATCATCGTCGGCGGCACGGGGCTCTACCTGATGGTCTTGACGGAAGGCCTCTCGGACATTCCCGCGACCCCTGACACGTTTCGCGACAAGGCGCGCGCGATAGTCGAGACCGATCAGGCCGGCGCGCGTATATTGTTGGTCGAACGAGACCCCGACACTGCTGAGCGCATCGACGCCAACGACCGCCAGCGAACATCCCGCGCGCTCGAAGTGCTGTTCGCGACAGGCAAGCCTATCTCCAGCTTCCACGGCCAGGCCGCCCCTGTCCTGCCGCCGGGCGGGTGGGCTGGCGTCACGCTAACCCCGCCGCGCGAGACGCTGTACGCGCGCATCAATGGCCGCGTCGATACGATGATGCGCGCAAATGCACTCGAAGAGGCGAGGGCGCTGTGGCGCCGCAAGCTGGATACGGCGCTCCCCGCCATGCGCGCGCACGGCATGCCCGGCTTCTGCGATCATTTCGAAGGCCGCATCCCGCTGGCCGACGCGGTCGATCGCTGCAAGCGCGACACCCGCCGTTACGCCAAACGCCAGATGACCTGGATCGCCCACCAGTTCACCCTCTGGCCCCGCATCCCCTCCGAGGACCTGTCCGTACGCGCACGGGTGATCTCGGATATTGCGGGGGAGGGTGTGGGTTAGCGGGAGTTACACTACGCGAATGCTTCGCGTAGTGTAAGAACGCACCGTTCCGTCTGATCAGGGTCAAATCTTGCCCGCCAGCCCCCGTTGACGCTACGCGCGTGAAACGGTATTCCCCTTTTTCACAGCGTTCGAGGGAGAAAACGCCATGTTCGAGAGGTCCAAGACCCTCGTACTCGTAATCGGATCGCCGCCGGCCCGCTGATACGACGGGCTGGAACGGCGAGCGACGACATCAAAGGGCCCCAGCGGCCCTTTTTCTTTTCCTAAAACCTGCAGAACACTCCGAAACCTGAGAAGACTGGCGAGCGGCGAGATGGACGGAAACAGCAAGATGGATGCGACGACCCAGACGCAGGGCGAGCAGCTGACCGGCGCGGAGATCGTACTGCGCGCGCTCGCAGACCAGGGCGTCGATACGATCTTCGGCTATCCGGGCGGCGCCGTGCTGCCGATCTATGACGCGATCTACGCGCAGCAGCAGGTGCGCCACATCCTCGTCCGTCACGAGCAGGGCGCCGGCCACATGGCGGAGGGCTATGCGCGTTCCACCGGCCGCTGCGGCGTGGCGCTCGCAACGTCCGGTCCGGGCGCCACCAACATGGTGACGCCGCTGGCCGATGCGCTTATGGATTCCATTCCGATGGTCTGCTTCACCGGCCAGGTGCCGACGCATCTCATCGGCTCGGACGCGTTCCAGGAAGCCGACACGGTCGGCATCACGCGCGCCTGCACCAAGCACAACTATCTGGTGCGCGACGTGAACGATCTCGCGCGCATCATCCATGAGGCGTTCTATGTCGCGACGCACGGCCGCCCCGGTCCGGTGCTCGTCGACATTCCGAAGAGCGTGCAGTTCGCCAAGGGGACGTATGTCGGCCCCGAAGCGATCGAGCACCGCACCTATCACCCGCGCACCGAACCGCAGGACAAGCGCATCGAGGAGGCCGTCGCGCTGATGGCGACCGCGCAGCGGCCGATCATCTATTCCGGCGGCGGCGTCATCAATTCCGGCCCCGCCGCATCCGACGCGCTGCGCGCGCTGGCGAAGGCGACGGGCTGGCCCGTTACATCCACGCTCATGGGCCTTGGCGCCTATCCGGCGTCTGGCGAACAATGGCTCGGCATGGTCGGCATGCACGGCTCGTTCGAGTCGAACAACGCGATGCACGATTGCGACGTGATGCTCTGCGTCGGCGCGCGCTTTGATGACCGTGTTACAGGACGTCTCGACGCCTTTTCGCCGAACTCGAAGAAGATCCACATTGATATCGATCCATCCTCGATCAACAAGAATGTCCGCGCAGATATTCCAGTCGTGGCCGATTGCGGCAAGGCGCTGAAGGCGATCACCACGGCGTGGAATCGCAAGGTCAGCCGCAAGCCGGATCTCTTGGCCTGGTGGAAACAGATCGATGCCTGGCGCGCGCGCAAGGGCTTCGCATACCCGAACTCGAAAACGCTGATCAAGCCGCAATACGCCATCCAGCGCCTCTACGAGCTCACGCGTGATCGCGACGTCTACATCACCACAGAAGTCGGCCAGCATCAGATGTGGGCCGCGCAGTTCTTCCACTTCGACAAGCCCAATCGCTGGATGACGTCTGGCGGGCTCGGCACGATGGGCTATGGCCTGCCAGCGGCGATCGGCGTGCAGGCGGCGCATCCCGACGCGCTGGTCATCGACATCGCGGGCGACGCGTCGGTGCAGATGACGATGCAGGAGATGTCGACGGCCATCCAGCACAACTTGCCGGTCAAGATCTTCATCCTCAACAATGAGTGGATGGGCATGGTCCGCCAGTGGCAGCAGCTGCTGCATGGCGAGCGCTACTCGCACTCCTATTCCGAAAGCCTGCCGGACTTCGTGAAGCTCGCCGAGGCCTATGGCTGCCACGGTATCCGCTGCGATGATCCCGCCAATCTCGAGGAGGCGATCCTCGACATGATCAATACGCCGAAGCCGGTGCTGTTCGATTGCCGGGTCGAGAAGGCCGAGAACTGCTTCCCGATGATCCCGTCAGGCGCCGCCCACAACGAGATGATCCTCGGCAAGATCACGGGCGAGGAAATCAGCGAAGCTGGAAAGATGCTGGTGTGATCATGGTGCTCCGGGTCTGCATCGCAACGCTCGCTCTGGTCTCGCTCGCCGCCTGCGAGCCGAAGGCGCCGGAGCTCGATGGCGCGCCAACGCCCGCCGCCGAAGAGGCGCCTGCGCCGGGCGAGCTTGCAGGAGCGTCGGACGCGCAGCAGATCATCCTGCCCGGTGTGATGAACATCGCCGCGCCGATCGACTCGCAGGTCATGAAAAGTTGCGAGAAGATTGTCGCTGCCGACTACGACCAGCCGCCGGCCATGGCCTGCGTCTTCTTCCTTCGCGATGGCGCCGCCCCGGCGCCTGATGCCGCCGAGTTCGATCGGGTTCTCGACTACCAGCTCGCCACAGCCGGATGGACGCTGGTTCGCAGCACGGGCGCCCAGCACTATTTCGAAGCGCCCAAGCCCGGCACGGACTGTGCTGACCTATCCGTCTTCACCGCGCTGGATGGCGCCCAGCTTGACCGCCTGCTGAAGGCGGCAAACGCTGGCGCGGCGCCCGAAGGCAAGTCGTGGCGCGGCTATTCTGTTCCTGCAACAATCCGCGAAACATGCGGCGCCGACCGTATGCGTCGATAGGGGAGGGCGATGCAGGAATTCTTCGAGAGCTTCGGCGTCGAACAGTGGCTGACCCTGGGGTCGGCCGCACTCGCGATCCTGTCCTTCTTCCTCAACCTCCGCCTCGTCTCGCGCCAGGAAAAGCGCAATCGCGTCGCGATGAAGATGGCGCACGATTCCGATGTCATCGCCTGGTCCGACGAAGTCGTCACGCTGTTGGCCCACACCCAGGAAATGCTTGTCGAGAAGGGCGTCTCCTGGAACGACGACGATTTCCGCGCCCGCCGCTCTGATGTCCGCGCCCGCCTTTCCGCCCTCATCGACCGCGGCCGGCTGTTCTTCCCCAACCGCAAGGCCGGCGACTTCGGCATGGACAAGGAGCCCGGCTTTCAGGGCCACAGGCACAAGGCGCTGGACGTGCTGGTCGACGCCTATGGCGTCATCGATGGCGCCGGCGCCGCGCCGGGTCCTGACCGCGACAACAGCGACAAGCTCACCACGCATCGCCGCAAATTCATGGCCGAGATATTCACGTCCGTTGATCCCGTCCGCCGCGGCGAGAACATGAAGGAGCTCACCTGATGGCCCGCGCCGCCCGCACCCGCGCCCCCGCCAAGAGCGGCGTCCGCGACGATCCCGCCTCCGCCTACGACATGACCCATGCCGACGAGGGCGAGGAACAGCGCACGCTCGCCTGCATCGTCGACAACGAGCCCGGCGTCCTCGCCCGCGTCGTCGGCCTGTTTGCGGCCCGTGGCTACAACATCGAATCGCTCACCGTCGCCGAGATCGACCGTAACGCGCATCAGTCGCGCATCACCATCGTCACCTCCGGCACCAACCACGTGCTCGAACAGATCGAGCAGCAGCTGTTGCGCCTGGTCCCAGTCATCAAGGTGATCGACGTCACCAACTCCACCGGCGGCATCGAGCGCGAACTTGCGCTGGTGAAAGTCGCCAGCAAGGGCGACGCTCGCGTCGAATCCCTCCGCATCTCGGAAATCTTCCGCGCCCGCGTGATCGACACGACCAACGAGAGCTTCATCTTCGAGGTCACCGGCGCCAGCCAGAAGATCGATCAATTCGTGGAACTCATGCGCCCCCTCGGCCTCGTCGAGGTCTCGCGCACGGGCGTGCTCAGCATTCAACGTGGGAAGGAAAAGGCAGGATGAAACGCAACGCATTCAAATACGCATTCGGGGCCATGCTCATCGCGCTGGCCGTCGCGTGCTCAGGCTCGACTGATGTCGGCCTCACCGTTGATGTCGGCGCCACGCCGGCAAAGACGCTCGAAGCCGCCATGCAGGCCGACCGCGATTTCGCAGCGATGGCCAAGGCGGAGGGTCTCAAGCCCGCCTTCCTGAAATACATGCATCCGACCGACAGCAAATTCCTCTCGCCCGGCGCCGTGGTGCAGGGTGCGGAGGCAATCGCCGGAGGCTTCGCCCAGTCGCCGCCCGATTTCGCCATCGCATGGGCGCCCGATGGCGGCCACGGCGCGGCCTCGGGCGATCTCGCCGTCACCACCGGCCTCTACACCATCAGCATGGGCGCAGCGCCGATCGAGAAGGGCCGCTATGTCACGGTCTGGAGCAAGGACGCCGCGGGCGAGCTCAAGGCCACGATGGACATGAGCGTCCCCGATCCCGCCGTCGCGCCAGCGTCTGTGCCCGATCCGGAAGGGCGCCCGGGCTAGCACCCGCGCCAAACCGCGATTTCAGTTTCCGAATACCGGCCGTTCGCGTATGGGGCGGCCACATTGCCAGGGTGAACCACGATGAAAGTCTATTACGAAGCCGACGCCGATCTCTCGATCATCCAGTCGAAGAAGGTCGCCGTCATTGGCTATGGCAGCCAGGGCCACGCCCATGCGCTCAACCTGCGCGAGAGTGGCGTGAAGGACCTCGTGGTGGGCCTGCAGGCGAACTCCGCCTCCAAGCCCAAGGCCGAGCAGGAAGGCCTCAAGGTCGTGACGCCTACCGAGGCCGCCAAATGGGCTGACGTTATAATGATCCTCACGCCCGACGAAAAGCAGGCCGTGATGTACGCAAACGAGATCGAGCCGCACACCCGCAAGGGCCAGCACCTGATGTTCGGACACGGCTTCAACATCCACTACGGCCTCATCAAGCCGCGCGCCGACATGGATGTGTCGCTTTCGGCGCCAAAGGGTCCCGGCCACACGCTGCGCAACCAGTATACGCAAGGCCGCGGCCTGCCGGGCCTCATCGCCATCCACCAGGACGCCACGGGCGTCGCGCAAGCCGTCTCCCTCAGCTATTCCAAAGCCATCGGCAACACCCGCGCCGGCGTCATCCAGACCTCTTTCCGCGAAGAGACCGAGACGGATCTCTTCGGCGAACAGGCCGTGCTCTGCGGCGGCCTCGTCGAGCTGATCAAGGCCGGCTACGAAACGCTGGTCGAAGCCGGCTACGCGCCGGAGATGGCCTATTTCGAGTGCCTGCATGAAGTGAAGCTGATCGTCGACCTGATCTATGAAGGCGGCATCGCCAACATGAACTACTCGATCTCGAACACGGCCGAGTACGGCGAGTACATCACCGGCCCGAAGATCGTGACCTCCGACACCAAGGCCGCGATGAAGAAGGTGCTCGATGATATCCAGTCCGGCCGCTTCGCCCGCGACTGGGTCCTCGAGAACCAGGCCGGCGCGCCGTCCTTCCAGGCCATGCGCAACAAGATGAGCAACCATCCCATCGAGGAAGTCGGCGAAAAACTCCGCGGCATGATGCAATGGTCGAAGTCGAACCGGCTGGTGGATCGCAAGCGGAACTAGCCGTCCTCCTCCCACGAAGCGGGGGAGGTGGCCCGAAGGGCCGGAGGGGGAGGCGGCATGGGGATTCTCACCTTGGGGCCCTCTCGCGTTGAAGCAGGGGACGCACATGCACAGGCTCTTCATCGTCCTGCCCGTCTATGCGGCGGTGGTCATCTTCCTGCCACGTCAGGATTGGTTCGCGCCCTTTGCTGACCAGGTCGCCAGCATTCATCCGGACATTTCCTTCTGGGTGTCGATGTGCCTCGGCGCTGCGGCGGCGCTGGCCTTCTGGGTCATCCGCAACCGGCCGTTCAAGTGGATGTTCAGCAAGCCGCGCATCACCGAAGTCATCGGCATGGGCCTCCTCGGCATGATCATCGCTACAGTCTTCGACGTGTTCGAGCGGCTCGCCAACATGCCCACCAGCCTGGTGAACATGCTGCTGCTGCCCATCGGCTTCATGGTCTCCGAAGGCGTCTTCCTCGCCCTGCAATGGCGCATGCAGAAGCGCGACGAGGAATAGGATGTTCACCCACCGCCTCGCCACCGAAGATGATCTCCCCGCCATCCGCGCGCTGATGGATCTCGCCATCGCCGAACATCTGAAAGCCTTCCTCGATCCCGCGCAGGTCGAGCTGTCGAAATCCATCATGGGCCTCGACACCCAGCTGATCGCCGACCGCACCTATTTCCTTGTCGAAGAGCAGGGGAGACTTGCCGGCTGCGGCGGCTGGTCCCGCCGCGCCACGCTCTATGGCGGCGACCATTCCACGTCCCAGCGCAACGCGGCCCTGCTCGACATCGCGAAGGACGCCGCGCGCGTCCGCGCCATGTACACGCATCCCGATTTCGCCCGCCGCGGCGTCGGCCGCCTGATCCTCGACCTCTGCGAGACCGCCGCCCGCGACGCCGGCTTCCGCTCGGTCGAACTGATGGCCACCATGTCAGGCGAGCCGCTCTACCGCGCCTGCGGTTACACAGACATCCAGCGCATCACCGCCGCCTCGAAGGACGGCGTGGATGTGCCCGGGGTTCGGATGGGCAAGGCGCTGTAGCCCGGCAAGCGCGACATTGCTCAGCCGACGCGTCCTCCAAAGACATCAAATCGAATTGTGTCGCTAGGCTAGCCTCAGTCACGGCCGCGGGCTGTTCGCGCCCCTCTCCCCCTTGTGGGGAGAGGGTAGGGTGAGGGGGGCCGCGGGACGGTAAGCTCTCTCGCACAATCCGCATGTTGAACCGCCCCCCTCACCCCACCCTCTCCCCACAAGGGGAGAGGGGTAAGCAACTGCCTACTTCGGTTTTCGACGCGCCGCTGCGTTCTAACCAATTCTGTGCCAGTGCGTTGCCGCCGGCCCCTGCAGCCTCCATCTTCCCTCGATGACTGAAGCCGCCACCCGCACCAGCCCCGCCGCCCCGCCACGCGTCACGGTGATCTGGCTCGTCTACGCCACCGCCGCGCTGCTCCTCGCGCTCCACCTCGCCTACACGCTGGCGACGCCCGCCCAGCAGATCGAGGCGACCTGGAATTTCGCGCTCGCGCCGCAGCGCTTCTGGGCGCCCGCCGGATCGGGCGACGTCTATCCAGACTACGTCTCCGGCCTGATGACGCTTCTCTCCAGCGGCCTCCTGCATGCCGACTGGATGCACGTCATCGTCAATGCCGCGATGCTGGTGTGGTTCGGCGTGCCTGTCGCGCGCGCGCTCGGGCCTGGCGTTGCGGCGTGGGGCTACTGGATGCTGCTGTTCGCAGGCGCCGTGATTGCCGGTTCCGCCTTCTATCTCGCGCTGACGGACAATACCGGGGCCTATCTTATCGGCGCATCGGGCGGCACGTCGGGGGTGATCGCGGCGGCCCTACTGCTCGGCGGCAATGGCGGCAAGCGTGCGTTGTGGTCGATCGGCTTCCTCGTCCCCACCGCAATCTTCGCGGCGATGAACGTGCTCCTGGTCTATGCCGCGCCCTACGCGTTAGGCATGGCTGTCAGCTGGGAGGCCCACACCGGAGGCTATGTTTTCGGGGCGCTTCTGATGGCGGTGCTGCCGCTGCGTGGCTATGGCTGGGCCAGAACGTGACCGAAACGGGGCGGCCTCATTCGGGCCTCGTTCATGTGAAAACGGCCTATATCGCATGTGACGGGCAATCGTGTTTCGCCCGCGGGGTTCCTGGAGACTTGAGATGAAGAAGCTTCTGGTCATGGCCGGCGTCGCCGCCTTCGCGATCTGCGCCGCCACCGCCGATACGGTGAAGGACGGCGCCGTCTCCGTGAAACCCGGCCGCTGGCTGTGGAAGCAGGAAACCAGCGTTCTTGGCATCGGTATGAAGGAAGAGAACGTCGAGTGTCTCATCCCCGAGGAAGCGCGCATCACGCTATCCAAGCTGGCAGCTGACCTAGAGAAGGGCTGCACGGTCGACAATGTTCGCACCATCCAGGGCGGCTATCTCTTCAAGCTGAAATGCTCAGGCAAGACCAAGGGCGAGGCTGACGCGACGCTCATTCACTCCGAGACGACCATGAAGATCAACGCCAAGGGATCGGCCACACTCGGCATCATCCCGGCTGGCTTCTCGATGAAGTCGGACGCAACCTACCAGGGCGAATGCTCGGCCGCCGAGATCACAAAGGCGAAGGAACGCTACATCCGCGAAAACCCCGGCGCCGCCGCGCCGCGGTAGTCGGCTGGCGCTTGCATCATTGTCATTCCTGCCGAAGCCCGAAGGGCGAAGAGCAGGAACCCAGGAGTTGCAAGCGCCGGCGCTCACGGCCCCTGGGTTCCGGCTCGCGCGCTGACGCGTGCGTCCGGAATGACAGTGAGTTGTTGTTAGGCGATCTTCAGAACGAGAACGTCAGTCCCGCCTGCACCACGGGATAGATCTCGTACTCGCTGATGTCTTCCTGCAGGTTCTGCTCTTCCTGCGCCAGTTGCGTCTGGAAGTTCGTGTCGTTCGCGAGCGTGCCGCCCGTCGCCGTCAGGTTGACCTGCGGCGATCCGGTGAACATGGCGCCCGCGATGAACTTGAAGGCGATGCCGGGGTTCTCGAACGTCGTGTCCCAGCCGATGCCGGCGAACGGGGCCATGTCTTCGAGATCCGCCGCCATGCTCAGCGTGCCGACCTGCGCGGGTGTGAAGGTCTGGCTGCCGATCTGCACGTTGCCTGTCGGCGTCGCCAGCAGGTCCAGCGTCTTTTCCCCGAAGTAAGCGCCACCCGTGATCAGGAAGCTGTTCCCGAACGGATGGAAATCCACGAACGCGCCCAGCGTGTTCAAGTCGAGATCGCCCTCGTAGGCGATGTCGTCGTAGGTGTCGTCCGCCTCGTACTGGAAGTAATTGTACCCGCCGCGCAGATGCAGCCCCGGCAGCACCTGGATTTGCGCCTCAACCGCCGCTCCCGTCGTGCCGATGCTGCCGCCCACGGCGACCTGCGCCTGCGCCGCGCCCGCCGCCATCGCGCTCACTGCCATCAAGGCCGCCAGTGTCATTGTCCGTTTCATTGGTCTGTCTCCCCTGACGTGAAGCCGCGAGGCTGTACCCATTCGCGCCACCCAGCAAGCAGGTCAGCTTGTCTCCCCATTGGCCTCGATCAATCCGCCAGCCCGCGCGCCTTGCGCTGGCGCGCATCCCACGCCGACATCATGACGGCCGCGACCACAACCGCCGCCCCGGCCCACACCTGCCAGCGCGGAACCTCTGCAAAGAAGACATACCCCAGCGCGGCGCTCCAGATCAGCGCGGTGTATTCGGCTGCTGCAACGTTCTGCGCCTGCGCCCGCGAATACGCCGACGTCAGCATGAACCACATGACAAATCCCGTGGCGCCCGTCAGCGCAAACAGCGGCAGGTCGCCAACCATGGGCGCCGCGCCCATCATGATCGCCGCCGGCAGCAGGTAGATCATCGGAAACAGGTTGCTCAGGAATGCGATCGCTACCGCATCGTCCTTCCGTGACAACTGCCGCAGCAACACCATCGACAGCGCATACAGCGCCGCAGCCGCCACACCCGAAACGATCCCCTCAACCCTGCGCGCATTGTCGGCCGCGCCCTCGGCGTCCTGCACCGTGACCAGCACGCCGACAAATCCGACAATCAGCGCAAAGGTCGCCGCCGGCCGTATCACCTCGCCCAGCAGCCACCGCGCCAGCGGCGAGATCATCAGCGGCGCGGAGAACACCAGCACGGTCGCCTCCGCGATCGGCAGGATGGTCAGGCAGTTGAAGAACAAAAGGGCGCAAGCGGTGATCACAACCGCCCGCAGCGCGTGCCGCCGCATCCCCGCCGCATCCGGCAGCCGCGAGCGCAGCGCCAGCACAGTCGCCCCCGCAAAGACGGATCCGAAAACATACCGCGCCGTGGCGATGAGAATGACGCCGTAGGTAAAGCCCAGCTGCTTCACCATCGCGTCCATCGCGCACCCCAGCATCACGCCGACCACCGCCAGCGCGAGGGGAGGGGTGTTCGCCAAAAATGGAGGAGCGGCCTGCATCTGTCCTTCCAGCATGAACCGGCTGCGACCTCAATGCGGGGCGGCGCACGGCCACAATGCCTGTTTCCGCGACGTTTTTGGTCCGTCACTCAACAAACTTGCGCGCCAGAGGCAATTTAGGCATGTTCCGCCCCATCCTGCGGGCGGGCCAACCGCGATTCCGTTGCTGAATCGCGTGGGAAGTCGTCCAATTTCAACATTGTAGAGGACGACAGATGAGCGATTTATCGCTTTGGCTGCCCATCATCGCAGGCGCGATTGCTGTCGCGTATGGCGTGTTCACCACCCAGCGGCTCATGGCGCTCCCCACCGGCAGCGCAAAGATGCAGGAGATCGCAAAGGCCATTCAGGAAGGCGCCAACGCGTATCTCAATCGACAGTACCGCACGATCGCCATCATCGGCGCCGTCGTCGCGGTGCTCGTCGCCATCGCCTTCATGAACTGGCAGGCGCCTGTCGGCTTTGTCATTGGCGCCGTGCTCTCGGGCGCCGCCGGTTTCATCGGCATGAAGATTTCCGTGCAGGCCAACGTGCGGACGACTGAAGCGTCCACCAAGGGCCTCGCGCAGGGCCTCAGCGTCGCGTTCCAGTCCGGCGCGGTCACCGGCATGCTCGTCGTCGGTCTCGCCATCATCGGCCTCGGCGGCTACTATGCGCTGCTCACGGCCGGCCTCGGCTACGCGCCGGGCGACCGGACGGTCGTCGATGCGATGGTCGCCCTCGGCCTCGGCGCATCCCTCATTTCCATCTTCGCGCGTCTCGGCGGCGGCATCTTCACCAAGGGCGCTGACGTCGGCGGCGACATGGTCGGCAAGGTCGAAGCCGGCATTCCCGAAGACGACCCGCGCAACCCCGCCACCATCGCCGACAACGTCGGCGACAACGTTGGCGATTGCGCCGGCATGGCGGCCGACCTGTTCGAGACCTACGCGGTCACCATCGTCGCCACCATGGTCCTCGCGTCCATCTCCTTCAGCGGCGCAACCCAGGCCGGCATGATGGTGCTTCCGCTCCTCATCGCGGGCGTCTGCATCATTCCCTCGATCATCGGCACCTACTTCGTCCGCCTGTCGAGCGGTTCGCGCAATGTGATGGGCGCCCTCTACAAGGGCTTCATCGCTTCATCCATTCTCTCGGTCCCGGCGCTCTACGGCGCCATCTACCTCGCCCTCGGCGATCCGATGACCACAACGGTCACCATGTCCGACACGATGGGAACCGCGATCCCTGCAATGAACCTGTTCTGGTGCGGCATCGCTGGCCTCATCGTCACCGGCCTCATCATCTGGATCACGGAATACTACACCGGCGTCGGCTATCGCCCGGTGAAATCCATCGCCCAGGCGTCGGTCTCCGGCCACGGCACCAACGTGATCCAGGGCCTCGCCGTCTCGCTCGAAGCGTGCGCGGTTCCGGCCCTGATCATCATCGCCGGCATCATCTTCACCTACTCGATGGGCGGCCTGATCGGCATCGGCATCGCCGTCACCACGATGCTGGCGCTCGCCGGCATGGTCGTGGCGCTCGACGCCTTTGGCCCCGTCACCGACAACGCCGGCGGCATCGCCGAAATGGCGGGTCTCGATGACTCGGTCCGCGAAACCACCGACACGCTCGACGCCGTCGGCAACACCACGAAAGCCGTCACCAAGGGCTACGCCATCGGCTCCGCCGGTCTCGGCGCGCTGGTGCTGTTCGCTGCCTTCACGGCCGACCTGGAGTATTTCTCCGGCGCCGCCACCGAAGGCTCGCTGCTCTATGGCGTCGTCGCCGACTTCTCCCTGTCCAACCCCTATGTGGTGGTCGGTCTGCTGTTCGGCGGCCTCCTGCCATTCCTGTTCGGCGGCATGTCGATGATGGCCGTCGGCCGCGCCGCGCAAGCGGTGGTTGAAGAAGTCCGTCGCCAGTTCCGCGAGATACCGGGCATCATGGATTACTCGGCGAAGCCCGATTACGGCCGCGCCGTCGACATGCTGACCAAGGCCGCGATCAAGGAAATGATCGTGCCCTCGCTGCTGCCGGTCTTGTCGCCCATCGTGCTGTTCCTCGTCATCTGGGGCATCGGCGCAGCGCAAGGCCTCGAACAGGCCGGCGCCGTAAGCCAGGCGCTCTCTGCGGTTGGCGCGATGCTGATGGGCGTCATCGTCACGGGTCTCTACGTGGCCATCTCGATGACCTCGGGCGGCGGCGCGTGGGACAACGCCAAGAAGTCGTTCGAGGACGGCTTCCGCGACAAGGACGGCGTCGTCCACAGGAAGGGTTCGGACGCCCACAAGGCCTCCGTCACCGGCGACACCGTCGGCGACCCCTACAAGGACACGGCCGGCCCCGCCGTGAACCCGATGATCAAGATCACCAACATCGTGGCGCTGCTCATGCTCGCGGCGATGGCGGGCGGCGCGCACTAGGCGCGTTTGATCTCGAAGCGCTCGCCGCCGCTTTCCTCCTCCGGCCAAAGGCCGGGGGAGGTGGCATGCGCGCCTCTTTGCGCGCATGACGGAGGGGGCAGCTGCTAAAGCAAGATGCGAGCGCGCACGCCCGACGCGCACCGCTCTACAATCTGCAACGGCGGCTGCCCCCTCCGTCGCGCTGCGCGCGCCACCTCCCCCAATGCTTCGCATTGGAGGAGGAAAACCGTGCGCAGAAGTCTGCAGTGAGGGTCTGGCTACTCCGCCCCATACTGAACATTGTTCCGCACCCGATACCCCGTGATCGGCTGGTCGGTGAAGAACCCGTCCAGACCCAGCGACAGCGCCTGCGTGATGTACGCGTCGATCGTCATGCCCTTCGGCGCAGTCTCGTCGCGGAACGTCCACGCATGCACCGGAATGCCTTGTCCATGGCTCGCCTCGATCACGCCAGTGGACTTGCCGGCGCCATCCATTACCAGCGCGGTGTTCGCGCCCAGGCCCTGCCAGAACGGCGCGCCCGGCTTGGCCATCGCGGCATCGAGCGCCGCCTTGTCCGACACCAGCATCACCACGGGAAGCTCGGTCATCGCATCCATCGTCTTCACGAAGTCCGGCTCGAACGACTGGATGAACACCGGCGACCCCGCCGCCGACATGCCGTGCCTGCCCAACGCCGCGAGGATTGCCTCGCCCATATCCGGCATCGCCGCGATGGAGGCGTGATAGGCAGGCGACTTCGCCTCCGGATAAACGCACACCGGCTGGCTCGCCACCGTCACGCGCGACCTGGCGAGTTCCAGCACCTCGTCGAATGTCGGAATCTGGTAGAGCCCGTCATACGCCTTCGACCGCCCGGGGAACGACTGCACCGCGCGCAGCGTCTTCAGCTCCGCCATCGTGAAGTCGGCCACCCACCAGTCCATCCGGCCTTCGTATTCCGGATCTGTCGAGCGCCGCTTGCGGCTCGCAAACTCCGGCCGCGAGGCAATGTTCGTCGTCGTCGACAGATAAGTGTCGTGCCGCACCGCCAACTGTCCGTCCCTGGTGAACACGAGGTCCGGCTCGATGCAGTCCGCGCCATCATTGAGCGCCCGCTGGAAAGCCTCCAGCGTATGCTCGGGCAGGGCCCCCGAGGCCCCGCGATGACCGATCAGCAGCGGCTTCGCCCGTCCCAGCGTCGGATAGACCCAGCCGCCCGCCGCCCCGCCAGCCGACCCCGCCGTCGTGCCGCACCCCGCCAGCACAAGCGTCGCGGCGGTCGCCAAAGTCGTGAAAAGTTGCAATCTGGTCATTGCGGAACCTTGCTCAAGCCGTGGGTCTCTGTCGAGGGTCTCCGACGCCTGTATAGGACGGCGACAGCGACCGATTATTGACGGGGCTCACCCGAGAGAGCAAACGGGCCGCGCATGAGCAAGCTTGGCGCCTTCCTCAACAACATGGACGCCCGCGCCTGGCGCACCGTCTGGGTGTCGCTGGCGCTTCTGGGGGGCGTGGTGGTCGTCGCGGTCATCGGCGCCGTCACCGGCATCGGCGACCATCTCGACCAGCAGCTGATGGGCCTGCGCAATGGCCCCTGGGGCCTGCCCGCGACGATCCTGCTGTTCATCGTCACCAGCTTCCTTGCCGCCCCGCAATTCGTGCTGTTCGCCGCCGCCGTGGTCGCCTTCGGCCCCTGGCTCGGCTGCACCTATGCGATGATCGGAACCGTCATCGCCGCCTGGATCCACTTCATTATCGGCCGTTTCGGGGGCGCGAAGCTGGTCGAACGCTATGGCGGCAACACCATCAACCGCCTGTCGCGGTTCATCGGCCGCAACGATTTCCTCGCCAGCCTGATTGTGCGTTCCGTGCCCACCGCCCCCG
Organism: Alphaproteobacteria bacterium; assembly: GCA_031419455.1. Classification (GTDB taxonomy): domain Bacteria; phylum Pseudomonadota; class Alphaproteobacteria; order Caulobacterales; family Hyphomonadaceae; genus UBA7672. Next base: position 67,825 of record JANOKS010000100.1, read on the forward strand.
CTGTCATCGTCAACATGGCCTTCGGCGCCAGCCAGGCCAATTTCTGGCGTTATACGGCGGGCGTCATCGTCGGCTCGATCCCGAAAATCCTGATTGTCGCCCTGCTGGGCCAGTCGGTCCTCTCCGCCATGGGTGGCGGCATCGTGCTGGCGGTCGGCGGGGTCATCACCGTCGTCGCCATCTGGATCTCAGTAGCGCTAGCAGCACGCCGCGCCGTCAACGACGAACCCGCGCTGCAGAAGCCCGCCGAGGACCAGCCAGGGTCCGATCCGGTCGCCGACTAGGCTCCAGGAGGTGGGTCATGCCCCGCCCCGACGTTAGGCAGGGGTCCAATTTCCAATACTTGACGCAAACCGCGTCGCCCATCATAGAACAATCATGCGCGAACAGGGTCTCACCCTTCTTCTTTCCCTGCCGGGGCTGCTTAGCAGCCCCTGGGCGCGTATCTGATCCGGGCATAGGTCCGCGGGTCGCGCGTCCAGGGGTTCCCAAGCAAATCCCTCAAGACACCCCTGACAGGACGACCCCAATGACCACCCCTTCCACGACGAACACCGGAAAAGACCGCGTCTTCATCTTCGACACCACGATGCGCGATGGCGAGCAGTCGCCCGGCGCCTCGATGACCATCCGCGAAAAGCTCGAACTCGCCGAGCTGCTGCAGGAGATGAAAGTCGACATCTGCGAGGCCGGTTTCGCTGCCTCCTCCGAAGGCGACTTCCAGTGCGTCTCGCAGATCGCCGAGCTGGCGAAGGACATGGCGATCTGCACGCTCGCCCGCTCCACGCTCACCGACATCGACCGGGCAGGGGAAGCTCTTCGGAAAGCGAAGCAGCCGCGCATCCACACCTTCATCTCCACCAGCCCTGTGCACATGAAGCACAAGCTGAAGATGGGCCCCAACGCCGTGCTCGAAGCCATCGGCGCCTCCGTCACGCACTCCCGCAAATACGCGGGCGATGTCGAATGGTCCGCCGAGGACGCCACCCGCACCGAGTTCGACTTCCTCTGCAAGGCGATCGACGTCGCGATCTCGTCGGGCGCCACCGTCATCAACGTGCCTGACACGGTCGGCTACTCGCACCCCGCCGAATACGGCGAGCTGATCCGTAGACTGATCGAGAACATTCCGAACTCGGATAAAGTCATCTGGTCCACCCACTGCCACAACGATCTCGGCCTCGCCGTCGCCAATTCGCTGGCCGGCGTGATCAATGGCGCGCGCCAGATCGAATGCGCCGTCAACGGCATGGGCGAACGCGCCGGAAACGCGGCGCTCGAAGAATGCGTCATGGCCCTGAAAGTGCGCGGCGACTCGCTGCCCTTCTACACCGAGGTGGTGACGCAGAAGCTCAGCCGCGCCTCCAAGATGGTGTCCTCCATCACCGGCTTCCCGGTCCAGTACAACAAGGCCATCGTCGGCAAGAACGCTTTCGCGCACGAAAGCGGCATCCACCAGGACGGCATGCTGAAGCACCGCGAAACCTACGAGATCATGCAACCGGAAGATGTCGGCGTGCCCTCCACCTCGCTGATCATGGGCAAGCTCTCCGGCCGCAACGCCTTCCGCGACAAGCTGGAATCGCTGGGCTACGTCCTCGAAGCCGCCGTCCTTAACGACGCCTTCAAGCGCTTCAAGGACCTCGCCGACAAGAAAAAGCATGTCTTCGACGAAGACATCATCGCCCTCGTCGACGAACAGATGTCCGGCAAGCAGGAACGCATCACGCTGAAGCGCCTGAAGGTTGTCGCCGGCACCGATGGCCCGCAGACCGCAGAGATCGAACTCATCATCGATGGCGAACCCCGCGCGACCACCGCCACAGGCAACGGCCCCGTGGACGCCGTCTTCAACGGCATCCGCCAGCTCTGCCCGCACACCGCCGTCCTCGAACTCTACCAGGTCAGCGCCGTCACCGAAGGCACCGACGCGCAAGCCACCGTCTCTGTCCGTCTCGCCGAACAGGGCCTCGTCGCCACCGGCAAGGCCAGCGACCCGGACACCCTCGTGGCGTCAGCCCGCGCCTACGTCCACGCCCTCAACAAGCTGGATGTGCGCAGGGCGAAGGCGACAGGCTCGGCGGCGTAGCCGGGACCGCCATGCACACCTGAAGAATCCCCCCCGCCGCAAGCAGCCCCCTCCGTCCGCTTCGCGGCCACCTCCCCCGGCTTCGCCGAGGGAGGACATCAAGCCACACGGGGAAGTCCTCCC
>JANOKS010000101.1:0-3221 GCA_031419455.1 Alphaproteobacteria bacterium
GATACGTTGCTTGGCCTCGCGCAGCGAGGACGCCCACAGCTCCAATGTCGTCTCGATCGATGCGCCGCTCATCCATGACCTCCGAATCATGGTCGCCCATAGATTCAGAGGTCGTCCAATTATGCAACTGTAGTGCTAGGCCGCGTTGCAAGCTGCCTGCAGGGCTGCCGGAAGACAGGGCTTGTTGAGCGCGATGGCGACGACGGCTGGCGCTTAACAGGTTAGCTCCACACCAGACTGGTCGACGCCCTGCTGACGCAATGCTTGCCAAGCGATGCTTAGCTGAATATTCCTTAATTTGCTTAGCAGGTGCGCGCCCGTCATGCTTAGCAAAACTTCTAGACGTTGCTGGGCGGAGCCGGTCGACGGCTTGTAAACGCTGGATAAAGTCATGGTCGACGACGTGAGCGGACCAGAAGACCCCATGAGCGCAGAGGCTCGCGGTTCAAAGGGTGGGCTCCAGAGGGCCAAGAAGCTCACAGCCGAGGAGCGCCAAGATATCGCTCGGGCGGGCGCCGCCGCGCGCTGGTCTGCACAGGATTTTCCACAGGCGCTTTGCGATGGCGAAATCGATTTCGCTGGTCGACGCTTCTCCTGCGCTGTCCTCAGCACCAAGCTGCGTGTTCTGACTCAAGAGACCTTCCTCACCACACTTGGTCGCGCGGCCAAAGCAAAGGGCGGCCAAGGCAGCTTGCGAATGGTCATGGGACAGGGGCTTCCACCCTTCCTCGCCGCGGCCAACCTCCAGCCGTTTGTTTCTGATGAACTGCGCCGAGCGGCGACTCCGGTGGTCTTCCGCACGACCAGAGGTAACCGGGCCTTCGGATACGACGCGAAGCTTCTTCCGCTCGTCTGCGAGGTGTACTTGCTAGCGCGCGATGCACATCTTCGGGCGTTAAAAGATGCGCAGGAAGCTCGTGAGCGCGGGGAGAATGTCGAAGCCAAGCCCATCCTGCTTCCAAACCAAGAACGCATCGTCGAAACTTGCGACTTGCTCATGCGCAGCATGGCCAAGGAGCACATCGTTGCGCTGGTCGACCGGGCTACAGGTTTCCACGATCAAGAAGTTCGCGATGATCTCACCAAGATCCTCGCGCAATACATCGCGCCGCATCTCATGCCATGGCTCAAACGGTTTCCTGACGAATTCTTCAAGCAGGTTTATCGAATCCACGGCTGGAAATACGCGCTAAACGGCAATCGCCGGATGCCGCAATACGTTGGAAAATTTATCAATACCTACATTTATGACCAGTTGCCCCCTGGCGTTCTCGACAAGTTGCGCGAACTCAACCCGGTGACCGAGAGCGGCTGGCGGGCCATCCAACAACATCGGCTCCTGACAGATACTGGCAACATCAATCTGGATCGGCAGATTACGTCGACCATTACGATCATGACGCTGTCGAACGACAAGCATCAGTTCAAGGAGCAATTTTATCGCATGTATCGGAGGCGAGTCGCCGAAAAGAAGCCCCTTAAGCTCGTCGCGCCAGCGCCGCCCGACTCGCTGCCCCTCTTTGCTTCTCTCAACCGACCGTCGACCGGCAACGAAAAACCCCCGGAGTGATCCGGGGGCTACCGGGTCGGCTCGGGCTCGCACCCCGTTCCAATCCGCAGACGGAAAGTCCGTCAGGGGCGGGGCTTCGGCCCCGCTCCACCTCTAGTCTGCAAAGGTAGGTGTCCCATGATATAGGGACCCGTCCTGCGGCGGTGATCATATCACCGCCGCTTCTTTTTGTGAATCGTGATCCACGCCGTAGCGTCAACTCTCGTAGATCGCATTGACAGCATCTTTCTGTCGCGGCCACAGTGGGCATTCATCCAGGGGGATGGGTCCAGGGGAGAATCGATCATGAAAGCCGTTGTAAGTGGCGTTGCGTTGGCAGCGTTGGTTTCTGCATGCGCAACCGCGCCGCAAAATATCGCCGCGACGTACGTTTCACCGCTGCAGTATCAGAACTATAGCTGCCAGCAGTTAGGTGCTGAATCGCAACGCATCGGAACTCGCGTGGCCGAGGTTACGGGTCAACAACAACAGAAAGCCAACAACGATGCCGTCGCAACCGGCGTCGCTGTCGTCCTTTTCTGGCCGGCCGTGTTCTTCCTTGGGGGAGGCGGCGATAAAACGGGAGAGCTTTCCCGTCTCAAGGGTGAGAGCGACGCTATCCAGCAGGCCGCAATTCAGAAGAACTGCATGTCTCAACCTGCTGCGGCATCTGCCGCCTCTTAAGCGCGGCGCTGCCAGTATCCGCACCACGCTTTCGACTTCGGCGCTTGCGCCGCTGCATCCGCCAGCATTGCGAATTGCCCGCCGTTCGATGTGCGGCGGAAATCCTCGCGCCATGCAAGCTCAGTGACGTAGGCTTGCAGGTGCGGGCCGCTGATGTGGTGGTGTATTCCTTTTTCGCTGCGGCGAACGCGCGTGAAGAACGACTCGGCTTGGTTGGTGTTCTCGCCCAGCGGGCCACGGTATTCCTTGGAGTGGTCCACACGCTCTATCGGGAAGCGCGCTGCAAGCTGGTCCCAATGGCGGGCTTCGTCGGCGGCGATGGTGGAGCCCGGTGCAATGTGCTTCTTAGCCAGCGCCACGCCCTGAGCTTCTGACTGCACCACGTAGGCGCGCGTGCGGCCTTTGCGCTCGCGCATGGCGACCACGACTTGGCGCTTGCCGGTCTGGTTCTCAGCAAGGCGACGGTCTTTGCGATCGACCTTGCGGTTGGCGGGTTTCGCATAGCCGCCCAGATAGACGCCGTCGATTTCCACCACGCCCGACAGGGCAGAGTTGTCTATCGCGAGGCCAAGGGCTTCACGGATCTTCATAAGCAGCACGTAGCAAGTCTTGTAGGCGTGGCCGAGGTCGCGGCTGAGTTGCAGCGCGTTGTGACCTTTGACGCCGTTGGAGAAGATGGCCATGGCGGCGAGAATGTTGCGGACTTCCATTTTCCGGCTGTGGAAGATCGTCCCGGAGGTCAGCGAAAACTGATGAGCGCAACCCCGGCATTTCCAGCGGTTCTGCGTGGCCAGCCAGTAATGCTCAAGGCAGCCGCATTTCGGGCAGACGGGCTCGCCGTCCGTCTCGGCCCAACGGATCGCCTTGAACGCCGCGCGGGCTTCTTCTTCCGTCATGCGGAGAACCGTGGCCAGTTTCAGCGAGCGAGCACCGGGGGATTTGAGGAAGTGTTGGGCCATCTGCATACCTAACCACAAGTGATGAGGTA
>JANOKS010000102.1:0-21370 GCA_031419455.1 Alphaproteobacteria bacterium
AGACGCGCCATCGCACGCTCACGCAGATCCATCGACAAGGGTCCAGCCATGATGCCCGGCCTCCTTGCCGGCAAACATCATGAATCAGCGTTCGCAACCTTTGGGAATCCAGATTCTGCCTAAAGCGATCCCGCTCTAGATCCTCCAAGGCGCATCGTCTTCACCTGGACCATCGACGCGGAGAACGACCGCGACCCCTCCGTCGTCACGATTGACATCACGCCAACAGCCGATGGCTGCTCTCTGCGTCTTTCACACGAGATGGCGCCCGAATGGGCCGACTTCGTGGACCGCTCGCGCGACGCTTGGCAAAAAATGCTCGGCGTCCTCGCGATGCTGCTTTAGACCCGCTGCACAACCCGGCGCGGAATGAAAGCCGTCGCCTTTTCGATCATGGCGTCCGCAATCTCCTGCTCACCTGACACGATCAGGTCAGCGCCCAGCCCGCGCAGATGCTCCACCTCAGCATCCGAATGCGCCCGCGCGTAGACCTTCACCTTCGGATTCAGCTTGCGCGCCAGCTCGACAATTCCGCCCGCCTCGAAACCGTCCGGCACCGTCACGAAGATCAGGTCGGCTTCCGCCGCGCCCGCCGCCACCATGGCTTCGTGCGAAATTCCGTTGCCAAGCACGACTGGAATGCCCCGGCCTTGCAATATCTCCACCAGGTCCGGCCGGTCCTCGATCACCGAATAGGTCGCTCCCGCCGCATCCAGCGCCTTGCCGATCAGCGACCCGACCCGGCCATATCCGATCAGCACGGCACGCTTGGGCGGCGCAGCTGGCGCCGGCGCCACCACAGGCGCGGCTGCCGACACGGCCTTCCCGCCGACGCGGTCAAGCACTGCGAACAACAGCGGGTTGAGCACGATCGAGATGATCGCCCCGCCAAGGATCGCGTTGCGCGCCTCCTCCGGGATAAGGTTCAGCTGCAGGCCGATGCCGGCCAGGATGAACGAGAACTCGCCGATCTGCCCGCGCGCGCCGGTCACCATAGCCGCCGCCTCGCCGGACTTCCCGAACACGCGCAACAGCGCGAAACTCACCACTGACCGGAACACGACAACAATCCCGACAGTCGCAATCAGGGGCCACGGATCGCCCAGCAGCACACGCGGATCGAACAGCATGCCCACCGACACGAAGAACAGCACAGCGAACGCATCACGCAATGGCAGCGTTTCGTTCGCCGCCTGCTGCGACAGCTCGCTCTCCGCCATGATCAGCCCGGCGAACAGCGCGCCCAGCGCCACCGAAATCCCGAACACCGCCGACGCCGCATAGGCCACCCCCAGCGCGATCGCCAGCACGCAAAGACGGAACAGCTCGCGCGATCCCATGTGCACCACGCGGTGCAATATCCACGGCACCAGCCGCTTGCCGGCCAGCAACATGATCAGCGCAAACGCCGCAACCTTTGCCAGCGTCAGGGCAACCGCGATCCCGATATCCTGCATCTGCAGGACCGTCATCGCCTCGCCATTCTCCGCCCCGCTGCGGATCTGCGCCCACGTCGGCAACAGCACCATGGCGAGAACCATCGCCAGATCCTCGACCACCAGCCATCCGACCGTCAGCTTCCCGCGCTCGGTCTGGATCACCCGCTTGTCCTGCAGGTTGCGCAACGACACCACAGTCGACGCCACCGACAGCGACAGTCCAAATACAACCCCCGCCTCAAACCCCCAGCCCAGCAGCATCGACGCCCCGATCCCGGCCGCCACCGTGCAGGCGATCGTCAGCAGCGTCATCGGCACGGCCACGCCGCGAACCGACATCAGGTCCCGCGGCGAGAAATGCAGCCCCACGCCAAACATCAGCAGGATGACGCCGACATCGGCGACCTCCTGGGCCAATCCTTCATCAGCGACAAAACCAGGCGTAGCTGGCCCGATCACCACTCCCGCCAGCAGATAGCCCAGCAGCGGCGACAGCTTCAGACGGCTCGCAATCGCGCCAAATACGAAAGCAAGGCCAAACCCCACGGCCAGAAGCGCTATCAGTGGGGAATCATGCGTCACCGATGCGGCGCCTTTCTCGGCTGTGTGGAACGAATCCGACCTTCGCAGATCGGCCTTCTCAAATGCAAAGAAAATCGTGCGCTCGCCCACGCCCGACATCAAGTTTCACCCATACGGCCAAGGTGATCTTAACTGTCATGTGCAATGCAGGAGTCCTGCACGGATTCCAACATGCGTTATCGCGACCCAAAACGACTGCGCATCATATCGTTCGCCAGCGTCATGCTGGTTCTGGCGGGCGTGCCGGTCTTTGTCGGCCTGACACGTCTGGCGCCTGATCCTGCGGGAGATCCGCCGGGCATCGTGTCGACCTACACCTCCGGCCTTTCGGCGCTTGGCGGGATCGGCGCCTTTACGTCCGTGCTCGCCGTCCTGTTCGGTATCTGGCTCTTCATCAGCCAGCGCCGCGAAGTCGGCCGCAAATACCTGATGGCCAGTTCGCGCCGTCGCCGTAACCTCGTCGAAGACGCCCGCACGCTCGCCATCATCCTCGGCGCCGCCGGCCTCATCATCGGCAGCCTCGCAGGCCTCTACGCCGCCATGATGCATGCGCGGCCGGACCTGATAAGTCGCCTCGCGTTGCCTTTCCTCAGGGCCGAGCTTGCGGTCGGCTGCCTTCTCGGCGGCGGCCTGCTTTACGCGGCGGGCCGGATCGGCCGCTAGCGTTTTTCGCGGCCGAGGAACAGGATCACGCCGGCGATCAATATTAGCGCCAGCCAGCCCTGCCACCATGAATCATCCTCCGCAGGCTCTTCGGCTTCGCCGTCGCCATCCTCCGGTTCCGCAACATCGGATGGCGGCACAACCTGCAGGTTCATGTCGGATTCTTCGGCCACGTCAGCGGCGGACGCAGGGGCCTCGGCGGCGGGCGCTTGCATCACGCTGCCATCTGGATTCAGGACTTGCGGCGCGCCGGGAACGCCGCCGAGTGTGCCGCGCAAATCAGGCGTTCCGCCCTGATAACTGGTTCCCGGCTGTGCTCCACCCGGCGCCGTTGTGTTCACGCCGCCGGGCTGAGCCGCTCCAGGCCTTTCGCCAGGGACCGTGCGCACTTGGCCCGCTGCGTCGCCCGCAACGCAGATAGTCAGGCATATGAAACCGACCCACCTCATGGGCCGCACGCTATCACCACGGCCACTCACTTGTCGCCTATGCCGCCTCCACCACCGCCCGCATCCGCAGGATCGCGCGCCAGATTCCGCGTCCCCGGTTCAGCGTATCCGCAAACGCGGGCACGAGCAGAACGCACCGCCACCCCTCCATTTCCAGCTCCGCCGCGCCCAGCGCCGCGCGGATGGCTGCAATCGCGCGCACGCCGTCAGTTCCGCCATCAAGCCTGCTGATCACCACCAGGTCCACGCGATGCTCGCTCGCCGCGACGCCCGCCGCCCTTGCTGGCTCAGACAAATGCCGTGCGACCTCAAGATACGGATAGGCCGGCTTCGGGCTCGTCCCTTCTACAATCCGCATCGGCTCCCCAAGCAACGCCTGAACATCCGTATCGCCGCTCAGCACAGCGATAATCGCGCCCTCCAGCGCCTCCTCCGCCGAACTCACAGCCGCACCCGCCGCCACGGCGCGATCAGCCCCGCAACGTCCACCGGCAGCGCGCCCGCGATGCTCTCCGGATCACGCGCCGCGTACGCATGCGCCGCCAGCCGCTTCACCGCCAGACGCAGGCCATCCGCAACATCCTCCGGCCCTTCGCCAAACCCGGCTTCGTAATCGATCTCGATCCCGCCGATCCGTTGCCCCGGCCACGGAAAGGCGCCGTCCGTCCACATCAGCTTGGCCTGACGCCCGGCCGGCAGCGTGAACCGGCTCGTCACCGTCACCGGCTCGCCATGCCCGTCAAACACGCGCACCGCGATCAGCGCCCCGGCCGGCCTCACCGGCAGGCGGAGCCATCGGCGGTCCACAGTTCCGCGCGGCCACCAGTTCAGCGCCACCCGCAGGCTGCGCGTGATCATCGCGACACTCGTCGCTTCCTCGATCCGCGACCGCGCCGAGGCGATCAGATGCCCGACCAGCCCGTCCTCGCCTGTCCCCGTGATCCGGAGATAGTCCTTGGCCTCGGCCAGCCCCACGGGCTCCGCCGCCGGCGCCGCCAGCATCGTTACGATCATCGCTTTTTCCCTGATCTGCCGGATCGGGCCCGGCTGCCCTCACGTCACGGCTAGGCGCGCGCGCTTCGCCGAACTAAACCTGCCGCGAACGTCAATTGTCGCGCAGGAAACGACCCCCAAGGAGCCGCCTATGAAACTCGACAGCTCGATCTCGGCCATCGTCACCGGCGGCGCATCCGGACTCGGTGGCGCAACCGTTAGGGCGCTGCGCGCACACGGCGTGAAAGTCGCCATCTTCGACATGAACGAGAAAACCGGCGTGCCCTTCGCCGCCGAAACCGGCGCGGTCTATTGCAACGTCAACGTCACCAACGACGCCTCTGTGGACGCCGGCTTCGCGCAAGCGCGCGCCGCCAACGGACAGGAACGCATCCTCGTCAACTGCGCCGGCACCGGCAACGCCTTCAAGACCGCGGGCCGCAACAAAGAGACGGGCGAGATCAAGTCATTCCCGATCGACCAGTTCGACCGCATCATCCAGATCAACCTTGTCGGCACCTTCCGCTGCATCGCGAAATCCGCTGCCGGCATGCTCACCCTCGATGTCCTGCCCGATGGCGACCGCGGCGCAATCGTCAACACAGCCTCTGTCGCCGCCGAAGATGGCCAGATCGGCCAGGCCGCCTACTCTGCCTCCAAAGGCGGCGTCATCGGCATGACCCTCCCCATCGCCCGCGACCTCTCCACCGAGAGCATCCGCGTCAACACCATCCTCCCCGGCCTCTTCAACACCCCGCTGCTCGCCGGCGCCCCCGAAAACGTGAAAGCGGCCCTCGCCGCCACCGTCCTCAACCCCAAACGCCTCGGCGCCCCCGATGAGTACGCCAGCCTCGCCCTGCAGATGATCCAGAACGGCTACTTCAACGGCGAATCCGTCCGCCTCGACGGCGGCATCCGCATGCAGCCGCGGTAGCGGGCTCACTGACCTCTCAACCATCAACCAACGCCCTCAGTCCCGCTCCCGGCTCGCCCCCGTCGCGTCATCAATCGCAAATCGCCACTTGCCGTCGTTCCCGCGCTTCAGCACTTCCACCGACACACCGTCCTGGTCGATCCAGCCTTCCTCGTTCAGCATCTCCCAGCGCAGGCTGCACATCGCCACATCGCCAGCGATCAGAACGCTCTCATACTTGCCCCTCAGCGTCATGGGAGACGCAAGAAAACCGTCAAGTGCTTGCCTGATCTGCTCCGTCCCACGCGCGAAATTCACGCCGTCGAACGTGAACGCCGCATCGTCCGCGTACAGCGCGAGCAATCCGCCGCCGTCGCGCTCATTGAACCGCTGCACGAATGCTTCGGCCATGTCTTCCGGTGTCGCCACGCCCATCAACAGCTCCCCTGTTCATCGCGCGGCATAATCCCCAAGCTGCTCGCAAGATCAAGCCGCGAAACGACAGCAGTCGCCGGCGATGCCAAAGCACCGCCGGCTCGCCGCTACACTAAGAGGCGGCGAACTTCATGACTTTAAGTGCGTCGAAGTTCTGCACCCCGCCGCCCACGCGCTTGGTCGTGTAGAACAGCACGTAGGGCTTCAGCGAGTACGGATCCCGCAGCACCCGCGCGCCCTGCCTGTCCATAATCAGATAGCCGCGCCGGAAATCGCCGAACGCGATCGCGAACGCATTCGCCGCGATGTCCGGCATGTCCTCGATCTCGGTCACCGGATAGCCAAGCAGGCTCGCCGCCTCGCCCGCCCCACCCGGACGCCACAGATAGTTGCCGTCTGCATCCTTCAGCTTGCGCACGCCGGACACCGTCCGCCTGTTCATCACAAACCGCGCATTCGCCCGGAACTGGCTCTTCAGCGAATAGACCAGGTCAATCAGCTTGTCCGCCGGATCACTCGCGGCAAACGCCCCCGCCGCGCCCGACAGCGTGAAACCGATCTTGTCCCACGCATGAGACGACTCCGCGATCATGTCATAGCTCAGGAAACCCTTCGGCTTGCCTGAGCCGTCACCTGTCACGAACGCGGCGCTCTCCTGCGTCGAGAAGCTTGCCTCCACCTCGTCCGCCAGCCACTCGTCGATGTCCGCATAGGCATCGTCCAGCAGCGTCTGCGTCGCCGCCGGCATCGCATAGAGCTCAGCCGCCGGAAACTCGAGCAGGTCCAGCGTCGGCGCCGTCGTCTCAGTGCGCGACCCCGTCTCCGCCGCCCACGCCGATGTCGTGCCCAGGCTCACAGGCTTGCGGAACACCGTCGCCGATGTCTGCCGCACGCTCGCAATCTGTCGCATCGGCGAGGACGCCGTCAGCCGCTGCTCGATCAGCCTGTCCAGCTCCGGCGGCGCCACATAGCCGCCCTGCGCCTCCGTGCCGACATTCAGCGACTTGAGGTCCAGCCGCGCAATGCCGCTGTCGTCGCCTTTGCGCAGGTACGCACTCCAGGCCGACTTGTGCTCCGGATCAGTCCGGCGCGGATCATCACCAATAGCAGGCCGCGACTGCTCCAGCGCCAGCCGCTCCAGCGCCGTGCGCTGCCGGTCGAGCGACTGCTCGATCTTCTTCAGCTTGCCCTCCAGCACCGGATCGACCGCCCCGCGCTTCTCGATCTCCTCGATCCGCGCATCGTTCGCCGCCTTCAACGCCTCGAACGCCGCCAGCACTTCCGCAGTCAGCGCACGCGCCTCCGCATTCGCTCCCGCAGGAGCGTTCATCTTCGTCTCGATTGTCATGAGTTTTCCTTGTTCGCTTCTGTTCAGTCACTCACCGCGTCGAAGCACGCACGGTGTCGTCCTCCCTCGACTGCGAAGCAGGCGGGGGAGGCGCCCCGAAGGGGCGGAGGGGGCCGCCCGCAACGCGGCCGGAAAAGCAAAAGGGCGCAGCTATCGCCGCGCCCTCGCATCATCACATCAATGCAAAATACTAGTTCGCCGCCGCCTTCGCACGCTGGCTCGGCGTCACGATGCCCGCCGCGATCCCCGGTCCCACCGTCGGCTTGATGCCTTGCGCTTCGAGTTCCCGCGCGCCGCCCAGGATGCCCGGCATCGCGTGATTGCCCTCATGGCAAGCGAATTCATAAAGCTGCTGCGACGTGTTCAGCGCCATCTCGCCCTTCCAGGCCTGCGTGTAGAGCGATGGGTCTTCGACTGTGAACGCGTACAACACCTGACCGTCATTCCAGCGTGTGAACCGCTCCGTCACCTTGCCCGTCGCCGAGATCAGGCTCGGCTGTTGCGGATGCACGTTGCGCGTCTCCACCACCAGCGTGCCGCCCTCGTACCAGCCGACCGAGTCTCCCGCCCATTTCGGAATCGCGTCCGGTCCGTGCCTGGCCGCCGCCGCGTTGGCCACGATCGGAATGATCCGCGCGTGGTGCACCATCTCAACGACGATCACGACCGACGCCGGCGACTGCACGATCTGCAGCGTCGAATTGTACATCGCGTTCTGCATCACCGGCCCCGCCGTCGTCTCCGTCATCAGGCAGCGCTCGAACAGCGGCCGCGTTTCCGGATCGTCGAAGTTCGCTGGCGAATGCTGCGTGCCAGACCGCGTCGCGCCTGACTTGAACGGGATGCGCCCGTTCGGCGGATCGACGATCCACGAGGTGCGGATCTCACCCTTCACATCTGCCAGCCGCGTTCCCGGATCGATCCAGAACGTATTGTATCCGCGGTCCGCATTCTTGTCGTTCAGGATCGAGGTGTCATTCGGATCGCTGCCCTGCGACTCGGCTTCCAGCTGCGTGATGATGATCAGCGGGTTGTCGTTGACGATGGTCCGTCCCTCGAATTCCGTTACCACCAGCTTGTCCACGCCCGCAGGCCGCTGCAGGCTGGTGATCGAGGTGCTGTTCCAGAAACCCTGCAGGTCCGGCGCGCCCCAACTCGTCTTCGGCGGAGCATATCCCGGCGCATGCTGCGCCGACGCCACGCCCGCGAACAAGGTGCAACCAAGCGCTGTGCAGGCCAGAAGCTTCGCAAACATCCCCATGTCTCCCGTTCACCGGCCGGAACAGAAAAGGCGCGACCTCATCAGTCGCGCCTCTTCAAAGTCCGATCCCTCCAGAAGTTCTAGTTGAACCCTTCGCCACCCGTCTCGTCGCGCGGCAGGACAAGACCCGCGGCAATGCCCGGCCCCATGCCCGGCACCTTGCCTTCGCTTTCCAGCTGGCGCGCGCCGGCGAGGATGCCTTCCATCGCATAGTTGCCTTCGTGGCAGGCGTATTCGTACATCGGCTGGCTGGCGTTCAGACCCATCTCGCCCTTCCACGTCTGGCTGTAGAGCGTGGGATCTTCTACCTCGAACTCGTAGAGCACCTGCTTGTCGTCCCAGCGCGTGAAGCGCTCGGTCAACATTCCGCCGGCTGTGATCATCCCGCGCTGGCTCGGATGCACATTCGTGGTCTGCACCACCAGCGTATTACCCTCATACCAGCCGACAGAATCTCCACCCCACTTCGGCACGCTGCTGTGCTTCGCCTCAGCCTTGCTGGCGACGATCGGAATCACCCGTACATCGTGGATCATCTCGACCTGGATCATCACATGGCCAGGCGTCTGCACGAACTGCATGGTCGAATTGTACATGCCGTTGTTCATCACCGGACCATAAGATCCCGAGAAGCCGATAACACAACGCTCGGCCTGCGGGCGGGTCTCCGGCCCGTCGAAATTCGTGATCGCATAGCCGCCGCCGCGCGACGCGCCCGGCTTGTACGGGATGCGCCCGGTGGCCGGCTCCGTGATCCACGAGGTGCGTATCTCGCCCTTCACGGTCGCGAGCTTCGTGCCCGGATCGATCCAGAACGCATTGTAGCCACGGTCGTTGTTCTTGTCCTCGAGCAGCTTCGTGTTGTTCGGATCAAGCCCCGACTGCGCCTCGTCGTCCTTGGTGAGGACCACCAGGATATTCCGGTTCGCCAGTCGCTCGGCCTCTTTCTCGCTCACGACCAGAGCCTTCGCATCCGGAGACCGCTGCAGGCTGGTGATCGAGGTGTTGTTCCAGAAGCCCTGCAGGTCCGGCGCGCCGAACGCCGTCTTCGGTGTCGTGTAGCCCGGCGCCTGCGCAAACGCGGCGCCGGCGCTCATCACGGCGGCAACCGTCAGGGCGGTGGCGGTCAGTCGTCTGGTCTTCATGGCGTTGCTCCTCCTGCGCGCCGTCATCGGGCATTCCCGTAAGACGGCGGGTCTTTGTTGCGTGCAACCTACGCCGCGTTTACCCCAGCGGAAAGCCTTAACCCTACGTCAAACTGCGCGCCTCGCGCGAGTTGTGATCGCATCCCCCGGCACGCCAAACCGCGCCCCCGCCAGCATTGGCGCACTCACCAGCGAAATCTCCCGTAACTCGATCCGCTTCAGCTCGCGCCCGCGCACCACACGCGGTGACCAGTCCCGCGCCACGAATCCGATCGACAGCCCGTCCAGCGTACCGTCGCCGATCATCTGCAGCGCCGTCCGTCCCGCCGCCGTCTCACCCGAAACGAATCCCCGCACGAACAGCCCGCGCCCATCCTCTCTTATTGTCGTCCATCGCCCCGCTGTCCGCCCACCGACATGACTCAGCAGCATCCCCACCCCGCCGCCCCGCGACAGAGACTGCGCAAATGCGCCCGCACGCACCACATCGCCCGCCATATCCTCCACGCCAAACAGCGACGCATATCCCTCGATCACCAGCGACTGCATCTAGAGCGCCTCCACCTTCCGCTCGATGCGCGTCATCTGCGCCGCCGCCAGCTCCAGCTTCACCTCGACTCGCGCCAGCCGCTCCGCCATCTCCGACTGCGCCGCGACGCGCATCTCGACCTCCTTCAGCCGCTCTCCCGTGCCCCCGGCCCACGCAAAGACCCCCGCTGATTCAACGATCAGCGCGAGGATCAGTGCGAGTGTAATTTTCCTGTCGATCATCCTGATCTCCTCTGCTATGAATCTCTCACTCCTGGGCTGGGCGGCGTGCTTCGGGAGTTCTCCCAGAATGAAGCGGGCGGATGTCGTCAGCGTGCGCAACCTGTTTTCAGGGCGTTCGCGATATCGTTGCGGACCTGCAAGACCCGGCTTCGTCTGGGGCCCGCCCCAGGTGGCCCAGCTCATCGTCGATCTCGAAAACGCCGCACGAGACTCGTTTGACGAGGAAGACGTGCCAGAAGAGGCACTCTATCTCGGGGTCGTAACTGTCTCGCCTCCGCAATCAGGCGTCTACGTCGTGCTCGACGGCCAGCAGCGCTTCATCGTCCTCGCGATGTTCTTGGCCTTCGCGCGGGATCGCGCCGCCAGCAATGGCGAGCGCAACAGGCTCGACCGGATGCTCGTCCGCCGTGCCTTTGGCCGCCGCCCCGAACCGCGTTTCCGCCTCACGCCGGAAGACCACGCCTGGTTCGCCCACTTCATTCTTCCGCCCGGCGCAACGAAACGCCTGCCAGCCAACGCTCCGCTCGGCTCCCCGCGCGAACTCCTGCTCGCCGCGCGCTTCATGGAGCACTGCTTCAGCGGCTACAGCGACGCCGACCTGCGCAGCATCGTCGACTTCCTGCTTCACCACACAGCAGTCGTCCGCTCGCTCGCGCACCAGCACGCCCCCATCTACGCGCCCCCAGCGGTTCCCGCGCCGACCCTTTCAGCGCCTTCGCTCGCAGCTCCTTCGCGCCCCATGCCGCAGCCACCTGCGCCGGAGCGCCCGATGCCCGAGCGACCATCGCTAGCAACACCTCTCTGGAACGACCCCGTGCCTGCCGACCGCTATCACGTCGCCGCTGAGTAGGATTTCATGACACAAGCAACCCGTTCGGCCCTCGCCGTCCGCATCGGCGTGCGCGTCGCACTCGCCGTTGGCCTTATCGGTCTCATGTGCCTTTCCGTCCTGGCCTGACCTTCGCCCCCGGCGCGCGAACGCCAGGGGCAGGTCCGCTACGCCGCCTTCCGGTTGCGCGCGAACACGGCCGCCAGGCCAAGGATCGCGATGAACGTCTTGTAGACGGCATCGAGTTGCTCGGGCGCAACGAGCACGCCCCCTGTCGCCGCCAGCGCAGCAATCCCGCGCCACGTCGAAAACTCGCGCAGCCGCTCGATCACGTAATTCACGATTGCATCCTTCATCCGTTTCTCCGTCGTTGAAAAAGAAACGGGCGGCCATCACTGGCCGCCCGCTGTCTGCCCCTAACGCCTCGCGTCAAAGTTTCAGTTTATGCTACCCCTGCCAGCCGCCGCTTCTCCTCCACCGTGAGAAACCCCGCCGCGTCGATCCGCGCCCACTTCTCCGCAAGATCCGCCTGGAACGCCGGCACGCCGTTCAGCTCCGCCACGACCCCACCGCTCATCCGCGCGCCCAGCCAGCACGTGATCGCCCGCGCCGCCTTGTTCACCAGCGGCAGCACCGTCAGCCGCCAGAATGCCGAATTCGCCTCGCGATAATTCGCATAGGTCGCATCCCCCGGTATCCCCAGCAGCATCGGCGGCACGCCGAACGCCAGCGCGATCTCCCGCGCCGCGACATTGCGCTGCTCCACGAAATCCATGTCCGTCGGCGACAGGCTCATCGGCTTCCAGTCGAGCCCGCCCGACAGCAGCATCGGCCGCCCCGCATTCGTCGCGCCCTGGAATGTCCGCTGCAGGTCTTCGCGCAGCTCCGCACGCTGCTCCGCGGTCAGGTCCTCCGCACCGCCATAGATCAGCGCGCCCGAAGGACGCGCCGAATTGTCCAGCAGCGCCTTCGCCCACGCCCCGCTCGCATTGTGCACGTCGACCGCCCGCGCCGCAGCCTCCAGCGGCGAGTGCCCCTCATAGTCGTTGGCCGGATGAAACAGCCGCATGTGCATCACCGGCAGGAACCCGTCCGCCTCCCGCGAGATGCGCCGCACGTCGGCGCCGATCCGATGCTCCCACGCCACCGGCCAGCCGCGCGTCCCCTTCAGCGCCTTCATCCTGTCAGGCCGCAGCACGAACAACTCGCGCACCTCGCCGTCGAGCGTCCCGGCCTCCAGGAACGCATCGCCCGACACTGCAAGATGCGCATAGAACGCTTCCATCAGATCCGCGCCATGCTCCTCGATGTTCGGCCGCGACAGCAGCCGCGCCATCGCATCGTCCTCGCCATCCGTCGCAAATCCCACGCTCGCCGCCGCCTCCGAGATCAGGCGCACGCAGCGATACGCCACCGGGTTGCGCTCAAAGCCTTCCCGCGCCAGCTGCCCGGCGCCCGACCACTGCGCCGCGCGCAGGTCCGAGATCGCCATCAGCGGCACGGCCGACTTCGCCTCACGTCTCCAGAACAGTCTCACCTGAAATCTCCTGCCGGGCGCGCGCCAGTCCGCGCGCCGCACAGCAAACGCAATCGCGTCCGCCGCGCGGTGCGCAGGCTGTCATCGTCACCGATGTTGATTGATCAGGCCGGCAAGCGTGTCGGTGCGAAGGCGTGTTGGTCTGTGCTTCGCTAAGTCTGTGGCCATGCGCCCCGCGCTGACCCACTTGTCGACCATGACCAACTATAACTCAGTATTTTCCCCCGCCGATCCTGTGCCTCTGTTTCCCCCAAATAAAGTTAGCAAGTTCCTGTTTTGCCTCGCGAAACTTTTTGAGTTTCCCCCAAACTTGTACAACGAGTTTCCCCCAATCTCGGCGCCAGTCTCAGGAGAGGAAAATGGCGATCGACGTGATTTCAGCTGACTGCATTGCCGCCGCCGACCGCCGCGAAGCCGCCCGCGCCGCCGCGCACCAGCGTATGCTGGCCCGCGCCGAAGCCCGCCGCGACACACGCATCCAGGAAGCAAAAGCCTCAGCCGCCGCAAGCCCCACACCAGCCGACCGCGCCGCCGAAAATCCCGCGCTCATGATCGACATTCTGGCCTAGACGCAGGACAACCGCCCCGCGCTTCAGGTGGCGAAATCGTGCTGCGATTGCCGTTAGACGTTCCAGCGCTATGTCCCTAGTGAATGCGGCTGCGCAAGCCGCTTCTGATGGGAAACAGCCTTCTATTGACCACTAATTGCCTCCCTGCCGGATCTGAATCGCAATCGGGTCGAGTTCCCGCAGCCCATCAGCTTCTCGATACCAGCGTGGATTGCGTAAAATCAGTTGGAGTCGATGGCGCTCTCCTGGGCATGAACCCGGATGGCATGTGCCTGATGGAAATCGACGACTTCACCACGGTCGCCGGCAAATCATGGTGGGACCTGTGGCCGGAGCGGCACCAGGCCACCGTGCAGGCTGCCGTGCAACATGCGGTAAACGGGGGCGTTGCGCGTTTTTCCGCCGAGTGTCCGACCGCCAAAGGCGCCTCAAAGCATTGGGATGTTCTGGTGTCGCCAATTCACTCGGAAGAGGGAAAGGTGGTCCGGCTGCTCTCGATCTCCCGCGATGTAACCCGCGAAGTTCAGCTGGCGGGTGAACGCGCTTTGGTGACCAGCGAACTTGCCCACCGGATCAAGAATCTCTTCGCTATGGTGGATGGCATCATCGGACTGACCTCACGTTCAGCGACCGACACCACATCATTCGCTCAATCGCTCCGCTCACGCATTGGCGGCCTGGCCAGGTCGATTGAATACATCTACGGCAAGGACAGATCGCCCCTTCAGAACAAGAGCCACAGCGTCCACGGGTTGCTGCACGAACTCATGCGACCCTATGAGCAAACGCCCGGCGTTGATGTCGTGATTTCCGGCGACGATCTTGGCGTGGCTGACGACGCGGTCACGTCGCTGGCGCTTGTCATCAATGAGCTGGCGACCAACGCTGTAAAGTACGGCGCCCTCGCCAATGCCGGAGGGACGGTATCGATAGCAACTGCGACGGCCGGTGACGCCTTCATCATGGAATGGACCGAAGCCGGTGGCGAACCCACGTCGGAACCGCTCAGCCGGGGTTTCGGTTCAACGCTGGTGGACCGGATCGTCAAGCTGCAGCTTCAAGGCGACATCGCGCGCGACTGGACGCGCCAGGGACTGCACGTGCGAATTACCTTCCCCGCCCGGCGTTTGGCTTAGATAGCCCATCGCACACCCAAACCTTACCCGCTTGCTAACCATCCCGCCGCAATCGCAACATCCGCTCGCACGCGACGTTCACGCGTCCATGCCAGTCTGCTCAAGTCGCCGTCGATGCGACAAGCCAAGGCTGCGCCCATGTCCTTCGATCTCCAGTTCATCCGCGACCGCGCCCCCGCTCACATCGCCATGCAGCGCGAGCACGCGATCTACCTCAACGCACAGCGTTCCGACCGCAAGGTCCAGAAGGCGCGCAACGTCGCTGACTTGCTCGAACGCGGCCACCGCGCCCGCACAGGCGCACACACGGCTCTGCTCATCGACGTGAAAGCCTGAGACAGCCGACGGCGCTTATCGCGACCGAGCGCGCGCCACGCGCTGCTCCACCATCCGCCGCGTCGCGATCTGCCACGTGTTTCCCCACGCGTCCTTCACCACAGCGCGCCTGTCGCCATAGGGCGTGTCCACCGGCTTCTCGACCGCCTTCGCGCCTGCGCCCAGCGCCTTGCGATAGGTCCTGTCCGCATCCTCGACATAGACATGGAGGCACGCGGGCAATGCCTCGCGGACATCGTCCGAACTGACCATCACGATGCTGTCGCCGATCCGCATTTCCATCGGCCTGCCTGCCGCCAGGCGTCCCGTCGCGCCAAAAACCGCGCGCATGAACCCCGCCAGCCCCCGCACGTCGTCAGTGAAGATGCGGGGCGTGACGGTTCGCCAGCCTTCGGGTTGAAATGCGGTCAAAGCGGCTTTCCCCTCCCGTTTCTTTTGACTGTGACACGCTGAGGTGAAGCCCCGCAACCCATCCGCTTCTTGACGCACGCCAACGTGCGCGGCCATCCTTCGTGCAACGAAAACGGAAAAGGGGCTGCTCATGAAACGCGCCATAGTGATGTCGCTCGCCGCGCCGCTGGCGCTTGGCGCCTGCATGGTCATTTCGGAGGATCGCGAGCCCGTCCGCCGCATGGAGATTGTGCAGGTCGAACGCATCGTGTCACAACCGGCAGCAGCGAGCGCGTCCGTCACCACCACCGCTGGCGTCACCATTCATCGCGATGTGATCTACGGTCGCCACGATGGCATGGCCACGACCTACGACGTCATCAAGCCTGCGAACGCCAACGGCGCCGCCGTGCTCTACATGGTCTCAGGCGGCTGGGTGTCTCGGTGGTCCGCGCCGGAAACACGTGTGCAACAGTTCAAGCCGTTGTTGGACAAGGGTATCACCGTCATTCCCGTCCACCACGGCTCCGCCCCGCGCTTCAAGGTCCCGGAGGCGCATGCCGACGTGAAGCGCGCGCTGCGCCACGTATCCCTCAATAGCGCCGACTACGGCATCGATGCAAAACGCCTCGGCGTGTTCGGCGGCTCGGCCGGCGGACATCTCTCGCTGATGCTCGGCCTCAACGGAGACGACGGCGATCCGGCGGCCGAAGATCCCGTCCTGCGCGGCCCCGCGCGCGTCAAGAGCGTCGTCGCCTATTATCCACCCGTCGATCTCCGCCGCATGACCGGCCCCAGCGACCGCTTCCCGGCGCTCGACTTCCCCAATGCGCAAGCGGCTGGAATCTCGCCCATTCTCTTCGTCGATGGAAAAGACCCTGCCACGCTCATCGTCCACGGCGATGCAGACGACCTCGTCCCGCTCTCCTCCGGCCAGTCCATCCACGACGCGCTGAAGACCGCGAACGTGAAAACCAGCATGGTCATCATCAAAGGCGGCGACCACGGCTTCTCGGAACCAACCCACCGCGCAGAAGCCTACGCCGCGATGGCCAAGTGGTTCGCCGAGAATCTGTGAGACGAGAAGAAGTCCTCCCTCGACTGCGAAGCAGGCGGGGGAGGTGGACGCGAAGCGGACGGAGGGGGCTGCCTGCGAAGCAGGCGGATGGTGGTTCGACCTCCACTTCCTGAATCCCACGCACTCCCGCGTTAACTACTTTGCCCTTCTAAACCCTCCATCCCCGACCTCATCGTTAAACCGCGATTCACTGACGCGGCACATGCTGCCTGGTTGTTGGAGCATGCCATGAGCGCCGGTGGAGCGGGCGCGATCGGACCCGTCTCGGTCCGGTACGCCGCACAGATCAGGGAACTACTTTTCGGGCAGGCGATGCAACGCATGGCCGCCGAACAGGAAGCCGCGCGCGCCCAGGCCGACGCAGACCGAACAGCCCGCGCCGAAGCCGCTACGAAAGCCGAACAGGTCAGCCAGCCGCTCCATGCCAGGATCGACGTAAAGACGGCTCCGTCCGAAGCTTCAGCCGAACCCACATCGGCGCCAGCAGTCGAGCCTGCCCGCATCGTCGACATCCAGGCATAGTGACGTCCGCGCGGCCGCTCGCTAGATTCAGCCAATGGCCCTGCCTCCATGCACCCCTTCCGCCGCCTGCCTGCGCTTCAGGAAGTCGATGATCATCGACTACGACGCCTGGAAGGAAGGCACGCCCTACGACATCGCAGCCCTCGCCGAGGTCACCGCCGAAGAGCGCGACACCCTCACCGAGGAGATCTGCCAACGCAGCACGCTCGACTGGCGCGATGTCGAAGCCCTCCGCGCCCTGGCAACCCCGAAAGCGATCAGCCGCATCGGCAAGGCTGCTGAAAAACAGACGGATGGCGCCGGCATCGAGGCCTTCCGCGATGACGTCGAAAAATACGGCTGGACCACCGACATCGAAAACCGCTTCATCGAGAAACTCGAAGCCGCCGCCTCCATGACCGGCGCGCTGGATCGCCTCTACGACATCGCCGAGGCCCACCCGACCAAGGCCGTCATGCGTCAGATCTTCCGCAACGCCCGCATCTCCGGCGATCCAACGGTGCGCTATTCCATGGGCGCTTTCCTGCTCCAGCTCGCAGGCCACGTCGAAAGCCGTTACGTCTTCGACACGGACCACCGCCCCCACCTGCTCAACCTGAACAGCGCCGACTACAAAAGCTACAAGGCCGCAGTCGCGTGGCTGGAAGACAAGATGGCGAACCCGAAGCGTTGAACATGCAACGCACGGCAACGTCCTGCCCGCCTTCCCAACAAGCCGTTCATCCCACGTTCGGGCGCCGCGCCGCACGCTGCCGACCATGGCCAGACATCTTGCTCTTGCAACGCTCGCCGCCGCCATGTTCTGCGCGCTCCCCGCCGCGCATGCGCAGGACGACATGCCCGAACTGGACGGCGGCCCGCCCCCGCTGCAGATTCCGAAACCCGCGGCGCCCAGGCCGGCCCCAAAGCCTGCACCAAAACCCGCAGCGCCGGCCGCCACGTCCTCCACCCACGCGCTCAAGGCGGATCAGGCACGCCTCGTCCGACAGGCCGATGCCCAGAAAGCCGAACAGCTCCGCCTTGATCGCCAGGCCGCCGAGCTGAAAGCGGAACAGGCGCGCCTCGACGCCCGCGCCGCGCAGATCGCCACCGAAGAACGCCGCCTCGCCCAGCTTCGCATCGACCAGGAAGCCACATACACGCAGAAGCTCGCAGAACTCGAACGCCAGCGCATCGCGCCGCCAGTCCAGCGCACGCAAGCCCAATCAGCAGAAATCCCCGCCGCGCCCACGCCGCCTCGCGCGCGCCTCACCCGCATCAACTACGAAACCGCCCGCCGCGCCTGCACCCGCGCCGGCATGGACGAAGCCGTCGACCGCGACTTCTACTCCGCCCGCTACGAATCGGCCCCGCGCCTCTTTGAACGGGAACGCGAACTCCGCGGCCTCATGCGCATGGACGACGGCCGCGGCTACCTCCTCGTCGACACAGTCTGCCAACTCGACGACGACGGCATGGTGCTCAACTTCGAGATGCTGCGCTGAACCGTCCTCCCTCAGTGCGAAGCACTGGGGGAGGTGGATCGCGCGTTCTTCACGCGCGAGACGGAGGGGGCTGCCAGCAAAGCGGGCGGCCTACCCCATCCGCTTCAGCGCGCAGATCTTGTTCCCATCGGGATCGCGCAGGTAGGCGAGGTACATTTCCCCCATCGCGCCCTTGCGCAGGCCCGGCGGGTTCTCGATCGACGTGCCGCCGTTCGCCACGCCGGCTGCATGCCACGCATCCGCCTGCTCCGGCGTCTCGACAGCAAAGCCGATCGTGCCGCCATTGGCGAAGCACGCCTTCTCGCCATTGATCGGAATGCTCACGCCGAACGTGCCCGTCTTGGTGCGCCAGAACACGCGCCCCTTGTCGTCCACGAACCCCGGCTTCACGCCCAGCGCGCCAAGCACGGCGTCATAGAACGTCTTCGACTTCTCGAGATCGTTCGTCCCGACCATGATATGCGAAAACATGCCGCCCTCCATTCGCGCCCGTCCGGCGCCCGCCCGGACATGCGCGAATGGATGCCCGTTGGCAATCCTTGCCTTGGCCTGTCGTGAAGGCGCCTAGTTCGGCTTGGTCGCTGAATCGCCGTCCACCGCATCGGCGAGCGAGTCAGCATCATTCTTGCGCTCGACGCCAATCGTGTTGTCGATCGCCTCGCCTGCTTTCTCCATCGCGCCATCGCCCGGATCACGCTCGCCACGTACATCGTCGATCGCGTTGTCCACGCGCTCGCCGGCCTTCTCGCAAGCCCCAACGCCCGCAAGGCCCAGAACGGCGACAGCCAGCACCGCAGATTTCATCATTTTCAGTCCTCCACAGCGGCGCCCCACGCGCCAGTCCGGTACATCAACGCGCAACCCGCCCGTCCGGTTCAGCCCGCAACAGCCGCTTGCCAAACGCCACCCCGCACGGCCACTGTCCGGCCGGGAAAGCGCGGGACCTCCGGCATGCTCGACGGCATCTTGAAAACCATCACGTCCGGCGCGTTCCTCGCAACCGTCGGCAAGGGCGTCGGCACCGCCGTCTTCATCATCGCCCTGTCGGAGATCGCCAAGCGCTCGACCTGGCTCGCCGCCGCCCTGGTCGCCCTGCCGCTCGCCACCATCCTCACGGTTGCGATGATCGCGCTCGATTCCCAGAAGGGCGGCGCGGAGGTCGCCAGCACGTTCGCCCTGAAGACCTTCCTGCTGTTCTGGCCGGGCCTGATCTTCTTCATCGGCCTGCTCGGGTTGCAGAAGCTGGGCGTCGCCTTCTGGCCCGCATTCGGCGTGTCGGTCGCCGCCTGCTTCGTGTCCACCTGGGGCTTCTCGATCCTGCTGACGTCGCAGGGCTGGATAGGCAAGGACTAGGACATGCCCGACCCCAGCGAATTCGAGAAACGCACGCGCGCCGCGATCCTCATCGTGCTCGCTGTCGTCGTCATCGTCGCGCCGCTGGTCGGCGTCTACGCTTTCTCGCCACTGATGTTCGTGTGGGGCGCCGAGCCCTACCAGCTTGCTGTCGCCGTCGCGGTGATGCTGGCCGAAGCCCTTGCCGTCGCCGCACTGGCCTGGCTTGTCATCCGCGCGCGGAAATAGACGCGCGTGGGTGCGGCGTAGCTTACAACACCTCCACCCCTACCTTCGGCGGCGCCTTGCGCGTCAGCACAGTCACCGCCCACACCAGCGCATCGACCCGATCCGGCGAGCGCGAGCGCGGTCCCTCCGCTCCCGGCGCGCCGAACGAGCACATCTCGTCCTCCAGCTCCTTCAGCACGCGCACATGCCGCACGCGCCCCTGGTCATACTTCGCCGACACCGGTTCGGCCCTGTCGCGCTTGCCCTTCGACGCATGCTCCAGCTTCACCCGCACAGCCCCCTCGCCCGCAGCCTCCAGCACGTCGCGCACCATCTCGCCGCCCTGGTTCGACTCCGCCACCACCAGCCCCGCGCCATACGCCTCCGCCGCAGCCGCCACGCGCTTCGCCCACTCCGCCGGCCGCAACCCGCGCACGGTGCAATCAGCCAGCACATACACAACGCCGCCGCGCACGCCCGCGACGACGATCCCGCAAGCATCCGACCGCCCGCCAGCCCCCGCCGGCGGATCCACCGCCACGACAACGCGCTCCAGCTCCACAGCCTCCGCCGCGTCGCAGCGCGCCGCCTCGATCATCGCCCGCGTCCACAGCGCGCCTTCCAGATCCTCGATCAGCTCGCCGTCCAGCTCCTGCCGCCCCAGCGGCGTGCCGCCATAATCCTCCTCCAGCGCCTCGACGAACTCCGGCGACAAGTTCTGCGCATTCGCCCGCGTCGCCGCCTGCGTCATCACCACAGCGCCACGCCCCGCCTCCGCCTTCCCAACCAGCAGCTTCACCAGCGCCCGCGGCCGCGGCGTCGTCGTCGCGACAATCCGTGGCGCAGCTCCCAGCCGCATTCCGAACGCCAGCGTCTTCCACGTGTCGAGATCCTTCGCCCACGCGCCGATCTCGTCACACCACGCCGCATCGAACTGCGGCCCGCGCAAGCTCTCCGGATCCTCCGCCGAAAACGCGAACGCCACTGCGCCCACGCACGGCCCATGCGGCGGCCACACCAGCCTGCGCCGCGTCACTTCATACTTCGGCCGCATCGTCTCATCGCCGATCGCACACAGCCCGCTCGGCCCCGCAATCATCACCTCGCGCACGTCATGCAGCGACGGCCCGATCAGCGCCACGCGCTTGGCGATCCCGCCCTCCACCAGCCCACGCACCCACTCCGCCCCCGCCCGCGTCTTCCCCGCGCCGCGACCGCCCATCAGCAACCACGTCCGCCACGCCCCATCCGGCGCCAGCTGCGCCGCATGCGCTGTCTCCGTCCACGGAGCATTCGCAACGCCGGGCAGATCCGCCACGCCGCCATCCTTGCGCTTGCGATTGCGAGGCGGCCGTATCTTCGCCATCGCCACATTGATCTGGAACATCGCCGTCTGCTGCAGGCGCGCGCGTCGCTCTGCAGCCTCCGCCTCGGGCGAGACCGGCGTCCACGCGCACGCCGCCTCATCGCGCTCTGGATCAGGCTAGCCCCTTCATCGCGCGGCGTATGGCCAGCGCGCGCTTCACCACGCCCGACAGCGCCTCAAGCTCCTCCGGCGTCATCAGCCGCCACCCATGCTTCCGCTTGCGCATGCACAACTGCGAATCCGTCACGCCGAACTGCAGCGCCACATCGCGCTGCACGCGCCCGCGCCCGCACTGCAGGCGCACAGCCTCCCAGCACTCCATCACCCTGTCGCTGCCGCGCACCCACATCTTCGCGTTGCGCGCCAACACCTCCGCCGCGTCCACCGGCGCATCCTCCGCGCGCACAGCCTCGCCATTGCCGAAAACCGGCTTCAGTCCATCCATTGTCATGATCTCCAGGCGGGCGCGCACACGGCGCCACGCTCAAGGATTATCGCACAGTTCTGGACCCCGCCGATTTTGCCGCGCAAACCATTGAAATCCTTCACGACGACCCAAAAGTT
>JANOKS010000103.1:0-17123 GCA_031419455.1 Alphaproteobacteria bacterium
GTGGTGCGGCGGTGGATTTCGCTGCGGTCTATCCACCCTACGCCGCGCAATCCTCACCAAAACCTTTCACCGCCGCTCACACTTCATAAGGAACTCGGCAACCGCTCCTTCATCCCGGCGTGACAGGTTGTGCCGGTCTGGAACACCGGGGCCAAAATGTCAGTCGACAGAAACGCGAACATCCACGAGCGCCTGGCCGCTGCAGAAGCAGCCCTCCACGCAGTCGGCCAGCAGATCTCGCCAGCCGTGCGCCACGTCGACATCGCGGTGCTGATCCCCGCCTACAACGAATCCAAGACAATCGCCGACGTGGTGAAGTCGTTCCGCGTCGCCCTGCCCCACGCGCGCATCTTCGTCTACGACAACAACAGCCACGACAACACCGCCGCACTCGCCCGCGAAGCCGGCGCCATCGTTCGCCGCGAACCGCTGCAGGGCAAGGGTCATGTCGTCCGCCGCATGTTCTCGGACATCGAGGCCGACGTCTATGTGATGGTCGATGGCGATGGGACCTATGATGCAGCGTCGGCCCCGCGCCTCGTCTCGCGGCTCATTGAAACGCAAGCTGATATGGTCGTCGGAGCACGGATCACCGAAGAGAAAGCCGCCTATCGCGCAGGCCACCGTCTCGGCAATCGCATGCTGACGGGCCTGGTTTCGGGAATATTCGGCGACCGCTTCACCGACATGCTGTCCGGCTATCGCGCCTTCTCGCGGCGCTTCGTGAAGTCCTTCCCGGCGCTCGCCTCCGGCTTCGAGACCGAAACCGAACTCACCGTCCACGCCCTCGAACTCGACATGATCACCGCCGAAGTCCAGACGCCCTATGGCGCGCGGCCGGATGGCTCAGTCTCCAAACTTTCCACGTTCCGGGACGGCTTCCGAATCCTTGGCACAATCGGCCAGCTGATGCGCGATGAACGTCCGCTGCTGTTCTTCGGCACCCTCGCCGCGGCTATCATGCTGACCAGCCTTGTGCTCGGCGCACCGATCATCGCGGAGTTCATGGCGACCGGCCTGGTGCCGCGCTTCCCGACCGCCTTCCTGTGCGGGACACTGACGGTTCTCTCCTGCATCAGCCTCGTGTCAGGCATCATCCTCGAAACCGTCAGCCTCGGGCGGCGCGAGATGAAACGGCTGTCGTACAACGGCATCGAGAGCCTTGCCGCCAAACTCGACCGCCTCGAGGAAACCCGCCTGACGCTCACGTCCCTGCGGTCCCAGGTGCTTGCCGAAAACCCGGTCCAGAGCTTCGCACGGCGTCGCCGGACGCACTGACCGCTTGCCCCAAGACGCTTGCCTCCGGCAAGCAGGACAGCCATCTAGGACCCATGTCCGACGCACGCCCTGAAACCCGCCTCCAGATTCGGATCATCCCGGTCACCCCGCTGCAGCAGAACTGCTCGCTGATCTGGGACACGGAGACAAAGCACGCCGTGCTGGTCGATCCCGGCGGCGACACCGACACGCTGATGGGCGCGCTCGATCATTTCGGCCTTACGCTGAAGGAGATGTGGCTCACGCATGGCCACCTCGACCACGCGGGCGCCGCCGCCGAAATTCGTGAGCGCACCGGCGTCCCCGTGATCGGTCCGCACAGGGACGACCAGTTCTGGCTCGACCAGGTGGAAAGCTCCGCGCAGCGCTACGGCCTCGACGGCTTCAGGAACGTCACGCCCGACCGCTATCTCGAAGATGGCGACGTGCTCGAACTCGAAGGCGTGAAGTTCGATGTCTCGCACACGCCCGGCCACACGCCGGGGCATGTCGTGATCCACAACAAGGAAGCCCACATCGCCTTCGTCGGCGACGTGCTGTTCCAGGGCTCGATCGGCCGCACGGATTTTCCGCGCGGCAATCACCAGCAGCTGATCGACTCGATCACGGGCAAGCTCTGGCCGCTTGGCGACGACATGACCTTCGTGCCGGGCCACGGCCCCACCAGCACATTCGGTCAGGAGCGGCGCTCCAACCCGTTCGTCGCCGACAGGCTTACGGGCTATGCCGGCGCAGAGAAAAAGGACGGCGACGCATTCGACCAGAAGACGGCGAAGCGGTATACGTGACGCCGGTGATGCTGTCGGAAATCCGGCTGCAACGGCGTGCAAACTTTCCTATCTTGATACCATGAGCAGCTACTCAATCTTCGACACAGCTATCGGCTGGGCCGGAATCGCCTGGGGCGACAACGGTCTGATCGGCGCTCACCTGCCCGATAGCGACTCGGAGATCGCACGCGGGTCCCTCCTGCGCCGTTTTCCCGACGCAGCTGAAGACGAGCCGCCGCCAGAGGTGGCCGGCACAATGGCAGGCATCCGCGCCCTGCTCCGCGGGGAGAAACCGATGCTGCTGGAAGCAAGGCTCGATCTCTCCCGCGTTCCGGAGTTCAATGCGAAAGTCTACGCGATCACGCGTCAGATCCCGCCGGGCGAGACGATGACCTATGGCGCAATCGCGTTGAAGGTTGGCGATCGCCATCTGGCCCAGCAGATCGGCGGCGTTCTGGGCCGCAATCCGTGGCCGATCATTGTGCCGTGCCATCGGGTGACGGCGGCTGGCGGCAAGCTGGGCGGCTTCACGGCGCGCGGCGGCTTCACGACGAAGCTGAAACTGCTTGCGATCGAGGGCGCGCCGGCGGCAGCCCAGCCGGACCTGTTCGGCATCTAGCGGCCTTCAGGCAATGGATCAACGGCGGTCGCATTCGGATGCGGCCGCCTGCTCGCGCCGATCGCCGCGAAACACATCGCGCCCACGACAAAGCATCCGGCTCCGGCCCACAGGGCGATGTCGTAAGATCCGGTCCGGTCGTGAGTCTGGGCGAACAGCACGCCTCCAATGCCCGTCCCACTGACAACCGCTGCATTGACGCAGCCCATCAGGGCGCCGAACGCTTTCAGTCCGAAGTAACGGCCGATCAGAAAGGGGCCGACATCGCCTTCAGCTCCCTGGCTCAGCCCGGCCAGCGCGATCCCGGCGATCAGCAGGGGCAGCGCGGCGCCCTGGCCCAGCAGCATCAGGCAGCCCACGGCGGGAAGACCCATGGCGACAAACGTCACCAGTTGCGGCGGAAAGCGGTCGAGGCAGAAACCGGCAATCAGCCGCCCGGCAAACACCGAAATCGCAAACGCCGAGAGCACCGACGCAACTGCCGGCCCGTCGAGTCCCTTGTCGCCCACCAGCGCGGCCATCTGTGACATCAGCCCGCCGGACGGGATGTTGATGATGAACATGCCGATCACGAGAAACCAGAAAGCCGGCTGCCGCGCCGCCTCGCCAAGCCGGTACGAATTGGCGATTGCTTCCAGCTGCGGCTTCACGCGTGGCAGCATCAACAAGGCCACACAGGCGGTCACGATCGCCATGGCGCCCAGCATGAACCAGCCGGAACGCCAGCCATAGGTCGTGATCACGTGGTTCAGCAGCGGCGGCGTGATTGCAGCCGTCAGCGTCACGGTTGACAGGGCGGTCGACAGCGCCAGCCCACGCGACCGGACAAATACTGCGTTGATCGGCCGCGCCCATGTGATGCTCGTCGTGCCAAGGCCGAAGAACACCAGCAGGAAGGTCAGCGCGTAATAGAGATTGATATCGCCCGTCTGCAGGCCCATCCCGGCGCATGCGCAGGCAAAACCCGTGGCGCCGATGATGATCACCGGCCGCACGCCGATCACATCGGCCAGCCGGCCAACCAGCGGCGCCATCAGCCCGGCGCACAAGCTGGCGATGCTGGCGAACGCCGCCTCGCCCCGCGTCCACTCAAAAGCCCTGGTGTGGTGCGTGATAAAAAGGCTGGCGACGAAGGGATAGAGGATGAGCCCGGCCGCCGCCCCGACGCCGGCCGCAAGCACGACGCGCCAGCCAGCCGCCCACTCTGCCCGGGTGGTCAATTGCCCTTCCGGGGCATGCTCGGACATTGCGGTCCTTTGCTCCCACATTTGCTGCCTTCCCTGAATGGCTTGACTGATCAGGCGCCGCAAGGCGCCGCACAGGGGAAATCAGGGTTACGAATACCCGATTTCGTCGTCAGGATTTCACCCGGCGCGCGCCTGCCGTCACAATCCCGGTGCGCTTCTGACTTGCACGTTCTGCAGGGTTGCGCGGGGGGCTCCCCCCCGATAAACCCACCGCCAATTTGCCCTCTCCCAACGCCTCCAGGTGACATGCCCAAGCGCACAGACATCAAGTCGATCCTGGTCATCGGCGCCGGGCCGATCGTCATCGGCCAGGCCTGCGAGTTCGACTATTCCGGCGTGCAGGCGATAAAGGCGCTGAAGTCCGAGGGCTATCGGGTCATCCTCGTCAACTCGAACCCCGCCACGATCATGACGGATCCGGAGCTGGCGGACGCAACCTATATCGAGCCGATCACGCCCGAGATGGTCGCCACCATCATCGCCAAGGAAAAGCCTGATGCGCTCCTGCCAACTATGGGCGGCCAGACGGCGCTCAACTGTGCGTTGAAGCTTGAGCAGATGGGCGTCTTGAAGGCGCACGGCGTCGAGATGATCGGCGCCAAGGCCGAGGCCATCGAGAAGGCCGAGGACCGCAAGAAATTCCGCGAGGCGATGGACCGCATCGGCCTCGAAAGCCCGCGCTCCTCCATTGTCGCCTCGCCTGAACTCTCCAATGTCGACGGCAAGATCACCTACGACCTCAAGGCCGGCTTCATCGAGGCGATGAAGCAGATGGAGGTTGTCGGCCTTCCCTGCATCGTGCGACCGGCTTTCACGCTCGGCGGCCTCGGTGGGGGCGTTGCCTACAACCGCCAGGAGTTCGAGGACATCGTCACCCGCGGCCTGCAGATGTCGCCGGTCAGCCAGGTGCTGATCGACGAGAGCCTGCTCGGCTGGAAGGAATTCGAGATGGAGGTCGTCCGCGACAAGGCGGACAACTGCATCATCATCTGCTCGATCGAGAATATCGATCCGATGGGCGTCCATACCGGCGATTCAATCACCGTCGCTCCGGCGCTTACGCTCACCGACCGCGAATACCAGGTGATGCGTAACGCCTCGATCGCCGTGCTGCGCGAGATCGGCGTCGAGACCGGCGGATCGAACGTCCAGTTTGCTGTGAACCCCGACAACGGCCGCCTCGTCGTCATCGAGATGAATCCCCGCGTCTCGCGCTCCTCGGCGCTTGCATCCAAAGCCACCGGCTTCCCGATCGCGAAGGTCGCGGCGAAACTGGCGGTGGGCTACACGCTCGACGAACTGACGAATGACATTACCGGCGTCACACCGGCTTCGTTCGAGCCGACCATCGACTATGTCGTCGTCAAAATCCCGCGCTTTGCGTTCGAGAAATACAAGAGCACAGAGCCGGCGCTGAACTATCAGATCCAGACGCTGACCACGCAGATGAAATCCGTCGGCGAGGCGATGGCCATCGGCCGCACCTTCCAGGAATCGCTGCAGAAAGCGCTGCGTTCGCTGGAGACCGGCATTTCCGGCTTCGACGAGCAGGACATTCCGAGCGGCGGCGACCGCAACGCGATCATCGCGTCCGTCTCGCGCCCGACCGAGAAGCGCCTGCTGAATGTCGGGCAGGCTTTCCGCGAAGGCCTATCGCTCGACGAGATTCACAACGCGTCCAGGATCGACAAATGGTTCCTGCGCCAGATCGCCGAAATCATCTCGGAAGAAGCCGCCATCAAGGCGAGCGGACTCCCGAAAGATGCTTCGGAGTGGACCCGCATCAAGGCAATGGGTTTCTCCGACGTGCGCCTCGCCAAGCTGACCGGCAATAGCGAACTCGATGTTCGCGCGGCCCGCCACGAGGCCGGCGTCCGTCCCGTGTTCAAGCGCATCGACACCTGTGCGGCAGAGTTCGCCGCGCGCACGCCCTATCTCTACTCAACCTATGAGCAGGGCTGGATCGGCCCTGATGGCAAGGCCATCCCCGCGCAGAACGAGGCCGAGCCTTCAGGTCGCCGCAAGGCGATGATCCTCGGCGGCGGTCCCAACCGGATCGGCCAGGGCATCGAGTTCGACTACTGCTGCTGCCACGCCGCCTTCGCCATGGCCGATCTGAAGATCGAGTCCATCATGGTGAACTGCAATCCGGAGACGGTCTCCACCGACTACGACACGTCCGACCGCCTCTACTTCGAGCCGCTGACGCTGGAAGACGTCACCGAGATCATCCATGTCGAGCAGTCGGTCGGCGATTTCATGGGCGTGATCGTGCAGTTCGGCGGCCAGACGCCGCTGAAGCTCGCACAAGGTCTCAAGGCATCCGGCGCGCCGATTCTCGGCACGACGCCCGACTCCATCGACCTCGCCGAAGACCGCGAACTGTTCTCGAAACTTCTCGACCGGATCGGCTTGAAACAGGCGCCGAGCGCAATCGCCCGCACGGACGCCGAAGCCATCGCCGCCGCCAACCGCATCGGCTATCCCGTGATGCTGCGCCCGAGCTTCGTGCTCGGCGGTCGCGCCATGGAAATCGTCCACGACGAGAACGATCTCAAACGCTATGTCCGCGAAGCTGTGCAGGTCTCCGGCGACACGCCGCTGCTGGTTGACCGCTATCTTGCCGACGCCATCGAGGTCGATGTCGATGCGCTATGCGACGGCAAGGATACGCACGTCGCCGGCATCATGGAGCATATCGAGGAAGCCGGCATCCACTCAGGCGATAGCGCCTGCTCCATCCCGCCCTATACGCTCGGCAAGGAGATCGTGAACCGCCTCGCAGACCAGGCGCGCAAGCTCGCCATGGCGCTGAACGTGAAGGGCCTGATGAACGTGCAGTTCGCGGTCAAGGGCGAGGAGATCTACGTCCTCGAAGCCAATCCGCGCGCCTCGCGCACCGTGCCTTTCGTCGCCAAGGCGATCGGTCAGCCCTTCGCCGCCATCGCCGCGAAAGTCATGGCGGGCGAGAAGCTCGTCAGCTTCGACCTCGGTCCCGGACCCATCGCGGGCAAGCGCTTCGCGGTCAAGGAAGCCGTGTTTCCCTTCTCGCGCTTCCCGGGAGTCGATCCGCTGCTCGGGCCCGAGATGCGGTCCACGGGCGAGGTCATGGGCATCGACGTTGCGTTCGACGCCGCCTACCTAAAAGCGCAAATCGCCGCCGGCATGTCCCTGCCTGCCTCGGGTTGCGTGTTCATTTCGGTGCGCGAGACCGACAAGGCGGCCATCGAACAGCCCGCGCGCGACATCGCCGCGCTCGGCTTCACGATCATCGCGACGGCGGGAACCGCGAGATACCTCGCCGACAAGGGCATCAAGGTCCAGCCGGTGAACAAGGTGGCGGAGGGCCAGCCGCACGTCGTCGACGCCCTGATCAACGGCAACATCCAGCTGGTGTTCAACACCACCGAAGGCGCACAGTCCCTGCTGGACTCGGCCTCCATCCGCAGGGCCGCCCTGGCGCAGGGTATTCCCTATTACACGACCATTTCGGGGGCGCGGGCCGTGGTTCAGGCCATTCGGGTTCTTAAGACACGCCCGCTTGAAGCCGGGGCGCTTCAGACCTACTCTTGACCATTCGAGACGGGCGGTCGCTGGCCGCCCGAATGATGATTCCGTTTAATTCCGGCGCTTTTCCATAGGACTACCCATGCAGCGCATTCCCATGACGGCTGGCGGCTTTGAAGCCCTGCAGGCGGAACTCAAAATTCTCAAGTCCGAAGAGCGCCCGAATATCATCGCGGCGATCTCGGAAGCGCGCAGCCATGGCGACCTGTCCGAGAACGCGGAATACCATGCCGCCAAGGAGAAGCAGAGCTTCATCGAGGGTCGCATCCTCGAGATCGAGGACAAGCTCGCGCGCTCCGAGGTGATCGACACGTCCCGGCTCGCCGGCAAGACCGTGAAATTCGGCGCGACCGTGAAGATGACCGACGAGGATACGGGCGAGACCTACACCTACAAGATCGTCGGCGAAGACGAGGCGAACGTGAAGGAGAAGAAAATCTCCATCTCCTCGCCCATCGCCCGCGCCATGATCGGCAAGGAAGAAGGCGAGACGGCCGAGGTGTCCGCTCCGGGCGGCGCCAAGTCCTACGAGATTGTCTCAATCGCCTGGAAGTAGTTTCCTGCACCCGTGACTGAGGGCAAATCAGGACCCGCAATCTGGTGCGTCGCGGATGGCCGCGCCGGCATCCTCAACCAGACGCTGGCGCTTGCCGCCGCGCTCGCCGAGCCCGGGCGCGCTGCGGACCTCGCGCACATCCGCTCGGACACGCATCGCGATGCTCCAGTGATCCTGCAACCGGAGGGATGGCAGCTGATGCTGCCGCCCAACCTGTGGCCGTCGCCGCTGTCGGCGCTACCCGCTGGCCAGCGCGCGCTGCTCGCCCCGCCCTGGCCGGATATCTGGATCGCGGCTGGCCGGCGCTCCATCCCCTACTCGCGCCTGATGCGGAAACTGTCCGGCGGCAAGACGCTCGTCGTGCAGACGCAGAACCCGCGTGTCGGTCTCGGCGCCTTCGACCTCGTCGTCCCGCCCGAGCATGACGGCGTCACTGGCCCCAATGTCTTCCCGATCGTCGGTCCGCCCGTCTGGTTCTCGCAGGCGCGCATAGATGATTCACTGGCGCGGTTTCCCTCTCTGCGCGTCGTGCAGGGCCAGAAAGTGCTGGTGTCGATCGGCGGCGATTCGAAGACCCACAAGATGACCGAGGCCAACGTCGCCGCCATCGAAGGCGCGATCCAGCGCCTCGCCCAGGGCCGCACCTTCTGGATCACCGTCTCCCGCCGCACGCCGGAACACGCCCGCGTCCGGCTCCGCCGCCTCGCCTCCACGATCAATGCGATCTTCTGGGAGAACGAGGAACGCGATGGCCCGAACCCCTATGTGGCTTTCCTCTCGCAGTGCGACGTCGCCATGGTCAGCTGCGAAAGCGCCAACCTGATCGCGGACCCCGCCTTCTTCGGAAAGCCAGTCCACCTCCTGAAGCTCGACGGCGGGTCACCCCGTTTCGACAAGCTCCACAACGGCTTCATCGCCCGCAACGCGGCGCGCTGGTTCACCGGCGGCCTGCAGACCTGGACCTACGCTCCGGTGCGCGAAGCAGCCCGGGCAGCGGACGAGATCGTGCGTCGGGTGCTGGAGCGGCGTCCGAATTCCTAAGTGACTTCGATCAGCGTCTCGCCATCCATCAGCGCCTGCTCAATGCTCGGCCAGAGCGGCTCCCAAACTTCAAACAGCTCGGGATTAGTCGTGTTGCCGAGCCGGACCCACACGATCTGCGGCCCCTGCGGCGGCGGAGCTGCCAGTCGCTGAAAATCGCTGTCCTTCGTTATCACGATAGCGCCGGTTCTCCTGGCGTGAAGCACAATCGCGAGATCATCAGCTTCGTGAAAACGAAGGCGCTTCACATGCTCGGCCTGATGGCCCCGCGCTTCAAGCCACTTTGCCAGAATGATGGGCATGTTCTGGTCGAGCAGAAATTTCATTCTGCCGCTGCGATGATCCGGTGATCGGTGGCGCGGGAGGCATAAACGAGGGCCGCGGAAATGTCGTCGTCTTCCAGCTCGTCGTAGTCGCGAAGAATTGCTTCGCGCGTAGCGCCGGCGGCGAGCATGTCGAGGATGTCCATGACGCGGATGCGCATCCGCCGGATGCAGGGTCGTCCACCCATTTTTCCAGGCTCTATCGTGATACGGCTCAGCAGGGCTTCATTTGCGGTCATAGGACGCTCCTTGCGGGTCATTCGTATCAGAAAACCTCAACACCGTCAGCAGGTCCCGTCCCGGCCCTTTTCCGCTCGCCCCAGCATCCCCAGAATAAGCAGGCTGGCGCGCCTTGCCCCATTTCGCGCGTCGGACTGGCCCGTTAGGAAGGGCCAGACACAGGATTTCCCATGACTGCGACTCGCCACTCCCAGATCATCATCCTCGGCTCCGGCCCGGCCGGCTACACCGCTGCGATCTATGCCGCGCGCGCGCTGCGCAAGCCGATGCTGATCGCGGGCATCCAGCCGGGCGGGCAGCTGACCATCACCACCGATGTCGAGAACTATCCGGGCTTCGCCGACGTCATCCAGGGGCCCTGGCTGATGGAGCAGATGCGCGCGCAGGCCCTCCATGTCGGCACGGAGATGGTGGAAGACCACATCATCAAAGCCGACCTGCAGAAGAAGCCTTTCACGCTCACCGGCGACAGCGGCCAGATCTACACGTGCGACGTGCTGGTGATCTGCACGGGAGCGCAGGCGAAGTGGCTCGGGCTGGAGAGCGAGAACAAGTTCAAGGGTTTTGGCGTGTCTGCCTGCGCCACCTGCGACGCCTTCTTCTATCGTGGCAAGGAGGTCATCGTCGTCGGCGGCGGCAACACCGCCGTGGAAGAAGCGCTGCACCTCACGCACTTTGCCTCGAAGGTCACGGTCGTTCACCGCCGCGACCATTTCCGTGCGGAGAAAATCCTGCAGGACCGCCTGTTCAAGAACCCGAAGGTCAAGGTGATCTGGGACACCGAACTGGCCGATGTTATCGGACAGGAAGGTCCGCTCAGCGTCACCAAGGCGCGGCTGCGCAACCTCAAGACTGGCGAAGTCACCGAACAGCCCGTGCACGGTATCTTCATCGCCATCGGCCACTCGCCGCAGACAGAGCTGTTCAAGGGTCAGCTTGAGATGAAGCTCGGCGGCTACATCAAGACCGCGCCGACTTCGACCGCCACATCCATCCCGGGCGTCTTCGCCGCGGGCGACGTGGCGGACGACATTTTCCGTCAGGCGGTCACCGCCGCCGGTCTCGGCTGCATGGCGGCGCTCGAAGCCGAAAAGTATCTCGAAGGCCTTCCCAGGGAAGCGCCAGCGACCGCAGCGTATTGAGCCATGTCAGATCGTGCGGCTTACGATCGCTGGCTCTCCACGCTCCGCCCGACCGGCATCGAGGTGATCGAAGGCCTGCACAAGGCCCTGCCCGGCAAGCTCGACGCGCCTGACGTGAAGCCCGGCGAGCCCATTCGCGCCGGCGGCTATGGCGAGGATCGCGGCGTCTACACGCAGGCCCTGTTTGCACCCGAGGGCGAAGAGGCCCGCACCATCCATCTCGGCCTCGACGTGTTCGCTCCAGCTGGCGCAGACGTCTTCACGCCGCTCTCCGGCCGCGTCCACTCCTCACGCATCAACGAGGCGGAGGGCGACTACGGCCCCACCATCATTCTCGAACATACACCGGTTGCGGGGCTGAAGTTTCACACACTCTACGGCCATCTCAGCCGCGACAGCCTCAAGGGCCTCAAGCCCGGCACGGCCTTCATGGCCGGCGAAAAGATCGCGGAGCTCGGCACGAAACGCGAGAATGGCGGCTGGTCGCCGCATCTGCATTTCCAGATCATTCTCGAAATCGGCGCGGCCAAGGGTGATTATCCCGGCGTCTGCCGCCGCAGCGAGCAGGATCACTGGCTCTCGATCTGTCCTGATCCGGCGTCGCTTCTCGGCTTGCGCTAGACGCTACTTCGCCATCGCGCGCAGCATCCACGCTGTCTTCTCGGCCACCGCGACGCGCTGAGTCATCAGGTCGGCGGAGGCCTGGTCGCCGGCTTCTTCCGCTGCCTTCAGCGCTGTGCGCGCAGACCGCGCCAACAGTTCGTTGCCGTTTACCAGATTCACGATCATCGTCTCCGCATCCGGCACGCCCTTGTCAGGCGGCAGCTGAGACTTGGCGCCGATCTGCTCGCCCACTGGCGCGTATTCGCCCAGCGAACGGATGCGTTCGGCGATCAGGTCCATCGACAGCCACAGGTCGTTGTACTGCGTCTCGAACATCAGATGCAGCGTGTTGAACATCGGCCCTTCGACGTTCCAGTGATAGCCATGTGTCTTGAGATAGAGGCCGTAGGTGTCGCCGAGCACCTGTCCGAGAGCGCCCGCGATCTTCTTCCGCGCCTTGGTTTCTATGCCGATGTCGATGGCCATGGAAAGTCTCCGCTATGGACACTCCCTAGATAGCCGCGGTCCCACATCAGGCAAGGCGCATGCGGCTCCGCGTCGCTACTTCTGCGCGCGCACCCAGTCGAGCAGCTTGCGGAAACTCTCGGGCGACGCCTCGTGCGGCAAGTGGCCGACGCCGCGCAACACCTCGATCCGCGCATTGGGCAGCGCCTGCGCAAGGTGCAGCGCATGGATGGTCGAACTCACCACCCCGTCGCCATCCCCCGCCAGGATCGCCACCGGCATCTTGATTTCGGGATAGCGCGCCTGCTGCGCCGTCACCTCGCGCTTGGCCGCCACCATGTCTTCGCCATTGGCGCCAAGCGCCTTCGGCTGGGCCGCCAGAGCGACGCGCGCACCCTCCAGCCAGCCATCGGGCGGAATGCTCGGCCGGAATGCGTTTTCCATCCCCTGTTTCACGGCCGCGCCCGCAAACGGCTGCGCCAGCACGTTGTTGAACAGCCCGCCGACCAGCGGGTTCGAGGACCAGTGGAAATGCCAGTCCACCCCGCCCGGCCACTCATAGGCAACCGGCGCGATCAGCACGAGCCCGCTGACAAGATCCGGCCGGTCGAGCGCCAGCCGCAACGCCACTGCCCCGCCCCAGGAATGCGCCACGACGATCGGCTTCTTCAGCCTCAGCTGCTCGATAACTCCGGCAGCCACTGCCGCCTGCTTCGCGAGCGTGTCCGATCCCGCAGGCCGCTCGGAGGTGAACCCCATCCCGGGCCGGTCATAGGCCGCGACAAGAAACTCACCCTTCAGCATGGGAACGATCGTCGGCTCCCATGTGCCGATATGCGAGGACGCGCCGTGGATCAGAAGCAGCGGCTCGCCGGTGCCCCCAGCCGGTCCCCACGTCTCCACATGCGTTGAAACACCGGCCGCTTCGACGAACCTCATGGCAACGCCCGCCTCCGGATTGCTCGCGCACGCAGCTGCGCCCAGCGTTGTCGCAATGCCTGCCAGTTTCAACGCACGCAACATGAAATGCCCGATCGCAACCGCGACCCCGGCTCCCTGTACGCGCAGCGATGCAGGATGGTTCAGCGCGATTACTGATGCGCGCGCAGGAACACTTTTGCCGTCCACGGCTTTGCCGCGTCCACCGTTGAAATGTCCAGCTTCGCGACGTTTGCAAACATCGTGCAGACATTGGTGTCAAGATAGCCCCAGCGCGCAGTGTCTTCGGCCTTCACGGCGCCGGTCGCGCCGGCGGTCACATTGCACACTACCGCATCCCAGCGCGCTTCCGGCGACTGGTTCAACAGAACGGGGGTGGACGGCATGTCGGTGACCGGCGCCTCGAAGACGACATCGAACCGTTCCGCCCGGATGTCCTTCAACGGCATGCTTGGCCCTATCATGCCAACGGGCTGGGCGACCGCGGTCGACGCCATCAGGATCGTGGCAAGGGCAATGACTGTCAGACGCATATGGCCGCCTCGCTTTGGGATGAAATCAGTAACGCACCCGGGCGCCAGCAAGATCAATCAGGAACCCGCAAGGGTTGAGCGCACGCCTTACGCCGCAGCCATCAGGCTTTCAAACAGCTTGAACCCGTCCTTGCCGCCCTCCTGCCCCGCCATGGCGCGCTCAGGGTGGGGCATCATGCCCAGCACGCGGCCGTTCTCGGAGAGGATGCCTGCAATGTCGCGCGCCGAACCGTTGGGATTGCCGACATAGCGGAACGCCACCCTTCCCTCGCCTTCGAGCCGGTCGAGTGTCGCCTCGTTAGCGAAATAGTTGCCGTCATGGTGGGCGACGGGGAAGGACACTTCGCGCTGCTCCTTGTAGCCCGCCGTGAACGCCGAAGAGTTGCTGGCGATGGCCAGCGGCTGGGGACGGCATACGAAGTTCAGCGACGCATTGCGCAGCAGGGCGCCGGGCAGCAGGCCCATCTCCGTCGCCACCTGGAAACCATTGCAGATCGCCAGCACATAGCCGCCGCGCTCAGCGTGCCCACGGATCGCCTCGCCAATCGGCGAGGCCGCAGCCATCGCGCCCGAGCGAAGATAGTCGCCGTAGGAGAACCCGCCCGGCAGCACGATCAGGTCCAGCCCGTCCGGCAGCGCCCCGTCCTTGTGCCAGACCATCGCCGGCTCCTGCCCCGTCACCTGACGCAACGCGGTTTGCGCATCGCGATCGCAGTTCGAGCCCGGGAAAACAATGACAGCGGATTTCATGTGCCAGAACCTTCAGCAAAGTCCCTTTCGCGGGCCGCTTAGCAGCTTTCGCCGCGAGTCGCGAGGGCCGCTTGCGCCGCTCTACTTGTAGAAAATCACCCCCGCCCCCACCGCGATCAACGTGAACCCGATTGCATGTTTCCACGTCAGCGGCTCGCCCAGCACCCATACCGAGAATCCGGCGAACATCACCAGCGTGATCACCTCCTGCATCGTCTTCAGTTCGGCCGCAGAATAGACCGCGTGACCGATCCGGTTGGCCGGGACCGCCATGCAGTATTCGATGAACGCGATCCCCCAACTCGCCAGGATTACCCACAGAAGTGGCGACTCCTTGAACTTCAGGTGCCCATACCAGGCCACCGTCATGAACAGGTTGGAACCGATCAGCAGGACGATCGGCGTCCAGTGTGCTGGCGTCATGAAGTCCTCTGGAAATACTCACCCGATTTTGGACAGATTCTGGGTCCAGCGTCAGGGGCGGTCAATTCGACAGTGGAGGACGCGATGAACAGGCTTCTGGCAGCGGGCGCCCTCCTGGCGCTTGCAGGATGCAACACGGTCGAGGGTTTTGGACGCGACCTTCAGACGATCGG
This sequence comes from Alphaproteobacteria bacterium, assembly GCA_031419455.1. Classification (GTDB taxonomy): domain Bacteria; phylum Pseudomonadota; class Alphaproteobacteria; order Caulobacterales; family Hyphomonadaceae; genus UBA7672. The sequence continues at coordinate 14,670 of JANOKS010000103.1, forward strand.
CGGCGTCATGACGGGCACGGCGACGGGCGTGCAGAACGCCGCGACGCCGGCCCCGGGCTCGACAGTCGCCCCGCCCTCATCCTGCCAGCCCGACGCAAACGGCCTCGTCCTTGACGGCTGCCCGGCGCCGAAATAGCGCCGCCCGGGCCAGCTTGCGAAAACCAGCGCAAGAGGCCATCCTTCACGCACGAGACGACAGTCAGGGGTAAACCGCATGCGCAAACTGCTTATCGCCGTGATGCTCGCCGCGCCGCTGCTGGCGTCCGGCTGCAACACCATCGCCGGCCTCGGCAAGGATGTCGGCGCTGTTGGCGACGTCATGGCCAAGACGGCTGAGGATACGAAGTAAGCTCGCCCCCGGCCTCTTGGGGCAGGTTGACTGGCGGCATGCCGAGCCTGCGGCTGGTGTGGGGGATGCGTCATGGCGACGTCAGCGTTTCTGTGGAACCGGTTTGCAAAGGGCTATGCGAAAGGGCCTGTCGGAGATCCGGCCGCCTATCAGCGCAAGCTTGACGTCACCCGCACCTATTTCACGCCCGAGTCCGAAGTGATGGAGTTTGGCTGCGGGCCAGGCACGACCTCGGTTTCTCACGCGCCTTTCGTGCGCAGGATCCGGGCCTACGATATATCGGAGAAAATGCTCGAGATCGCGCGCTCGCGCGCCGCCGAAGCCGGTGTCGACAATGTGACGTTCGAGAGGGCGGACATCATCGAGCTTGACCTTCCGGAAGCGAGACTCGACGTCGTGATGGGCCATTCCATCCTGCACCTGCTGCGCCCCAAGGCGCGCAAGGCAGTGCTGGCCAAGGCGCTGCGCTTGCTCAAGCCGGGGGGCGTGTTCGTCTCAAGCACCGTCTGCATTGCGGAGGCCAAGGGCGCGCTCGCACGCATACTGCCGCCGGTCGTGCGTTCACTGCCGCTGATGCCGCCGGTTCAGAGCCTTTCGCTGGATGAGCTTCGCCGCGAGATCACCGGCGCCGGGTTCACGATCGTGTACGACTGGAAGCCGGATACGCAGCCCGTCCTGTTCGTGGTGGCGCGCAAGGCTGGCGCGGCCTAACACTACAGTTGCAGTCTTGTCTTGATGTGGGCTTGTCGGGCTGCGGCTTGATGGGCGCGTCGCCAGGCTGACCATGCGATGATGTGGGCAGGTTCGATGCGGCGATGCGCGAGGCGCGTTGCGATGCGACGGATTTCCTGGACCGACCAGGAGATCAGGGGCCGGTTCAGTGGCGCCTTCGAGCGCCCGCGGCCTGTCGGGTTTTTTTGGGCGCGAGCGATGACGTGTTGGCGCGATGACGTATGGCGGCCATCATGGCGAAGGCGAGCATGACGAGCGAGACGTGGCGATGCCAGCCATGCCAGGAGCGGGTTTCGTTGTGGTCGAGGCCGAGTTCGTTCTTGGCGGTCTCAAAGCTGTCTTCGATCGCCCATCGCCGACCTTCGACTGCGACCAGGGTTGCAAGGCTGGTCCGAGCCGGACACCAGGTCGAGAAATAGGCCAGATCACCATCGGCGCCAGATTCGGTAATGGTGCGGCGGATGAGGAGCCCCCGCGTCCACAGACCGGGCCGAGCGCCATAATAGTCGCCCGCGTCAAGGTCGGCGAGCTTGCAATAAGCCCAATCATGGAGCCTCGGGCCTTTGGTTCCTTCACCCGCCGAAAGTCGCTTCCAGGCCGAAGCCGCCAGCCCTCGCGCGATGCTCTGGGCTGTGCCCGCGATCGGCTTCTTTCCAAGCCAGGATCGAAATTGGCGATTGGCTGCAACGCCGAGCACATAGCCTTTTCCGGCCCGGCGCAGAGCGGTCTCGATCTCGCCCACCCCATAGACGCTGTCGGCCGCAACCCAGGCGAACGGGACGTCGTTGGCGACCGCTCGCAGAAGCATCTTCACCGCGATGCCTGGCTTGGTTGCAAAGCCAGTCGCCTCCGGCACATGAGCCGCCGCCATGCGCGTCTCATCGTCCGTCCAGGCCCTGGGCAGATACAAAGCCCGATCGATGAAGGCGTGGCCGTGGCGCGAGACATAGGCGGCAAAGACCCCGACCTGACAGTTCGTAATCTTGCCCGCCGAGCCGGTGTACTGACGCGCAACACCGCACGAGGCTTTGCCCTGCTTCAGAAACCCCGTCTCGTCGATGACCAGAACCGCCTCTAGATCCGAAAGCGTCTCGACCACATAGCCGCGCACAATCTCCCGCAGGGCATCCGCATCCCAGTGACCGCGGCCAAGGATAGCCTGCTGGCGCCACGGCCCTGGATCGCCAGCAGCCTCCGCTCGCATCCAGCCGGTCTTACGGCGCTCGTTCCCCACTAGCCCATCCAGGAACAAGCCTGCTGAGGCCGCAACCCGGTCTTGCGTGAACAACGGCCGGATACGTTGCTTGGCCTCGCGCAGCGAGGACGCCCACAGCTCCAATGTCGTCTCGATCGATGCGCCGCTCATCCATGAC
>JANOKS010000104.1:0-41773 GCA_031419455.1 Alphaproteobacteria bacterium
TGCTGGCCTACAATCTGAAGCGGATAATGGCGCTGCTCGGCATCGGCCCGCTGATCCGGGCCATGGCCGCCTGATCAGCTGGGGACGGCGGTATCTAACCCTACCCCGAAGCACCACGGCGTTTTTACACGGCCTCGGCCAGTTCCGGACACACAGGATTATAGCTCCGTTCCTCACCGGGCTGGCGGATCAACGCGCTCGACCGGCCCAAACACATTCTCGAACGCAGCTTTCAGCGCCACATCCACTTCGTGCATCGGGATCAGCTGGCCGAGGTCCGCCAGTGACGTCACGCCCATGCCTGGCTCGCTCACGCCACACGGCGTGATGCCGCCGAAGTGGTCGAGGTCGGGCTCAACATTCAAGCTGATGCCGTGATAGCTGACCCAGCGCTTCAGGCGGACGCCGATCGCGGCGATCTTGTCTTCGCGCAGCTGGCCGCTCGGCCTTGTGCGGTCGATCCAGACGCCGACGCGGCCTTGTCTGCGTTCGCCTTTCACGTTGAAGGTGGCGAGCGTGTCGATGATCCAGTCTTCGAGCGAGCAGACGAACTGCTTCACGTCGCGGCCGCGTTTGGTCAGGTCGAGCATGACATAGGCCACGCGCTGGCCGGGGCCGTGATAGGTGAACTGGCCGCCGCGCTGGCTGTCGAAGACGGGGAATCGCGCGGGGTCCTTGAGGTCGCCGTCCTTCGCGCTGGCGCCGCGGGTGTAGAGGGGCGGGTGCTCAAGCAGCCACACGAGTTCGTCCGCTTCGCCCGCAGCAATGGCTGCGGCGCGCGATTCCATCGCGGCGACGGCTTCGGGGTAAGCGACAAACCCCTCTGAAATGGCCCATCCGGTGGTCATTAACCTGTCTGCAACCCGAAAGGAGAACTTTGGCGCTGTATATCGGAGCATCGCGTTGAAGTCTCAACTGGACCAGGTCGGGGTCGAGATCACTGTCCTTCTGGGGCGGGCGCTGATGCCGATGCAGCAGGTGCTGCGCATGGGCCGGGGCGCCGTGATCCAGCTCGACACGAAAGAAGACGACAAGGTCTGGATTCTCGCCAACAACCACCCGATTGCCCGTGGCGACCTGGTGATCGAGAACGACAAGATCTCGGTGCACATCACCGGCCCGGCAGAAGTCGCCGACTATCGCGCCACAGAGCAGTAGCTCCTGTTTTCGCAGCCTTTTCGGCGCGATGACCGGCCACGACAATTGTGCTTCACAAGCCGCCAAACCCGTCATATACGGCGCCCTTGCCCGGCGTGCGGTCGTGGCGGAATTGGTAGACGCACTACCTTGAGGTGGTAGCGCCGCAAGGCGTGGAAGTTCGAGTCTTCTCGACCGCACCAGCAACTTCATGAGAGAGAACGCCGTTCGGAGCAGGGAGGTCGCCATGAATGACACCCGCGATCCGGACGCGCCCGAGTCTCCCGTCGAATCCGATGACGTCGAAGCCGTGGACGACGCCGGCGTGATTTCGCCGGCCTTCATCGCGCAGATGGTCGGCGCCGTGGGCGATGGCGACAAGCCGTTCCTGTGGCGCACGGCGCGGGAGCTTCACCCCGCCGACCTTGCTGACTTGCTCGAACAGCTGCCGCCAGAAGCGTTCCGGAAGGCGATCCACCTGCTGGGCAAGAACCTGCCGGCCGAGGCGGTGGCCGAACTCTCGGACACTGCGCGTCTCGAAGCCCTGCACGAGCTGACTGACGCCGCCGTCACGGCCATGATCGGGCACCTGGATTCCGACGATGCATCGTTCCTGCTGAACGATCTCGAGGACGATCGCCGCGAGCGTATCCTGAACAAGGTTTCGGCGACAGACCGCGCCGCTATCGAAAGCTCGCTTGCGTTCGATGAGGAGTCCGCTGGCCGCCTGATGCAGCGCGCGTTCGTCGCCGCGCCGGTGTTCTGGACGGTGGGGCAGGCGATCGACCACATGCGGAGCGTGCAGGAAGACGACCTGCCTGAGACATTCTTCGAGATCTACATCGTCGATCCGGCCTTTCGGCTGCAGGGCAGCGTGCCGGTGTCGCGCCTGTTGCGCTACGGGCGCGACAAGCTGCTGAGCGACATCATGCGGGAAATCCCGGTCCATGTCCGCCCGGAGATGGACCAGGAGGAAGTCGCCTACATCTTCCGGCAGTACAACCTTGCTTCGGCCCCCGTGGTCGACGCCGCCGGGCGCCTCACCGGCATGATCACCATCGACGACGTGGTGGACGTCATCCGGCAAGAGGCGGAGGAAGACATTCTCGCCCTCTCGGGCGTCAGCGAGGCGGGCGTCAACCAGTCGGTGTTCTCCGCCGTGAAGGCGCGGATGCCGTGGTTACTGCTCAACCTCGTGACGGCTTTCCTGGGCTCGCTGGTGGTATCGCTCTTCGCACCCGTCCTTCAGGAGGTTGTGGCGCTGGCATTCCTGATGCCGGTGGTGGCGGGGCTGGGCGGGAATGCGGGGTCGCAGTCGCTGGCTGTTGCGGTGCGCGCCATTGCAGAGCGCGATCTTGAGGGTCAGTTGGCCCGCCGCGCCATCCGGCGGGAAGCGCTGACCGCCTTGGTAAACGGGGCAATAATCGCCAGCGTCGCGGCGCTCGTCGTGCTCGCCTGGTTCCATGACACGCGGCTCAGCCTGCTCATTCTGGTCGCCATGGGCGCGACTTTCATGTGGGCAGGTCTGGTGGGCATTCTGGCGCCGTTAACTCTCAAGCGGCTGGGGCAGGACCCCGCCGTGGCATCCTCGGTCTTTGTGCTGACGACCATTGATCTGATGGGATTTTTCGTCTTCCTCGGTCTCGCCAGCGTCACGCTGCTCTGACGGACACGCCGTTTTTCACCCAATTGGCGTCCGCATTGCACCGGACAGGCGAATTACTTGGCGATTGTGCCGGGCCGGGACGATGACCGAACGCATGCGTATCTCACCCGCTGGCCTCGAACTGATCAAGACGTTCGAGGGATTGCGCGAAACGGCTGTCCGCCTTCCGGACGGCCGGTGGACGATTGGGTACGGCCATGTCCGCACCGCGCGCGAAGGCCTGACGATCACATCGAAGGATGCCACCGACCTGCTGGTTCACGATCTTCGCCCGGTCGAGTTCGCCGTTTCCTCGATGATCTTCGCGCCGCTGATGCAGACGCAATTCGATGCGCTGGTGTCGCTGGCGTTCAACATCTCACTCGGCCAGTTCCGCGAGAGCGAGATCGTGCGCAATCTCAACTCAGGCGACTATCTGGCAGCCGCCAACGGCTTCGACCTGTGGCGCAAGGCGCGCCTGCATGGCCGTGTGATGGTGGTGGATGCGCTGGTCCGCCGCCGCGCCGCCGAGAAGTCGATGTTCCTCGATCATCCGAGCGGACCGGCATCGGCGCCGACGCCAATGGTGACCCCGGAGCTGGATTTCAACGGTGAGCCGCCTGTGCGCCGTGAGCCGTCACGCCAGGCCATGGCCGATGATTTCGACCAGAACGACAATTCGCGATCCGGGCCTGCGCCGGCCAATGACATTGCAGACGCGGTTCGCCGCCTGGCCGAGCGGACGCACGAGGCTGTGACGCCTGTGCGCGAGCTTGCCCTGCCGCCCGGCGCCAGTGTCGTGCCGCCCGATCCGCCGCCGCCGCCAGCTACGCCGCCAGCCACGCCGATGTCCGCGGAAGAGCTTGCCCGCGCCAGCCGCACAGTTGCCGAGCGGGTGTCCCGCATTCTCAATGGCGTGCAGAAGAAGATCGACACAGTCGAATCCGTCACGCAGGCCGCGTCCGTCGCGCCGCCGAAATCCGCCCCGCGTCACGCTGCGCCTGTGGTTCGCGAGGGCCTGCCGGACTTCGACCTGCCCGGCGAGCGCCTGCAGCGTGAAGCCGAGGCCCGTGCGCGCAAGCTGATTGATGACACTGAGGTCGTTGAACTCGACCGTGATCCAGCCGAGGCGTTCGCCGAGGCCGAACGCCGGGCAAAAATGGTCAATGGCCACGCCAGGCGCGTCGGGCCGATCTCGGGACGCGTGCTGGTGATGGCGCCCTGGATCATCGTGCTGGCGCTTTCCGTGCTGGGTTTCCTGATCGGCGCAGTGGACGCCTTCAAGGGCGGCGGCCTGTCCACGGGCGTCCCGCGCCTTGCCGGAACTGTCCTCGCCGTGTTCGGGGTCATGATGGTGATGAGCGTCTATTTCCTCTTCTGGAAACGCGCGTCGGACGAAGCCTGATCGCTTCGCCTTGTGAACCTGCCGCTCTCGTGATGTGCTCTGCGCATGACGCGCGTCCTTCTGTTCGCCGCCGCATTGCTGGCGCTTGGTCTCGCCGGCTTTCACTTCATGTTGCCGACCGTGTTCGGCTGGGACGCGGCGGCCGCGGACCTTCCCGACAGCCTGCGCTGGGCGCTGCGCGCCTTGAATGACCTCTGGAGTCTCATGGCGCTTGTCGCTTCGCTGCTCGTGCTCGCGGTGGCGCTACGGAAGTGGTGGACACATGCAGCCGGCAAGGCCGTGCTCGCCGCGATGACGCTCTACTGGTTTCTCCATGCGGCTTACCTTCTGTGGCGACCCTTCCCGCTGCCGCAGCAGCTTGCAGCGCTTGGCGTCGCGTTCGTCGCTTTTCCGCTGTTGCAGATTCTGCTCATGGCGCCCGCATTGCTGGACAAGGCGCGGACCCGGGCGCACTAGCATTCCCATCGACACGGGCTAGATTGCGCGGATGATCCCCAACGCACCCCGATCCCTCGACTTCGACCTTGGCGAAACCGCTGACATGATCCGCGACACCGTCGCCGGTTTCGCGCAGTCCGAAATAGCGCCGCGCGCGGCCGAGATTGATCGCACCGACAAATTTCCGCGCGACCTCTGGCCGCGCATGGGCGAGCTTGGCCTGCTGGGAATCACGGTGGAGGAGGAGTGGGGCGGCTCGGGCCTAGGCTATCTCGAACACGCCGTGGCGATGGAAGAGATCAGCCGCGCGTCTGCTTCGGTTGGGCTCTCTTACGGTGCGCACTCCAATCTCTGCGTGAACCAGATGCGGCGCTGGGGGACGGACGAGCAGAAGCGGCGCTACCTGACCAAGCTGATGACGGGCGAGCATCTGGGATCGCTCGCGATGTCGGAGCCGGGCGCGGGATCCGACGTCGTGTCGATGAAGCTGACGGCGGTGAAGAAGGGCGACCGCTACATCCTCAACGGCTCGAAGATGTGGATCACGAACGGGCCGAGTGCTGACACGCTGATCGTGTACGCCAAGACGGCGCCGGAGAAGAATTCGCGCGGCATCTCGGCCTTCATCATCGAAAAGGGCTTCAAGGGATTCTCGGTGGCGCAGAAGCTCGACAAGCTGGGCATGCGCGGCTCGGAAACCGGCGAATTGGTGTTCGAGGATTGCGAAGTCCCTGAAGAGAATTTGATGGGCCCGCTGAACAGTGGCGTCGAAATCCTGATGTCGGGTCTCGACTATGAGCGCACCGTTCTGGCCGCCGGTTCGACCGGAATCATGCAGGCCTGCATGGACGTGGTGCTGCCCTACATCCACGACCGCAAGCAGTTCGGAAAATCCATCGGCGAGTTCCAGCTCATCCAGGGCAAGGTCGCCGACATGTATGTGAAGATGAATGCGTCCAAGGCCTATGTGTACGCCGTGGCGAAGGCATGCGATCGCGGCCAGACCGCGCGCAAGGATGCAGCCGGCGCGATCTTGTTCGCGGCGGAGACGGCCACGCAACTTGCGCTGGACGCGATCCAGATTCTTGGCGGCAACGGATATATCAACGACTATCCGACGGGGCGCCTGCTGCGCGACGCCAAGCTCTATGAGATTGGGGCGGGGACGAGTGAGATCAGGCGCTGGCTGATTGGCCGGGAGCTGTTTTCGGAGTCGGCGTAGATTTGTGAGGAAACGGGCCTGCGGGCGACACGAGCGCTGGCGCGCCAGCATGTTTCGCCTATGATCCCGTGCATGGATCGGGAGGGACGAGCAGATGACCTACAATCGATGGATGCTTGCGGCTGCCGTGGCGGTGGCGCTTGTTGGTTGCAGCGGCGCTGATGTCGGCGGGATCGACGGCACGTACTGCACGGCGGGCGACATGAAGGTGATGCTGAAGGGGGGCGTCGTAACCTCGGAGGGCCAGGACGGCTCCTACACGGTGGACGGCGAGAACGTTACGATCACAAACCCGTCCGGCGGGACCAACACCTTCAGGCGTCAACCCGACGGCTCGCTCAGCACTGGCATGACGACTCTCAAGAAGTGCGCCGGCTAGCATCTCTTGCAGCGTGAACCCTGTCCTCGGCGCCGTGTCAGTCGCGATGTTCGAGGAGGTTGATATGGTTGCGATGCGGAAGGAGGACTCATGGCCCTGAGAGCGTTCGCCATTGCTGCTTTCGCGACGCTGTGCGCCGCGCCATCGCTCGCGCAAACGCCACAGCCCGTAGTCGATCCCGGCCCGCCCCTCAGCGGCTATCCGCGCAAGGCGCTTGGGCTGCCTACGCCTGCAGAGCTTACGACGGCGACTTACGTGCGCGATGTCATCTACGGCCATCGCGACGGCATGGCGCTGACCTACGACGTGTTCAAACCGAAGGTCGCCAATGGCGCGCTGGTGGTGAACATGGTGTCCGCCGGGTGGCGGTCGACGTGGGGAGCGCCTGAAGAGCGACAGGCACGCTACCAGCTGTTGATCGACAAGGGCTTCACTGTTGTTGCGCTGTACCACGCGTCGGCGCCGCGCTTCGCGGTTCCGGACGCGGTCAGGGATGTCCGGCTGGGTATGCGCCACATCAAGTTGCACGCGGCGGAGTATGGCGCCGATCCCGCGCGGATCGGCGTGTGGGGCGCGAGCGCGGGAGGGCATCTCTCGCTGGTCGCCGGCGTGATGGCGGATGATGGCGACCGGGTGGCGGTCGATCCGCTGGAGCGCTCAGGCAATCGCGTGGCTGCGGTGGTCGCCTACTTCCCGCCGACCGATCTCGACGTGCTCCTGGGCAGCCGGGCCAAGCAGGGGGCCATCGATTTCGACGACAGCCTCCGCGCCCCCAACTCGCCGATCCATTTCGTCGATGCGCGCGATCCGCCGACGCTGATCATCTCGGGAGGCGCCGACAAGGGCGTTCCGATCTCGCAGTCGGAAACCATGAAGACAGCGCTCGACAAGGCAGGCGTCAGGAACGAGCTGAAGATATTCCCCGACGCCGACCACGACTTCTATGTGAAAGGCGATCCGGCGAAGACGGACGCCTATGCCATCGAGGCGCTCGAAGCGATGGCGGGGTGGTTCGAGCAGCACCTGAAATAGCTGGCCGCGCCGGCCAATGCGTGCGTTTCGGGTCCAGCGTTTCGCCTGACGCGCGAGGCGTGCAAGGCGATACGACGAGCCAAGGCGAGCATGCGCGCTCCGGACCTTCGGCCCGAACGCGGGGATCAGTGTTGTGGAGGTCTCGGCTAGTTCGCAGCCACGATGGTGGGCATCGGGTCTACGTCAGTGAACAGATCACGGTCGCCCGGAAAGGCGAGCGGGGTCAGTCCGATGGCGAGGGCTGCGAAGGCAACGAGGATGAAGCGTTTGGCGAGCATGGGGAGGGCTCGTTCTCTTTTTTCTGTTCTGGCCGGGGTTATTCCCGGTCTTCTATGAACAAACAGATGGGCTCGCACCGAGTTCCAGAAAAGGCGCCCCCAACCAACTTTTTTCATTGATTTTAACCCTGAGAATTCAGGGACCTAAGGTACGATTGGTACGGTACCGTTGCTCGCGCGCCACAACTGGTTATGCGCGCGCTGTCGCGACCCACGTCCGGCCGGGCAGGAAAACGGATCCGTCGCCAGCAGAATGCGGCGCCAAGGCGACTTCAATTGCGTCGATGATCGTGGAGAGGTGCTCCGGCCCTGCATCGAGCGCAACGCGGGAAGCTGGACCGATCCGCGTGCAGCCCTCGGCGGCGCTGCGCGGCGAACGGCCCAGATACATCGGCGCCTCGAAGCTTTCGAGGCTGACGCCGGCAAATCCTGCGGTATGCAGGATGCCCTTCAGACGCTCGCCATCGCCGAAAGCGAAAGGTCCGGGCGCATGTGGGTCGGCCGGGGGCGCCGCGCCGCCGATGGCTTTCCGGGCCGCATGGGCAGGCACGGAGGCCCAGGGATTCTCGGCTGCCGTTCGCCAGCACACAAACGCCAGACGCCCGCCGGGCTTCAGCGCACCGCGCAGGTGGGTGAATGCCGCAGCGGGATCGTCAAAGAACATCACGCCGAACCGCGAAACCAGAAGGTCGAACGGACCGGGCAGGGCGGCAGTCGAGGCGTCGGCCGCCAAGAATGTCACATTTCCGATACCCGCGGCGCGCTTCCGGGCGACCTCCAGCATGGGCGTCGATACATCGACGCCGACGACGTGTCCCTGCGCGCCAACCATGGACGCAATTGCCAGCGAGGTGTCGCCACAGCCGCAGCCGACATCGAGGACAGTCTCTCCCGGCTGTACCCGGGCGGCGGCGATTGCCGCGTCGCCGTAGGGCCTGACCAGCCGGTCGGTCCGCTCCTGGTCGGCGGCCCACCTTTCACCGATCGAACCGTTCCAGTCGGCCACTTGCCGCGCGTTGTCGCCTGCCATCGTGCTCTCCAAATGCCACTGACACTTACACCCGACAGGCGACTGTGCCTGTCTGTCAAGAAATGCGCATGGGCTGTTGGCTGGGCAGGTTACCGAGGCTATAGGGGCCGTCCAAACCCGATTCAGGCCTTCCAGGAACTCTTCATGCCGGTGCAACGCACGCTTTCCATCATCAAGCCGGACGCCACGGCGCGCAATCTCACCGGCGCCGTGAACGCCGTGTTCGAGAAGGCCGGCCTGCGCATTGTCGCCCAGAAGCGCGTGCGGCTCACTCGCGAGCAGGCGGAGGATTTCTACGGCGAACACAAGGCGCGTGGGTTCTTCGGCGAACTGGTTGAATTCATGACATCCGGACCCGTAGTGCTGCAGGTTCTTGAAGGCGAGAACGCCGTCGCCAACCACCGCGAAGTCATGGGCGCCACCGACCCGTCGAAGGCTGCCGACGGCACCGTCCGCAAGCTGTTCGCCAAGTCGATCGGCGAGAACTCGGTGCACGGTTCAGACAGCGAAGCTTCGGCTGAGCGCGAAATCGGCTTCTTCTTCCGTCTCGACGAAATCGTGGGGTAGGTCATCACCCGCCAGTTCCGCCCCGCGCGTGCATCCGACCGCCAGGCGCTGGTGGACCTGCAGCGGCGGGCCTCGCTCAAATGGGACGCGGCTCGCCCGGAGCAGCTTCAGAATCCTGACACGATGACTTTGCCGGCGGATCATATCGCCGCCGGTCTTGTCATCGTGTTCGAGCATTGGGGCGAGGCCGCAGGCTTTGTCGTGGTCGTGCCGCGTGAAGACGGGCGAGCTGACCTCGACGGGCCGTTTGTCGAGCCTGATCTGTGGCGCGGCGGCATCGGTCGCAAGCTGGTCGACGAGGCGGTGCAGTTCGCAATGGCGCTTGAAGCGCCGGAACTGCTGGCGTCAGCCTCGCCGCGCGCCGAACCCTTCTATGCAAAGTGCGGCTTCGTCTCGACGGGCAAGCTCGATACCACTCACGGGCCCGTCGCCGAGATGTCCCGCACTCTGGTTTACTGAGGATAGCCCCATGCGGATCATGCTTCTGGTGGCCGTCTCGCTCACCTTGGCGGCGTGTGGCGAACAGGCTGCCCCTGCACCAGCGGCAGCAGCTTCGATGGAAGCGCCCATGGTTGCTGAGTCCGCGCCTGTCACTGACGCGAATGCGATGACAATCGAGCAGCTCAACGCACTGCTGCTCGGTGCGTGGCGCGCCACGGATGACGAGAAAGCGACGCTTGTCATCGCTGCCGACGGCAAGTGGACAAGCGTGTATGAGGGCGACACGCTTTTCGTTGCCGACTGGAAGCTTTTCACCGGTGACCAGCCGCCAGCCGGCGCCGCAGGACCGTTCACCCCAGCCTCGCGCTATCTGGAAGTGAAAGAAGCGATTGGCGCGTTCTACTACGAGCTGGGCCATGTCGCCGACGACGGGTTCGACATGTTCTACACGGCGCGTGGCAACAACCTCAGCTTTGCGCGCGTGAAGTAGGTCGCAGCCGCTTCGCGCTGGCGCTTTGGACACAAGGGGACGATATGACCGACGCTGTTGAGACTGACCTCGTGAAGATCAGCGCCGCGGACGGCGTCATGGAGATCGTCTGGAACCGTCCGGACAAGAAGAACGCCCTTTCCAACGTGATGTATCGCGCCGCCACCGCCGCACTCGCCCGTGCTGTGGAGGACAAGTCGATCCGGGTCGTCCTGCTCAGCTCCGAAGGCGACAGCTTCACCTCGGGCAATGATCTTGCGGATTTCGCCGCCGCGTCTGCAGGAGGCGAGGCGCCCGCAGCTGGCGGCTTCATCGAAGCGATCGCGCAGTTTCCAAAGCCTCTGGTCGCCGCCGTGACCGGCCTGGCGGTCGGCGTCGGCACAACGATGCTGTTCCACTGCGACCTGGTCTTTGTGGCGAATGAGGCAAAGCTGACCACGCCGTTCGTGAATCTCGGACTCGTTCCTGAGGCCGCTTCCTCGATGCTGATTCCGGCGCGGATCGGCTATACGCGCGCCTTTGCGATGTTCGCACTTGGGGATGGCATCGCGGGCGCGCAGGCGGCGCAGCTCGGCGTCGCCAACGCAGCGCTTCCGGCTGGCGAGGTCATCGCCGCCGCACGCGAAGCTGCGCGCAAACTGGCGCAGCGTCCGCCCGGCGCGGTGATGGCGACCAAGAAGCTGATGCGCGACGGCGAGACGATTCTCGCCCAGCTCCGCGCTGAAGGGAAAATCTTCGGCGAGCGCCTGAAGACCGCCGAGGCAATGGAAGCCTTCATGGCGTTCCAGCAGAAGCGCGCGCCGGATTTCAGCAAGTTCTGAAGGATCAGTCCTTCGCGCGTTCCACGTAGGAGCCGTCTTCGGTCGAGACGATGATGCGCGTGCCTGTGCCGATGTGCGGGGGGACCATGACGCGCACGCCGTTGGAAAGCTTGGCCGGCTTGTACGAGCCCGACGCGGTCTGGCCCTTCACGACCGGCTCAGTCTCCACGATCTCGAGCGTGACGCGCTGGGGCAGGGAGATCGCAACCGGATTGCCGTCGAACATCAGCAGGTGGCACTGCATGTTCTCGTCGAGATAGTTCGCGTCGTCGCCCAGCATGGCGGCGGGCACGGTGATCTGCTCGTAATTGCTCGGGTTCATGAAGACGTAGTTCGGGTCGTCCTTGAACAGGTAGGTGTGCATGACCTCCTCGACGAAGGCGCGCTCAAGCTGGTCGGTCGTCTTGTAGGTCTCGACAATTTTTACACCGTCAGAAATGCGGCGCATCTCGATCGTCGCGGTCGGCGTGCCCTTGCCGGGGCGATACGTCTCCGCCTTGAGCACTGTGTAGAGCTTGCCGTCCTCGTTCTCGAGAACATTGCCCTTGCGGACGTCGCTGGCGATGACTTTGCCCACGGGATAAGCCCTTGTCTTGCGGTCGTCGGCGGAGTTGCGTCCGCCGACCTGAACCTGTTGAAGCGGCGCGGTCATACAATGCCCCGCCCCCCGGGCCAAGCCCGGTCGTCTGCGGCTTTTGGAGCCTGAATCAGGGGTTTGCGCGCTTTGGCGCGGCAAGTGATAGGGTCTCGCAACGCTCGCTCCGGAATCCCTGTCGATGCCCTGGTGGTCTCCCGAAACCCACGCCGACCGCCGGCCCTTCCTGCTGGCGCGCGCGCGGATACGGGATGCCGCGCGCGGATGGTTCCGGCAGGGCGGTTTCACAGAGGTGGAATGCGGCGCTCTGCAGGTCTCACCCGGCAATGAGGCGCACCTGCACGCCTTCGCGACGGAGCAGACCGGCGAGGCGGGTCCTCGGCCGCTTTATCTCCACACCTCGCCGGAATTCGCCTGCAAGAAACTGCTGGCCGCAGGCGAGACGAAGATATTCGACTACGCGCGGGTTTACCGGAAGGGCGAGACCGGACCTCTCCATTCCGGCGAGTTCACCATGCTGGAATGGTATCGCGCGGGCGAGCCCTACGAGGCCGTCATGGATGATTGCGTTGCGCTGTGCCGCCTCGCCGCGCGCGAGGCAGGGCAGGCAATGCTGCGGTGGCGCGACAGCAGCTGTGATCCCGAAGCCGAACCCGAGCGCCTGACTCTCGTGGACGCCTTCGCGACGCATGCCGGTGTCGACCTCGCAGCAGCGTTGGGCAATCGGGATGCCCTCGCGAGCGCCGCGCTGTCTGTCGGCGTCCGCGTCGGTCCGGACGACTCCTGGTCCGACCTGTTCAGCCGGATTCTGGTCCAGCATATCGAGCCAAAGCTGGGGGAAGGACGTCTGACTCTGCTGTGCGAATACCCCGGCGAAGAGGCCGCCCTCGCGCGTCCGCTGGGCCGAGACCCGCGCTTCGCGGAACGTTTCGAGCTTTATGCCTGCGGCGTCGAACTCGCCAACGGGTTCGGTGAACTGACAGACGCCGCCGAACAACGCCGCCGATTCGAAGCCGAGATGGACGTGAAGCAGGCGACCTATGGCGAACGCTATCCGCTCGATGAGGAATTTCTTGATGCGCTGGCCCACATGACCGCCGCCAGCGGCGTCGCGATGGGATTTGACCGCCTCGTCATGCTCGCGACCGGCGCGCGACGGATATCAGACGTGCTCTGGACGCCGCCGGTCTGAGAGGCTCCAATACCGCAAAAGAGGTGCGCCATGTTCCGATCGCTCGCTGCAGCCATCCTGATGGCGCCGCTCATGTCCGCGTGCGCCACCGCGCCGGAGCCGTGCACAGCCGAGTGGTTCGACTGGAAGACGGAGCGGATCCTGGGCGAGTTCGTCTACGATCACCGCAGGCAGATCAACGATTTGCGCGACCAGGCGTCCCTCGTGCTAGGCGCTCAAGGAAACTCGCAGACGCTTTCGCCAAACTTGACGATGGTGCTCACCGCCATAGGGGCGCTGCAACTTGTCGCCGATTTCGCTGACGATGCATGGCCGGACATCACCGATGCGGTTGCGGAATGCTCAAGCGCGCCGGACGCGAGCCGGCTGTTCGCGGACATGCTGCGGCGGGAGGGTGTAGATGACCGGGCGGTCCGCGCCATCGAGGATCTGGGCGGGCTGATGGACTTGACGCGCGGACGGCGCTAGACGCCCGCGAACCGTGACCCGCTTGCTCGACATACCGCCTGTTCGCACGCTGCGCACCGCCGACGATCTCGTCGCTGCGGGCCTCGCGCGTGACGCCCGCGAGCTGGAGCAGGTGACGGCCGCCTACGCCACCGCGATCACGCCGGCGATGGCGGCGCTGATCGATCGCAGCAATCCTGCCGATCCGATCGCGCTGCAGTTCGTGCCCACGCCCGCCGAACTCGACATTCGTCCCGGGGAACTGCCCGACCCGATCGGCGACAAGGCGCACGAGCCGGTCGAGGGGATCGTTCACCGCTATCCCGATCGCGTGCTGCTCAAGATCGTTTCCGTGTGCCCGGTCTATTGCCGCTTCTGCTTCCGGCGCGAAATGGTCGGGCCGGACAAGGACGGCAATCTGGCGCCGGCCGAACTCGAGACGGCGCTAGCCTACATCCGCAACCATCCTGAAATCTGGGAAGTCATCCTCACGGGCGGCGATCCTTTCATGCTGTCCGCGCGCCGTGCTGCCGCACTCACACGCGCGCTGGAGGACATTCCGCATGTGAAGGTGATCCGCTGGCACACCCGCATGCCCGTCGCCGATCCGGAGCGCGTGTCCGATGAGTTTGTCACCGCCATCCGCAGCAGATCGAAGACGGTCTATGTCGCCGTGCATTGCAACCACGCGCGCGAGCTGACGCCGCAGGCTCGCGCCGCGCTCGCGCGCCTCGCGGATGCCGGCATTCCGCTGCTCGGCCAGTCTGTGCTTCTCAAGGGCATCAATGACGACATCGGTACGCTGGCTGACCTGATGCGCGCGCTCGTCGAGTCGCGCGTGCGGCCTTACTACCTTCACCATCCCGACCTGGCGCAGGGCACATCCCACTTCAGGCTGGGCGTGGAGCAGGGTCAGGCGCTGGTCCGCGACCTGCGAGACCGCATTTCCGGACTCGCGCAGCCACAGTATGTCATCGACATTCCGGGCGGCGTCTCCAAGGCGCTCGCCAGCCCAACCGACGTGGAAACCGAGGACGGCCGGGTGCGTCTTCGCGGCAGGGACGGCCTGTGGCGCGACCACTGACCCTGCTCTTTCCTACCTTGGCCCAAGGAAAAATTAACTGTCGCGAAACGGCGAGAGCGCAAGGTCGCCCAACAGAAAACGGGTCAGCTCACGCATGTCCTCCGCCAAGCCCCCGAAGGCGCTGCTGAACCTGCAGCGGACGTCGATATTGCTCGCTGACGCGGACATGATGGGCCAGAGCATCGTGGTTCAGATGCTTATCGGCTTCGGCGCCCGCAACATCACGCGCTGCGATGAGATTGCAGAAGTCCAGCGCCAGCTCTCGCACCAACCCTACGACCTGATCATCACCGACCCAGCCAGCTTTGGCGCGGAGGGCTATGAACTCATCAGCTGGATGCGGCGTGATCTGCCTGCGCCAAACCGGCATGCTCCGGTGCTGGTTGTCACCGGCCATACCGAGAGCAGCAGGATCGGGCAGTTGCGCGACTCCGGCGCCAACTTCGTGGTCTCGCGCCCCCTTTCGGCTACCGTTCTGCTGGAGCGGATCCTCTGGATGTCGCGGGAGAAGCGGCCCTATGTCGAGACCGACCACTATATCGGGCCCGACCGCCGCTGGCGCGACGAGGCGCTGCCGGAAGGCTCAGAAGGGCGCCGCCAGAAGGACCGTGAAGTCGTCGCGCGGATCGCGGCAGGCGGCGACATGAATCAGGTTGAGATCGACATGGTCATGAACGCGGCAGCCTCAGCATGAAGATCACCTACGCCAGGAACCGGCTGCGGGATGCGCTCGACAGCGCTCCCCCGATGATGGCGGCGACCGCCGTGAAACAGGCCGAAGCGCTGCTGGGCGAGATCGAGAACGAGTGCCTCGCGCGGCTCGACACATTGCTTGCCGCTTTTCCTGCGGGTCTTTCCGGCGACGAAGACACTCAGCGTGCGCAGATCCGCGACGTGTATGAAACAGCGCGCCGCATGATCGGCGTGGCCACAGTCGCGCGGATTCCCGAAATGGATATCGCCGCGCGCAGTCTCTGCGACATGGCCGATGGTCTGCTGATCCGACAGAAGCTGGATTGGGAGCCGCTGCGCGTCCACATCAGCACGATGCACCTTCTGCGTCGCGCCGAACTGCCCGCGCCAGCCAAGGCGCAGCTGCTTGTCGCGCTCGAAGGGCTGCGCGCAAAGTTCGCGCCGCCTGCTCCAGTGCGGCCAGCAGCGACGTCTTCGTTGTAGTGGCAACCCGCCGTCAGCTCCCGCCTTCGAGCAGATCCTTGAGGTAGGCGACATGCCTGTCGAACGCCTTCCGCCCGACGCGCGTGAGCGCCACGCGTGTGCGCGGCTTCTTGCCGACGAAGTCTTTCTGCACGGCGATGTAGCCCGCCTTCTCGAGGGCCGCGAGATGCGTCGCCATGTTGCCGTCCGTGGCGCCGAGAACGGCCTTCAACTTGTTGAATTCGAGCTGTTCGCCGTGAGGCAGAGCGTTGAGCGTCGCCGCTATGCGCAGCCGCATCGACTGGTGGATGATCTCGTCTGGCCCATCCATGCTCAGGCGCTCCGGAGCCAGAGGCCGCCTGCGATGAGCGAGCCTCCGCCGAACAGGCCCATCCAGAGTGCGTAGTAGTCTTCGATCCAGACAAAGCCCGCCATGATGCCGGCTGCGGTCACAAGCCCGATGGCGAACAGCCGCCAGCCGGCCCAGATGCCGGCGCCCATGTACAGGAACGGGAAGAAGATCGAGATCATCGCGTTCGACTCGCGGGACGTTTCCGGCCGGGCAATGAAGATCAGGCAGGCGATGAAGACGAGCGACACGCCGGACGTCATCCCGATCCGTCGCCCGATTTTTGCATCAAACGAAGACGGCGCGCCTGGCCGGATCATCCGGGACTGGATGATTCCTGTCACCGTGCTCGCGATCATGCCCAGCACGATGCCCGGCCCCCAGGCCCAGTTGGCCTGGGCGGGCCAGAACTGCGTGAATGTATTCGCGACCAGCCACACAAGACCCCAGATGATGAAATGCGGCGCGCCGTGGTTGTAGCCTTTCAGCGTAACAATGCGATCGCTCGCCCGGCTGACTTCCTCCAGCGCCTTCGCTGCTTCCTCGCGTGTGACGTTCATGCTGGCTACTCCTTCAACGCGGCGTCGAAGAAGGCGAGGATCTTCGGCCAGTTGTCCTTCCACGCGGTCATGTTCGCCTCGCCGGTCCCACCCAGCATCGGACTGACGGGCGCCCGCGCCATGGAGGCGGCGGTCGCAGTCGCCGGATCGCCCATGAACACCATATGCCCAGCCGTCTCATAGCTGAGGTGTTCAACCTTGTGCTTGAAGCTCTTGCTCTCCAGCCGCTTCACCACATGCTCGCCCATGTCGAACGACGGCCACAGCGCATCCGCCTTGCCCGAAACCAGCAGCAACGGCCCGTTGATCTTTTCGACCGGAATGTTGGTGTCTGGCCGGGTGTCCGCCTGGCCCAGGACGTTGTCGAACATCGGCTTCATTGCGCCGCCCGGTCGATAAGCCATGCCATCCGGCGTCACGAAGGGCAGGGGCTTTCCATCGACAGTCCAGGCCGGCCCCATGTTCATCGGGTTGGAAAAGTTGAGGCCCTGCCAGACGATCCCGGATGGGGCGAACACTGCTACTGCCCTGATGTCGCTACGCCGCGAGGCCAGCAGCAGCGCGGCCTCCGATCCGCGCGAGCCGCCGATCACGCCGATTGCGCCTGCGTCGATGCCGGGCTGCGACTTGAGCCAGTCGACTGCTGTATCGAAATATTCGAGCGGGATGTTTTCAAGCGTCTTCGGAAGTCCGTCATCCATGAAATATGCAAGCGCCAGCACGGCATAACCTTGCTTCGCGAAACCTGAGCCCACGCCGCTTGCCGCCTGAATGCCGCCCTCGGAGCCCCCGAGCACGATCAAGGCAGGCGCCTGCTTCGCGCCTTCTGGCCGGTAGAGGATTCCGTTCAGCCCGTTGGCGCGCACATCTTCGCGGGTTGCGCCTTGTGGCGCAGGCGCTCCGCGCAGTGTTGCCTTCGATGGCGGCGGCGCAGAGGCAGCGCCAGGAATCCGCTGGAGCGTAACGGTCGCCGTGGTATCTCCCGGCACGGCGATCGACGCTGAATCGAACGTGACGGGCCAGGCCGCGTCATTGCCGAACGCATAGCCTTCGGCCGGCATGTTCATCTGCATGTCGCCATTTTCATCGTGGAATGCCTGAACGGCGTAGCGCCCGGGCGCGACGCCTTCGAATGTCACCGTCGTCGTGCCGGCCGCTGCCTGCGTCATCCCGCTGTGTGTCATGCACGCTCCGGGAAATGGCGCCTTGGGATCACCGCAGAGCGTTGCGAGAATGCTGCCCTCCGATGTTGGAACGCCCTTGACGGCAAGCGTCACTTTTGTGGTCTGGGCGAATGCGGGGAGGGTAAGCGCCATTGCGAGAATTGCGGTGGCGAGGATGGTTTTTCGGCGAATCATGTTCGCTCTCCTTTGTGTGGAGAGCACTTTGTGATACAAAGCACATTATGTCAACGGGGTCAGTTCAGGTCTTGGCCTCAGTCGATTGCAACCGCTGGAGGCCGGGCATGAGAGATCTCAGTCCAACTGCGTGTGTCGCCGGCTGCTGCTGCGAACGGGCATGCGATCCATGCTCATGAAGGCCAGCCATTCGCTGCCGGACACTTCCATGCCGTCATAAAGAAACACGCAGTTCACGAAGGTGACGTTGAAGAACGAACCGTAGCGCACGCTCGGACCGCCCACGATCACGCAGCCACCGAGCTCAATGTTCACCCAACTGGCATTGTCCTCGACCTTGACGAGCTTCTCGCTGATCGAACCGCTGAGCGCCTGCATGAGCTGTCTCCTTCGCGTTTCCGATCAACGCACGGAGGTCGTTTCGGCTCCCGGCTACACGGCTTAATGCGCGCTTGCTGCGGTAGCGTCCGCTGCCCGCTGAACTGGTGCTGCACGAAGACAAGGTGCTCACGCAAAAGCACCCGCTGACGAAGGCGTGGGAG
The DNA here is from genome assembly GCA_031419455.1 of Alphaproteobacteria bacterium. GTDB lineage: Bacteria > Pseudomonadota > Alphaproteobacteria > Caulobacterales > Hyphomonadaceae > UBA7672. The sequence goes on from JANOKS010000104.1 coordinate 18,168, forward strand.
GGCACAGGGCCGGTGTGCAGGCGCTATGCGTCCATATCCGCCACTTGCGGCAGAGGGTGGAGCCGAGTCCCGATCAGCCAGCGCATATTCTGACCGAACCGGGCGTCGGCGACCGGTTCGTCCGCGCCACTACGGGGCAGTCGCCCTGTCAGTGGCCGCTGAACGTCAGTGTTCGATGTTCCGCCACAGGCGGCGGTAGGACAGGAACACCAGCAGCGCGAGAAGGAGCATGTAGGGGATCACGGCGGCGCCCATCTGCTTGCGAGGCACCGCTTTGGGGTCGCCCGCCCAGGCGAGGAACACCGAAACGTCGTGCGCCATCTGTTCCTTCGTGCCGGCTGTACCGTCGTCGAACGTGACTTCGGCGAACTCAAGCGGCCACGCCATGGCGAGGAAGCCGCCCGCCGGTTTGAGTCGCGGATCGCCTGACCAGCTGGCGCTCGTGTCACCCGCGAAGTAGGCATTGTAGTGCTGCCCCGGAGCAACCGTCAGGCCTGCCGGCGGCGGCATGTAGCCCATCAGCAGCGAGTAGATGTAGCCGGCGCCGCCATGGCGGGCCTTGGTGATGACCGACAGGTCCGGCGGCAGGGCGCCGCCATTGCCCGCGCGCGCCGCAATGTCGTTGGCGTATGGTCCGACGATCCGGTCAGACGTCTTGGCCGGCGCCATGATCATGTCGCCGGAGTCCGGATCGATGGTGGGGATCTGGTTCGTGAAAGTCGCCGCGATCTGCTTCACGACAGGATTGTCGTTCGGGTTGGGATAACGTGCGTCGTAGAACGGTCCGCCCTGCTCGCCGAGATTGCGGAACGACAGCAGCTTCATGCCGTGACAGACGGAGCAGACTTCCGAATAGACCTTGAAGCCGCGCTGAAGCTGGTTCTGGTCGAATGTGCCGAAGTACCCGTCGTGCGGCCAGCCGCCCTTGGGCTCGAGCAGGTGATGGTCGCCGCCGGCAGCGTGGGCTTCTCCGCCCGCGCCCTCCTCGCCGCCATGACCGCCCGCGGCGTCCGCGGCGGCCGGGATGACGGCTGGCTGCGTCGGCGCAACTTCGGTCGTCGGAGCGGGAATGGTCGTGATCGGTGTTTCCGTTGGCGCAGGCTGTCCGTCAGCGGGCGGAGCAGGCTGTTCGGCGGCCGGTGGCGTTGTGGGCTGCTGCGCGACCGCAGAAATCCCGAAGGCTGCTAGTCCGGTGGCGGCAAGGCCTGCGAGGGCGAGCTTGGCAAAGCGCATGTGTCTCTCCCTATTCCGCGGCCACAGGAGCAGCGCCAGCCGGCGCAGCGGATGCGGTCGAACCGCCATGCTTCTTGCCGCGCACGCTGTCCGCAATCGACGGCGGCCGCGCCTTCGGCTTCTCGACGATGCCCAGCACCGGCAGGATCAGGAGGAAGTACAGGAAGTAGTACGCCCCCAGGATCTGCGACAGCCACAGCCACTTGAAGCCGTCCTCCTGGATCGCGATGCTCGCGCCAGCAGAGGCGGGAAGGCTTGCCTGGAATGCGGTGGCGTCAGCGTACTCGGCGTATTTCGGCGATACCTTTGAGGCGCCGTTGGTGTCCACATAGTTCACCACGAGGCCATCCGACCATTTGAAGACCAGCTTGTCCGGATCGTTCGCGCCGCAGAAACCGAGTCCGATCGCCGAGGCGACGAAGAGCACGAAGAACTGCTGGGCCATGGGGCGGTAGCGCATCGAGCGCACCTTCGATGAGTCGAGCCACGGAACCACAAAGAGGATCAGGATCGAGCCAAACATCGCGAACACGCCGAGCAGCTTGGCCTCGATCGGGCCGATGTCGAACGTTATGGCGCGCAGGATCGCGTAGAACGGCAGCAGGTACCATTCCGGCACGATGTGCGCCGGCGTCACCAGCGGGTTTGCCTCGATCGAGTTGTCGGCGTGGCCCAGCGCGTTCGGCGCGAAGAAGACGAAGTAGGCGAACACCAGGAGGAACAGCAGGATCGCGAAGCCGTCCTTCACCGTGTAGTACGGGTGGAACGGGACCGTGTCCTTCTTGACATCCTTCACCGAGACGCCCGTCGGGTTGTTGTTGCCCGGCACGTGCAGCGCCCAGATGTGCAGGACGACGATGCCCGCGATCACGAACGGCAGCAAGTAATGGAGTGAGAAGAAACGGTTCAACGTCGGGTCGCCGATCGCCGGTCCGCCCATCAGGTAGGTTTTCACCGTGTCGCCCACCAGCGGGATCGCGCCGATCAGGTTGGTGATGACCGCCGAGCCGTGGAACGACATCTGGCCCCAGGGCAGCACATATCCCATGAATGCCGTCGCCATCATCAGCAGGTAGATGATCACGCCGAGGATCCAGATCACTTCGCGCGGCTGCTTGTATGAGCCGTAGTAGAGCCCGCGGAACATGTGGATGTAGACGGCGAGGAAGAACATCGAAGCGCCGTTGGCGTGGATGTTGCGGATCAGCCAGCCAAAGTCGACATCGCGCATGATCCGCTCGACCGAGGCGAATGCGCCCTGCGTCGTCGCCACATAATGCATCGCCAGCACGATGCCGGTGACGATCTGCACCACCAGGCACACCGCAAGGATACCGCCGAAGGTCCACCAGTAGTTGAGGTTCTTCGGTGTCGGAAAATCCATCAGATCCGCGCCGAAGCGGATGATTGGAAGACGGGTATCGAGCCACTTCTCGAAGCCGGTCTTGGGTTCGTAGGTCGACGGTCCGCTCATGAGCCTCTGCCTTCGACTACAGCGAAATCTTGATCATGGTCGGCGAGATGTACGCATATTCCGGGATCGCCAGATTCTTTGGCGCCGGACCTTTGCGGATACGTCCCGACGTATCGTAGTGCGAGCCGTGGCATGGGCAGTACCAGCCGCCGAACTCGCCGACCGAGCCCTGCGCAGGCCCAACTGGCACACAGCCAAGGTGCGTGCAGGTGCCCGACGTAATCAGGAATGCCGGGTTGTAGGCGCCATCCGCCATCGCAACGAGGCGCGACTCGTCCGTTGCGGGATCGCGCATGGTGGCGGCGTCGTCCGCCCGGGCGCGCGCAATCTCTGCCGCCGTGCGGTGACGCACGAAGAAGGGCAGGCCACCGATGCCCACCCGGATCTCGCTGCCTTCGAGAACTTTGCTGAGGTCAACCTCTGCCGCGGACGCCGCCTTGGTGTCGCCGGCGGGGCCAAGCTGCTGCACGAACGGCCAGGCAACCGCGAGGACGCCGCCTGCTGCTGCTGTTGCGGCCGCAATGTGGATGAAATCCCTGCGGGTTTCTCCAGCATGGGCAGCGTCTGACGTTGCGGCTTTGGATCCGTGTTCCGACACACGAGTCTCCCATGCTATCCGGAGCTTTTACGCCTTATCACCGCCGCAGGGTCAGCCCCCCACGTGGCGTGGTGTCGCAAGAAAGCCCCATCTGTGACGGACCCGTCTAAATTGCGCCTCGCACTCTTTCAACCTGACATCCCCCAGAATCTTGGGGCAAATCTCCGGCTCGCGGCGTGCCTTGGCGTCGCAGTCGACATTATCGAGCCGTGCGGCTTCCCGCTGACTGACCGCGCGCTGCGGCGGACCGCGATGGACTATGGGGAAAACGTCGCGATTTGCCGGCATTCGGGCTGGTCCGCTTTTCGCGAGGCCCAGCTTGCGACCGGTGCGCGCCTGATCCTGTTTACAACACGCGGGAGCGTCCGCCTCGAGACGCATGCCTTCCGGCCGGACGATATCCTTCTCTTCGGTAGAGAATCAGCCGGCGTTCCGGAAGACGTGCACGCCGCCGCCGATGCGCGCGTTGCGATTCCCCTGGCCGATGGCGCCCGCTCGCTCAATGTCGAGATGTCGGCCGGCATCGCGCTATGGGAGGCGCTGCGCCAGACGGGCCAGTTGCCGGATGTCTGAACGGCGGGCGCGCGGGCAGTATCTCTCTGCCGTCCGAACGGGAAATTCATCGCAACAATCAACGCGCGTTTCGGAATCAAAAAAGGGCCCGCCAGAGTGATCCAGCGGGCCTCATATTTTACAAGAAACAAGCTTACTGCTGCGCATTCGCTTTCAGATAAGCGATCACGTCAGCGCGGTCCTGCGCCTTGGGCAGGCCGACAAACGCCATGATCGTTTTCGGGATCTTTTTCTTCGGGTTCTCAAGGTACACAAACATCTCCTGCTCGCTCCAGGTGATGCTGGAAGTCTTGTTCGCCTCGGAATAACGGAAGTTCGGGGCTGATCCAGCCGGGCGGCCGATGATCCCGTACAGCGACGGCCCCGTGCCGTTCTTGCCTTCCACGGGCGAATGGCACTGCGTGCATTTCTTGAAAACGGTTTGTCCATGCGCCGTGTCGCCAGACATCGCGGCGCCACTGGCATCCTTGATGTCGAGCGCGATGGTTTGCCCGGTCACCGGTCCCGGTGCTGCGGCTGGGGGCGCCGGCGCCGCAGGCTCAGGCGTTGGCGCAGCCGCCGGTTCAGCGGCTGGCGCCGGAGTCTCCGCGGCAGGCGAACAGGCGCCCAGCGTAACGACAAGTCCCAACGCTGCAGCGCTTGCCAGTTTAAGCATCGAATTCTTCCAGGTTCCGGGATGGATAGTCGGACCCCCTGGCAGGGGCGCCTGTCAAGATGTTCCGACCGTCATATGGGCGCCACGCAGCATCAGCTGCACGACTTGACCCCGCGTCGCCGTCGGCGGTCGAGAGCCCAAGCATCCGCTTCAGGCTCTGACGAGCGCGTTTGACGATGCTGGCACGCTGTGGTCTCAGGCAGCACGACTTCCCGTCAAGCGCCGGCTTCTCAACGACCCGATGAAAATTCCGTCTCACACCTTCTCCGTCGCGCCGATGATGGACTGGACGGACCGGAATTGCCGGGCTTTCCATCGCCATCTGTCGCGCCATGCGCTGCTCTACACGGAGATGGTCACCGCCGACGCCATCATCCATGGCGACCGCGATCGTCTGCTTGGCTTCGATGACATCGAGCAACCCGTCGCCCTGCAACTCGGCGGCTCCGAGCCGGACAAGCTGGCGCAGGTCGCGCGGATCGGCGCGGCTTACGGCTATTGCGAGATCAATCTCAATGTCGGCTGCCCGTCGGAGCGCGTGCAGTCCGGCGCGTTCGGCGCCTGCCTGATGCGCGAGCCCGAGCTGGTCGCCGACTGCCTCTCCGCCATGCGCGAGGCCGTGGCCGTCCCCGTCACCGTGAAGCACCGCCTCGGCGTTGACGACGACGATCCGCGCGAGCGTCTCTTCTCCTTTGTCGAGACACAGGCGAGAGCAGGGACCACGCACTTCATCGTCCACGCCCGCATGGCGTGGCTGAAAGGCCTGTCGCCTAAAGAGAACCGCGAACTGCCACCGCTCGACTACGACATCGTCGCCGACCTCAAGCGCGCGCACCCCCATCTCACCATCATCCTCAATGGTGGCCTCGCCAGCCTCGATGCCGCATCACGCGAACTCCCGCGTGTCGACGGCGTCATGCTCGGCCGCGCGGCCTATCACGAGCCCGCCCTGCTGCTCGACGTCGACGCCCGCATCTTCGGCTCCGAAGCGCGCACCCGCACCGCGGACGAAGCCGCACGCGACTTCCGCCCCTGGATCATCAAGCGGCTGGAGCAGGGCGCCACGCTCCATTCCATCACCCGCCACATGCTCGGCCTCTTCCACGGCAAGCCGGGTGCAAGAACATGGCGGCGCATTCTGTCGGAGAAAGCGCCGGGCGCTCGCGGCGCGGGCGCAATTGCAGTCTTCGACCAAGCGCTCGCCGCCGTGCAGCCGATTAGCGCCGCCGCGGAGTAGCTCCAGGCTACTGATGAATAATGATCGCCCCGGGCGTCACGTCCCAGCCTTCCAGCCGGTTGAGGAAGCTCATGCCGAGCAGCGAGTACTCCAGCCCTTCCTCCAGCACGACAGCCTGCACATTCTCCAGCACGACGCCGTCGATCTCGATCGTCTCGATGGAAACAGTGCCCGCCTTCACGCGCCCCGCCGCAGTCCGCACATCGACGACACGCTCCAGCTTGTCGGTGTCGATGCCGATCTTCCGCGCATCGCGCTTGGTCAGCGAGATCATCGTGGCGCCCGTGTCGACCAGGAATTTCACCACCGCGCCATTCACCCGCGCCGTCGCCCAGTAGTGCCCGTCGCCCTCCTTGCGGAGCGATGCGGTGCGGATCTGGTGCGGGCTCACCTCGGCGAATTTCGGCTCGGCAGTTTCGGGGTTCGCCACAGCCGGCTTGGCTTCAAAGCTGTCGTCCACAGTGCCGCGTAGGGCCACAACCCCAAGGGCCGCGGCGCCGAAAAGGGCGATCGCCGGAAGGATGGCTCGTATCAAGCGGCCGACTCCAAAATGCGCGGCTTGGCGACTTCATATCAGAGAAAGTCTTCGGGAAGAACAAACGCATAGCAGCGAGATTCAGTTTCAACCCAGCTTGCCCGCCGCCTTCAGCGCATCGATCCGGGCGGGCAGGATGGCCATCACCGCATCTCTTTCGGTGTCTGAAATTCTCGCCCAGCGCGCGATTTCTCCCAGATTCCGGCCACAGCCGAGGCAATGGCCGCTCTGGCCATCGACGACGCAGACCTTCACGCAAGGGGTTTTGATCGGCTGGTGCATGTCCCGGATGTACCTCCAGCGATCACAAATTGCACCCTGTCGTAGCGACAACGCGACCTCGCGTCCTTGGGCAAAACCCCTTGACGTACCTGACGTAAACAGGCGCATTCGGGGCACATTGCCTTCGAGGCCCATTGCTTCCGTTACGTCATACAACTGCCGGAGACCCCGCCATGGACGTCCAGTTCACGCCAGAGGAAATCGCCTTCCGCGAAGAAGTCCGGTCCTTCCTCGAGAACGACTACCCGGCGGAGCTGCGCGGCAAGTTCTCGCGCGACGAGTATTCCAAGGAAGATTTCCTGATCTGGCAGCGCGCCCTCCACAAGCGCGGCTGGGGCGCCCCCGCCTGGCCAAAGAAGCACGGCGGCACGGGCTGGACCGCGACCCAGCGCTACATCTTCCAGGAAGAATGCGCCCGCGCCGAAACCCTGCCGGTCCCGCCCTTCGGCATGGCCATGCTCGCCCCCGTGCTGATGGCCTTCGCCAGTGAAGAGCAGAAGGCCCACTACCTCCCGCGCATCATCGACGGCACGGATTTCTGGTGCCAGGGGTATTCCGAACCCGGCGCCGGCTCCGACCTCGCCAGCCTCAAGACGAAGGCCGAGCGCGTCGGCGACCACTACATCATCAACGGCCAGAAAACCTGGACCACGCTCGGCCATTTTGCCGACTGGATCTTCGTCCTCTGCCGCACCGACCCGACGGCGAAGAAACCGCAGGAGGGCATCTCCTTCATCCTCGTCGACATGAAGACGCCGGGCGTCGAAGTGCGACCGATCATCACCATGGATGGCGGGCACGAGGTCAACGAGACCTGGTTCACCGATGTGAAAGTCCCGGTCGCCAACCTCGTCGGCAAGGAAAACGAAGGCTGGACCTACGCCAAATATCTTCTCGCCCACGAACGCACCGGCATCGCCGGCGTCGCGCGCTCCAAGAAAGGCATCGAACGCCTGCGCGAGATCGCCTCCGTCGAACTCGACCAGGGCCAGCCCATCATCCGCAACCCCGACTTCGCCCGCAAGGTTTCCGAGTTAGAGATCGATCTCACCGCGCTCGAATACACCGAGCTCCGCACGCTCGCCCGCGAAAGCCAGGGCAAGGGCCCGGGGCCAGAATCCTCGATCCTCAAGATCAAGGGCACCGAGATCCAGCAGCGCATCACCGAGCTGACGCTCGAAGCTGTCGGTGTTTACGGCGCGCCATACTTCCGCGGCTTCCCGCAGGACGGCGACAACCAGCACCCGATCGGGCCGGACTACGCGCATCTCACTGCGCCCACCTACGCCAACATGCGCAAGACCTCGATCTATGGCGGCTCCAACGAGATCCAGCACAACATCATCGCCAAGATGGTGCTGGGGCTCTGATGAGGGTCGCGTCCGTGATACGGTCCCGGAACTAGCCCCCGCCAGAGGGGCCACAGGGAGGGACACATGAGCACCGGAAAACTCGCGGGCAACGTCACGTGGTGGCTGATCATGCTGCTGTCGGTGGGGGTGGGCGGCTATGCGCTCTACCACACGGCCGTGGGGTTCGTGTACGTGCCGCCGCCCGTGATCGCCAACACGCACTTAACGCCCATCGGCATCCAGACGCACATCGCCGCCTCGGGCGTCGCGATGCTATTGGGCGCGTTCCAGTTCCATCGCGGCCTGCGTGCGAAGATGCCGACCCTGCATCGCTGGTCCGGCCGCATCTATGTCGCTGCCTGCGTCGTCGGCGGTGTCTCTGGCGGCGCCATCGCGCTCGGCTCCACGGCCGGTCCCATCGCCGGCTGGGGTTTCCTCATGCTCGCCGTCTTCTGGGTTCCGTTCACGCTGATGGCGTGGTTCTCCGCCATGCGCCGCGATTTCACCGCGCACGAACGCTGGATGATCCGCTCCTTCGCGTTGACGTTCGGCGCCGTCACGCTCCGTCTCCAGCTTCCCATCGCCGGCGCGCTGGGCGAGGCCGGCATTATCCCGAGCGACTTCGTCTGGTCCTACCAGTACATCGCCTGGCTCGCCTGGGTCCCCAACCTCATCGTCGCCGAACTCTACATCGCCACGCTGCGCAAGCCGCGCCGGAAGAAAATCGCCCCCACCGCGGCCCATGCTTAGTTAGGTAAGAGTGGCCTGCCCCTGTCTCTGATCACAGTTGCACGACCCCCAAAGGACTTTAGAAGGGGTCGCAAGGAGTACCTGCCCAATGGATTTCAGCTTCACCTCCGAACAGGATCAGCTTCGCGATACAGTCGCGAAGCTCGTCGCCCAACGCTACGACTTCGACACGCGCCGCAAGGTCGCCAAGTCCGAGTCCGGCTGGCGTCCCGAAATGTGGTCGCAATTTGCTGAGCTGGGGCTTCTTGGCGCGTCATTCACTGAAGCCGAAGGCGGCTTCGGCTCGGGCCCGATCGAGGCGATGATCATCTCCGAGGAATTCGGCAAGGGCCTCGTCATCGAGCCCTACCTGCAGACGGTCGTCATCGGCGGCAACTTCTTCCGTCACGGCGGCACGGACGCCCAGAAGGAAGAGCATATCGCCGGCATCGTTGGCGGCGAGACGCGCATCGCTTTCGCCTACAGCGAACCGAAATCGCGCTTTGACCTGAACGATGTCTCGACGACGGCGAAGAAGGACGGCGCGGGCTACACGCTCAACGGCCACAAGGCCGTCGTCATCGGCGCGCCGTTTGCGACGCACCTCATCGTCACCGCGCGCACCTCTGGCGGCCAGCGCGACACAAGCGGCATCACCGTCTTCCTCGTCGCGAAGAACGCCAAAGGCGTCACCACGCGCGACTATCCCACCGTCGACGGCCTGCGCGCCTCCGAAGTCTATTTCGAGAACGTCTCCGTCGGCGCCGGCGCCGTGATCGGCAAGGTCGACGGCGGCTTGCCGCTGGTCGAGAAAGTTATCGACAACGCCATCGCCGCGCTCTGCGCCGAAGCCGTCGGCTGCTTCAAGGTCCTCAACGAGGCGACGATCTCCTACGCCAAGCAGCGCAAGCAGTTCGGCCAGCCCATCGCCAGCTTCCAGGTCCTGCAACACCGCATGGTTGACATGTTCATGGCGGCTGAGCAGGCGTCCTCGATGACCTACATGGTCACCCTGAAACTCGACGAAGCCGACAAGGCCCGCAAGCTCGCCGCCTCGGCCGCGAAAGTGCAGATCGGCAAAGCCGGCAAGCTCATCAGCCAGGACGCCGTCCAGATCCACGGCGGCATGGGCATGACCGACGAACTCAATGTCGGCCACTTCTTCAAGCGCGTCACCATGATCGAAAGCCAGTTCGGCAACACCGACTGGCACCTCCGCCGCTACACCGAACTCAGCAACGGCTGATCGCGAACACCGCCCCCACCCCCTCCGTCACGCTTCGCGCGCCACCTCCCCCAGTCGCGTTGCGACTGATGGAGGCAAGAAACGCGAGCACGGTTCTTTCCTCCCTCACTTGCAACGCAAGTGGGGGAGGTGGCATGCGCGCCTCTTCGCGCGCATGACGGAGGGGGTCTCTCGGTCGTCAACCGCCCTCAGAACCGGCCGATTCTGGACGCACCAATTCCAGCCCATCTCGAACAATCTCAACCACTTGCACGGACAAAACCGGCCGATCCCGGACACAGGCGTCCCCCACTTTGAAACCTGTGAGATACTCCAGTCATCCATCCCGCATGGAGGGCGGCTGTACACCGTTCAGGTCAGCGCGGGATGGCTGCGAGACGCGTGTGACAAGCCCGTGCGAGCCTGCTGGGAGCCGGCAGCCCCTTAGACAAAAAGGGGTGGACGCCGGAAAGCTCGGGAGCATGCGGGGGCTGTGGGGATAGAGCGCCCTCACGGCATTCCAAACCCCGCATTTCGGGGACCGGGGACGAACGCCCCGGCCGCACACCGGCGGCGAACCACGACAGGCGGAGGACAATGCCGCTGATCGAGGCCGCCGGCCAAACGCCTCGCCCGGGGACGCGGGATCCGCGAACCTTTTTCTCTACCGGTAGCGCTGAGCGATCAGCGACGCCAACCACGCGGGGCATCTCGCGTCCCCGAGCCCTCCATTGGGCTCAGAGCGACAGCATACTAGGCGGTTAGCACCGGCCTGAATGCGGAGTCATGTCCGGCTCGTCGCGCCGAAGCGCAGCGAAGGCGGACCTGAATGCGAACCCATGCTTACCCCTCAAGTGTCATTCCAGCCGTAGCGCGAAGCGCGAAGAGCTGGAACCCAGGGGCGGCGAACACCGTGCTTGCCGCCCCTGGGTTCCGGGTCTCCGCTGCGCTGCGCCCGGAATGACAACGGAGAGGCAGCCCGTGACTCACACGATTTCCAACTCACCGACACACAGGACCCCCCATGAAATACCCCAACACCTTCCACGTCGAAATCATGCGCCTCGTCGTCAAGGCGACGCGGCGCGGCGACATTGCCCAAGTCGAGCGGCTCACAAGGATCGCAGAGCGGCTGCACAGCATGATGATCCGCAATGGCGTGGCGACGGACCGCGCGCACAAGGCATACGAGGAACGCCAGCTCCGCATCGCGGCGCTCAAGCAAGCGCGATCCAGATGACAGAAGTTCTCGAAAGCGGCATCCTCCGCCAATGTCGCGCGATCCCGACCCAGACGAGGAGATCCTGATCGAGATGAACCGCATTGGCGGGTCCATGGAGGTGCGCGCGATCTCCGCAGCCGATGGACTGGAAATCGTGTTCGCGGCGCCCGCCAACGCCCTGAAGGCCGACATCGAAAGGCTGGCGCGCGCCAAGCTCGGCTATGTCCGCCGGAAGGCGGGCGAGCAGGGTGGCGATGGTCCCGAAAAACCCGGCGGCAAGCGCGGGCTGATCGCCTAGCGCGCCTTGCGCACACCCTTGCCCAGCCCGATTTTCTTCGCGAACGCCGACCGCCGCTCGGTATAGCTCGGCGCAACCATCGGATAGTCGGCCGGCAGTCCCCACCTGCGACGATAATCGTCCGGGCTCATGTCGTATTTCGAGCGAAGATACCGCTTCAGCATCTTCAGCTTCTTCCCGTCCTCGAGGCAGATGATGTGGTCGTTCGACACGGACTTCGAGATTGGCACCGCCGGCTTCAGACGCTCCTCCGGGCGGACTTCTCCATGCGCCGAAAGCGCCGAGACTGTTCGGTAAACAGACCGGATGACGTCCGGAAGATTTTCCGTCGTCACCGGATTGTTGGATACGAACGACGCCACAATGTCTGAAGTCACGCGCAGCAAATGTTCGTCTTGAGGTGTCGAATTACTGGATTCGTCTTGCATTTTTCTACCCTGCCAGCCCCGCTACGTCGCAAAAACGCAAGCGGGCCCAAGTCAAAGGCACGAAACAACCAAGTCCCTGACCACACATTAATCCGGAATACTGATTCCAATCTATCTCAGGCCTAAAGTATTACCGGCGCGCAGCCGGACATCCGGCGGACTTGCCAACCGACAGGCGAGCCCGTATCGCCCGGTCAATCCGCCCAAACCCTGTGGAGCAGCCCCGATGAGCCAGTCGAGCATCCTTAGGGAAGGGTTTTTCGCGACCGGCCTTGCGGAAGCCGACCCCGTGATCGCCAAATGGATTGGCGAAGAAGCGCACCGCCAGAGCAATCAGATCGAGCTGATTGCATCGGAAAACATCGTCTCCCGCGCCGTCCTGCAGGCGCAGGGGTCGCTCCTGACCAACAAGTACGCAGAAGGTTACCCGGGCAAGCGCTACTATGGCGGATGCGAATTCGTCGACGAGGTCGAAATCCTCGCCATCGACCGCGCCAAGCAGTTGTTCGGCTGCGAGTTCGCCAACGTCCAGCCCTCCTCCGGCAGCCAGGCCAACCAGGCCGTCTTCAACGCCCTGATCAAGCCGGGCGACGCCATCCTCGGCATGAGCCTCGACGCCGGCGGCCACCTCACGCATGGCGCCAAGGCCAACCAGTCGGGCAAGTGGTTCGAGGCGCACCATTACGGCGTGCGCCTGCAGGACGGCCGCATCGATTTCGACGAAGTCCGCAAGACGGCGAAACAGACGTCCCCCAAGATCATCATCGCTGGCGGATCCGCCTATTCGCGCACCATCGACTTCGCCCAATTCCGCGCCATCGCGGACGAAGTCGGCGCGATCTTCATGGTGGACATGGCCCACTTCGCCGGCCTCGTCGCCGCCGGCCTGATCCCGAGCCCGATGACGCACGCCCATGTCGTCACGACGACGACGCACAAGACGCTGCGTGGCCCGCGCGGGGGCATGGTGCTGACCAACAATGCGGACATCGCAAAGAAGGTGAACTCGGCCGTGTTCCCGGGCATTCAGGGCGGCCCTCTTATGCACGTGATCGCCGGCAAGGCCGTGGCGTTCGGCGAGGCGCTGAAGCCGTCCTTCAAGGCCTACGCGCAGGCGGTGATCGACAACGCCAACATGCTGGCCCAGACGCTGAAGGCAGGCGGTCTCGACATTGTCTCCGGTGGCACGGACACGCACCTGATGCTGGTCGACCTCCGCCCGAAAGGCGTGAAAGGCAATGACACCGAGAAGGCGCTGGAGCGCGCCTACATCACCTGCAACAAGAACGGCGTTCCTTTCGATCCCGAAAAGCCGATGGTCACTTCGGGCGTTCGCGTCGGCTCGCCCGCCGCCACCACGCGCGGCTTCGGCAAGGACGAGTTCAAACAGGTGGGCGCCTGGATGATCGAAGTCGTCGACGCCCTCGCGAAGGGCGGCGACACCACAGCCATCGAAACCAAAGTGCGCGAGGAAGTGAAGGCGCTGACAGCCCGCTTCCCGATCTATTCTGGCCCATGGGGCTGATGCGGGGGTGATGTTTGCGCTGTCCGTATTGCGGCACGGCTGACTCGGTTGTGAAGGACTCCCGGCCCGCCGAGGAAGACGCGGCTGTCCGGCGCCGGCGCGGCTGCAACAATTGCGGCGGACGCTTTACGACCTTCGAACGCGTGCAGCTGCGTGACCTCATCGTCGTCAAGCGTGATGGCCGCAAGGCCGTGTTCGAGCGCGACAAGCTGCGCCGATCGCTTAAAGTGGCGCTGCAGAAACGCCCCGTCAGCGACGACCAGCTCGACCACATGATCTCCGGCATCGTCCGCCAGCTCGAAAACATGGGCGAGAGCGAGATCAAGACCTCCGACATCGGTGAGATGGTGATGGAAGCCCTTTCCACCCTCGATCCGGTCGGCTTCATCCGCTACGCCTCGGTCTACAAGGATTTCCGCACGCCCGCAGACTTCGCCGCGTTCGTCGCCTCGCAGAGCCATGACGACGAAGGCGAAGTAAAAGAGTGAGCACTGATGCGCTCCCGGCCCGCCCTACCGTCACGCTGAAGCTTGCAACCTCGCTCGACGGCCGTATCGCGCTGGCGAGCGGCGAGAGCAAATGGATCACCGGCGCCGAAGCGCGCCTCGAAGTGCACAGGCTTCGCGCCGCCCACGACGCCGTCATCGTCGGATCGGAAACCGTGCTCGCGGACGATCCCGAACTGACAGCGCGTCTGGACCCGATGCCAGACAAGCAGCCCCTCCGCATCGTCGCCGACGGTCGCGGCCGCCTGTCGCCCGATGCGAAGATCTTCCGCACCGTGTCGCTGGGCCCCGTCGCCATCGCCACGCTGGAAACGACGGACCTCGACGCGCTGGGCTGGCCATCGGCGCGCGGCCTGCAATACTGGATGACGCCGCCCGACCTCGCGACCGGCCATCTCGCGATTACCGCAATCCTGGAAGCCGCCACACGCGCGCGCGTCACATCGATGATGGTGGAAGGCGGCGGCCAGCTCGCCGCTTCCTTCATGAGAGCAGGAGTGATCGATCGCATAGAATGGTTCCGGGCCCCCATCCTGCTCGGGGGTGACGCGCGCCCATGTCTCGGCGGGTTGGGCTTGGATAAGCTCGCATCAGCGCCCACCTATCAGCGTGTAAGCGTGAAAGAGGTCGGCGCCGATCTCTGGGAAAGCTACGCGCGGAAGGGGAATTGAGTTGAAGCCGACGGTGCAATTCTCATCGGCGAATGCTCATCTCACCCCTCTCCCCCTAGTGGGGAGAGGGTGGGGTGAGGGGGGCGGCTCCGCGGTTACGCTGTGGGCGAACAGTCGGCTCCTCGACACGTGGAGAGGCCCCCCACCCCTGCACCCCTGCCCACAAGGGGGAGGGGAAACGCACACGCTTCTTCGTCCTTCCGCAACGAGAGACTGATGTTCACCGGTCTTGTCACCGATATCGGCCGCGTGACCTCCGTCGAGGACGCCAACGGCATTCGTCGTGTGCGCGTCGAGAGCCGCTATCCGGTGTCCTCGATCCAGATGGGCGCATCGATCGAGCACTCTGGCGTCTGCCTGACAGTCGTCGCGTTCGGCCCCACCGAAAGCGACGGCTCATGGTGGATCGTTGAGGCCATCCCCGAAACGCTCTCACGCACCACGCTGGGGAGCTGGATGGCTGGTTCGCGCATCAACCTCGAACTCTCCTTGAAGCTCGGCGACGAACTTGGCGGCCATCTCGTCTACGGCCATGTCGATGGGCTCGGTATCGTGCGCGACGTCACCCCGGACGGCGACAGCCGCCGCATCCGCGTCGAGATCGCCGAGCCGCTGGCGAAATTCCTAGCCGAAAAGGGCTCGATCTGCATCGACGGCGTCTCGTTGACCGTGTCTGCCGTGGGGCGAAGCGGCGGCGCCGACTGGTTCGAGGTCGCGATCATTCCGCATACATGGCAGGTTACCACGCTGGGAGCGCTTGCCGCGGGCGACCGCGTCAATCTGGAAGTGGACATGCTGGCGCGTTATGTGGCCCGCATGCTTGAATGGCGTCAGGCAGGCCAGTGACGAAGGCGAAAGAGTGACCATGAAAGACCACGTGGAAAAGTACGACTTCTCCGCCGCCATCTCGCCGATCGAGGAGATCGTCGAGGAAGCACGCAACGGCCGGATGTATATCCTGGTCGATGCGGAGGACCGCGAGAATGAGGGCGACCTCATCATCCCCGCCCAGTTCGCCACGCCCGCCCAGGTCAACTTCATGGCCAAGCACGGCCGCGGCCTGATCTGCCTGTCCGTCACGCGCGATCGCGCCCGCACGCTCGAACTCGACATGATGGCGCGCGAGAACCGCGAGAGCATGAAGACCGCTTTCACCGTCTCGATCGAGGCGCGGGAAGGGGTCACCACCGGCATCTCCGCGCACGACCGCGCCCATACCATCGCCGTCGCCATCGACCCGACCAAGGGCGCGCAGGACATCGTCTCGCCCGGTCATGTGTTTCCGCTTGTCGCACGCGAAGGCGGCGTGCTCGTCCGCGCCGGCCACACCGAAGCCAGCGTCGATATCTCGCGCCTCGCTGGACTCTACCCGGCAGCCGTCATCTGCGAGATCATGAATGACGACGGCACGATGGCGCGCCTTCCGGAGCTGGTGACGTTCGCTCAGCTGCACGGCCTCAAGATCGGCACCATCGCCGACCTCATCGCCTGGCGCCGCCGTCACGACCGCTTCCTCGAGCGCCGCATCGAAAGCGATTTCGAGAGCGCGTGGGGCGGAAAATTCCGCGTCATCGTCTTCCGCAACACGCTCGACGGCGCCGAACACATTGCGTTGGTGAAAGGCCGCATCCAGGGCGATCAGCCCGCGCTGGTCCGCGTTCACCGCGTTGATTTCCTCTCTGACTTCCTGGGCGAAGCCGGCAAGCGCGAGGGCCTCGTTCGCCGCGCCATGGAGAAGCTGTCCGCATCCGAGGAGCCCGGCGTCGCCGTGTTCGTGCGCATGGGCATGGGCGAGGAAATCGCCCGCGCGCTGGGCGGTCAGGATCCGCACCACACGGGCGACGCCGCTCACCCGTTGCGCGAATACGGCGTCGGCGCGCAGATTCTGAAGGATCTTGGCGTCCGCCGCATGATCCTGATGAGCAATACGCGTCCCAACGTGCTGCCGGGCCTTGACGGATATGGCCTGACGGTCGAGGGCTGGCGCCGCATCGACGGAGACTGAGATGGCAGACGCCCCCCGCATCCTGATCGTGACTTCGCGCTACTACGCCCACATCAGTGCGGAGCTTGAAGCCGGCGTTGTCGAGGGCCTCGAGAAGGTCGGCGCAACCTATGAATTCCTCGAAGTCCCCGGCGCGTTCGAGATTCCCGCCGCAATCGCCATGGCTGCTGGCACCGGCGAATGGGATGGTTTCGTGGCGCTCGGCTGCGTCATCCGCGGCGAGACCAGCCATTACGAACTCATCACCAACCACGTCGCGCGGGGGCTGATGGAGCTGTCGATCTCCGGCGTGCCGCTCGGCTTCGGCGTGCTGACCTGCGAGAACGAGACGCAGGCCCGTGTCCGCGCCGACCGCAAGCAGAAGAACAAGGGCGCTGAAGTTGTGGCGGCCGTGCTCCGCATGGTCGGCCTGTCCTATCGCTTCAACAAGCTGGTCGATGATGGCGATGAGTAGCGCCGCCTCCGACGCCGACCGCAAGCTGCTCGCCGCCCGGCGTGCCGGCGCGCGCCTTGCCGGCGTGCAGGCGCTCTACCAGATGGAACAGACCGAACAGTCGGCGCGCTCGGTGGTGGCCGACTTCATGGAAGACCGCCTCGGCCTCAATGACGAAGGCGAGCCCGTCGAGGAAGCCGATCCGGTCATCTTCAAGTCCATCGTGCTCGGCGTCGTCGAGCGGCAGGACGCCATCGACGCTGCGATCATCAAACGCCTCGCACAGGGCTGGAAACTCGAACGCCTCGACGCCACATCGCGTGCAATCCTTCGCGCCGGCGTCTACGAGCTGATCGCCGAGATAAGCCTTCCCTCGCAGATCATCCTCGATGAATACGTCTCCCTAGCGCACGCCTTCTTTGAAGGCGCCGAGCCGAAATTCATCAACGGCCTCCTCGACGCCGTCTCGCGCGACATCCGCGGCTGACGGCCATGGATGAGTTCGATCTCATCCGGCGCTATTTCGCCCCGCTCGTGACCTCACCCGGCGCTGATGACCTGCGCGACGACGTCGCCGAAATCGCGCCCGGACTCATCGCGACGAACGACGCAATTGTCGAAGGCATCCATTTTCTGCCTGACGATCCGCTCCACACCGTCGCGCAGAAGCTGGTGCGCGTGAACGTCTCCGACATCATCGCCAAGGGCGGGAAGCCCGACGCGGCGCTGCTCGCTCTGGTCTGGCCGAAGGGCCGCCCGCACGAACAGCTGGAGGATTTCGCGCTGGGCTTGGGCAAGGACCTGCAGCGCTGGGGCGCCCATCTCGTCGGCGGCGATACGACATCGACCGATGGCCCGCTCACACTGTCTCTGACGCTGCTTGGAAAGGTCGGCGCGCGCGGGCCGGTGCGCCGGTCAGGCGCAAAGCCGGGCGAGGACGTCTGGGTGACGGGCGACATCGGCGATAGCTGGCTGGGCTTGCAGGCCGCCACCGGCGCGCTCGGGCCGCTGATCGCAGAGGCGCGCAACCAGCTCGTCTCCCGCTATCGCGTTCCCGAACCGCCGCGCCTGCCGTTCGCTGACCTGGTGGCCGCGCGCGCCAGCGCCAGCATCGACATCTCCGATGGCCTCGTGGCCGACGCGGGGCATATCGCGGAAGCCTCGTCTGTGAGGGTGGTCATCGAAGCGCCGCTCGTGCCGCTCAGCGCGACGGCGACCCACCATGTGGAGAACGGCAAGGTGGATCTGCGGGCCCTGCTCACTGGCGGCGATGACTATCAGACGCTGTTCACAGCGCCCCAGGCTGCGCGAAAGGCCGTGAGAACCAGCGGCGCGAAACTCACGCGCATCGGCCGTGTGACGGCAGGCGAGGGGGTCGTGGTGCTGGACGCCGGGGGGCAGCCCCTGCAGTTCGACACTGCCGGCTGGCGTCACTTCCGGCATCCCCCGCAATCGTAAACGCAGCCTAAACCATTGCCGGGCAAGCTTCGCCCATGCGCATGTCCCGTCGTGACCTCCTGGCCGCCGCCTCGCTAACCACCGCTGCTGTGGCGGTCGCCGCCGCGGCGCCTGCCCACGCTCAAGGCCACAGCACCGAAGCGGATAACCCGGCCGAGGCCGAAATCGCCCGCTCGATCGAACTTGGCGGCATGGTGTTCCCGGTGTTCGACGAGAAGCGGAAACTGCGGAACTACCTGTTCATCAACGCCCGCATGCTCGCCGGTCCGGGCAAGGACGTCTGGAAGTATCGCGAGCAGCAGCACTTCATCCGCGACGCCATCGTCAAGGCGTCACACCGCATCAGCCTTCACGCGAAGGACAACTTCAAGAAGCTCGACGAGAAACTTGCCGCCGCCGAATGCCTGAAGGCGGCTAACGGCGTGGTCGGCGAAAAGGATGCGCTCGTGACCATGACGTTCACGCAGATCGCAAGCCGCACCTGAGAGGCTACTGACGGCCGCCCGGATTGTCGCCCGGCTGGCGGTTGTCCGGATTCTCCATGCCGGGCAGCTGGTTGCGCAGGCTGCCAAGCGTGCCGAACAGCTGTTCGAGAATCCCAAGCTCGCGGCCGCGCGTCGGCGTGATGCGCGAAGAGTAGTCAAGCACGCGACCATCCTCCGCGTCATAGACGAGTACGTCGGAAACGACGTCCTCCGCGTCGAACTGGATGGCGATGATCGAACGCTGGACCACTTTCGGATAGTAGAAGGACAGCAGTTCGCGCGTCGACGACATGTAGACCCAGAGCTGCTCCTTGCCCGGCGCTACCTTGGCCTCGCCGGCCTGGTTGAACAGCGAGGTGGTCGAAGGCGTCCCCAGTCGCGCGAGCACGGTCGAACGGGTGTCCACATCCGGCTTCACGTCTTCCGGGAAAGCCTGGTCGGGCACATAGCCGTGGAAATCACGCGTGGCCGTGCAGCCGGCCATCACGGTGGCCACAGCGACGGTCGCAACAAGAAGGCCAAGCCGGGAACGCTTCAGGGCCATGTAAGAACTCCGGAACCAGTGGCGTAGGTACAGTCAGCCCGCGCAGGTTGGCAAGGCTGGCAGGCGCCTCCATGCGGCGGCAACTTCCCCCCCGCGCGAACCCTGCTAGGGTCCGCTCTCGTCTGGAGAATGCAATGGCGCTCGGCAACTGGTTCCAACCCAAGAAAAACCGCTGGGCCGTCGATCGCCTACACCAGTCCATCCAGGCGCAGGCGTTGCGCCCGGATTTCTATTTTGAAGGCGGCGCCCGCGACAATTTCTCCGGCCGTTTTGAGATGACCTGCCTGCACGGGACACTCGTTTTCCGCCGCCTGCGGACAGCCGGGGCGGCCGGGAAGGCGCTGTCGCAGGACGTGTTCGACGCGCTTTTCGACGGTTTCGACGAAGCCCTGCGCGACATCGGCACCGGCGACCTCAGTGTCGGAAAGAAGATTCGCAAGATGGGCGAGGCGTTCTATGGCCGCGCCAAGGCCTATGACGAAGCGCTGGCCGATGGAGCTTCCGATGTGGAGCTGCAACAATCTCTCAAGCGCAATCTGGGGGTTTCCGAAGCACAGACTGACCGGTTCGTCCGCTACGTCCGTTCCGTCGAGGACACGCTGAGGCGCCACACAGACGCGCAGCTGCTGTCCGGCGAGTTGAACTGGCCGCGCCTGCCCTGATCTGCCCTGATTCCCGGCCGGAATCAGTGCGGTGGACGATGTCGCAGGGACGCACCGGGCGGGGCCTGTTACCTCGGCGGGCTCGTGGTATTAGACCCAACGAGTCATGGTTGGCTTGGGCCGATTCCGGCCAGATCCGCCATGTTGGAGCGCTCCGGCGGACATGGCAGACGTCAGGTTCATATCCATCGACGGGATGGGCGGCGATCACGCGCCTCGCATCGTCATCGAGGGGCTCGAGCAGTTTGCAAAGTCGCATCCCGCATTCAACTTCCTGCTGCACGGCGACGAAGTCGAACTGAAGCCGCTGCTTGAGAAAGCGCCCATCGCTGCGCCACGCGTCACCATCCGTCACACCGACAAGCGCGTCGCCATGGACGCCAAGCCCAGCCAGATGTTGCGACATGGCAAGGGCACGTCGATGTGGAACGCCATCGAGTGTGTGAAAAGCGGCGAGGCGATCGCCGCCGTTTCCGCGGGCAACACCGGCGCGCTGATGGCGCTGTCGATGTTCATCCTCCGCAAGGTCGAGGGGGTGCATCGTCCGGCGCTTGTCGCCAGCTGGCCGACCCGCAAGGGCGTAACCGCCATGCTCGACCTTGGCGCAGACATCGCCGCCGACGCCGAGCAGCTGGTCGAGTTCGCGATCATGGGCGTGGCGTTTGCCCGCGCAGTGAACGGCGTGCAGAACCCGAAAGTCGCCCTGCTGAACATCGGCGAGGAAGAGCTCAAGGGCCATGAGTCGATCCGCGAGGCTGCTCGCCTGTTGCGCTCATCCAATCTGCCGATCGACTTCCGCGGCTATATCGAGGCCGACAAGATCGGCTCGGCCGACATCGACGTGATCGTGACCGACGGCTTCACAGGTAACATCGCGCTGAAGACGGCCGAGGGCATCGCGAAGATGATCTCGGACATGCTCAAGGACGCTTTCAAGTCTGGCCCGCTGGCGATGCTGGGCGCTATGCTGGCGATGCCAGCGCTGAAGCAGTTCCGCACCAAGATGGACCCGCGGAAGGTGAACGGCGCCGTGTTCCTCGGTCTCAACGGCGTCGTCGTGAAAAGCCATGGCGGCACCGACGCCGTGGGCTTTGCCCAGGCCATCAAAGTTGCCGCTGGCATGGGCCAAAGCGGTTTCCGCGCCGAGGTGGAAGAGAACCTGCGCCGTCTTGCTCCCGCTGCGCCGCCACCCTCTCCGGCCGAGCAGGCCGCGCAGTAACAGGACATCCGCTTGACCGAGTTCGTATCCGTTGTTCGTGGCGTCGGGGGGCACCTGCCCAGCAGGGTGCTGACGAACGATGATCTCGCAAAGATGGTCGATACGACCGACGAATGGATCGCCGCGCGCACCGGCATCCGCAAGCGTCACATCGCGGCCGATGGCGAGACGACATCAGACCTGGGCGTCGCCGCCGCCCGGAAGGCGCTGGATGCAGCCGGACTGACGCCAGACGACATCGACCTCATCGTCGTCGCCACCGCGACGCCCGACTACACCTTTCCGGCCACCGCCACGATCATCCAGAACAAGCTCGGCATCACCCGCGGCGCCGGCTTCGACCTGCAGGCGGTCTGCTCCGGCTTCGTGTTCGCCATCGCGACGGCAGACAACTTCCTCGTCCGCGGACAATTCGAGCGCGCGCTTGTCATCGGCGCTGAGACATTCTCGCGCATCCTCGACTGGTCCGATCGCTCCACCTGCGTGCTGTTCGGCGACGGCGCCGGCGCCGTGGTGCTGGAGCGCCAGCCCAAGTCGCAAGCCGGCGACCGTGGCGTGAAGGGCATCCATCTGCGCACGGACGGCCGTTACAAGGACCTGCTGTACGTCGATGGCGGACCATCGACCACGCAGACGGTCGGCCACCTCCGCATGGTGGGCAACCAGGTCTTCAAGCACGCCGTCGGCAAGATTTCCGAAAGCGTCCGCGCCGCCGTCAGTCAGGCCGGACTGCAGATCAGCGACATCGACTGGTTCGTGCCGCACCAGGCCAACCAGCGCATCCTCTCGGCAGTGGCTGAAAGGCTCGGACTGGAAGAGCACAAGGTGGTGTCCACTGTGGCCGAGCACGGCAACACTTCGGCTGCTTCCGTGCCGCTGGCGCTGGCTGCTGCGACCGAGGATGGCCGGGTGAAGCCGGGCGATCTGGTGCTGATCGAGGCGATCGGCGGCGGCCTTGCCTGGGGATCGGCGTTGATCCGCGTGTAACGCGCCTGAAAACGTTGCGGCGCACGCTCATTCCTAACAACCCGTAAACGGATGAAATTGTTCGGTATTTGGGAATCGAGCCCTTAACATCCGGAATTCCCGAGGGTAGGCTCAGGCCTCGCATCGGAGTCGCCGCAGTGCCCGAGAACACGCTCACGCGCGCAGATATCGTGGACCGCCTCGTTCAGAAGGTCGGGCTGACCAAACAGGATTCCAGCAATTTTCTCGAGCGCGTGCTTGAGCTCGTCTGCTCCGAACTGGAGCGGGACGAGGATGTGAAGTTCGCGCGTTTCGGTAATTTCGTGGTGCGTCGGAAGAAAGCCCGCGTCGGTCGCAATCCCAAGACCGGCGAAGAGGCTCCGATTTCTGCAAGACGGGTGGTGTCGTTCAAGCCCTCTCCGCTGCTGCGGCAGAGGGTCGAAGCAGCGATGACGACCCGGAGAGACTGATGTCCAAAACATCGCAGGCCGAACTGCCGCCAGAGTCGGATTCTGCATCAGAGTCCGCTGAGGCGGAATCCGAAGCGATCTTCGCCAAGAGCGCGGAGGCGTTCCGAACCATCGGCGAAGCCGCTACCGAACTGGGCCTCAAGACGCACGTGCTGCGTTTCTGGGAGACGAAGTTCGACAACCTGCGCCCGATGAAACGCCCCGACGGCCGCCGCTACTATCGGCCGGAAGACATGGAAATGTTGCGCCAGCTCCAGAACCTCCTCCACGTGCAGGGGCTCACGATCCGTGGCGCGATCAAGTCGCTGGGCGACGGACCGGTCGAGGCCGGCGAGAGCGAAGGGCAGGACGACATGGCAGTCAACGCCGACACCGGCGCGTCCGTGCGCGGCCTGCAGGATGCTGTTCGCGACGCAGTCGAACGTGGCGACTTCCATGCACAGGGCGTGCAGGCTTCCCCGACAGCGAAATCACGGCTGGAGTCGCTGCTTGCAGACCTCACCAACCTGAAACTGCGGCTGGACACGGTCCGCGCGGCGGCCTGAAGCTTTGGCTGCAACGCTGGCGTGCCGCCCGAAGCTCGCGAAGCGAGCGCAGGGTGGTGGGCGGTGACGGGATCGAACCGCCGACATCCTGCGTGTAAAGCAGGCGCTCTGCCAGCTGAGC
Organism: Alphaproteobacteria bacterium; assembly: GCA_031419455.1. GTDB lineage: Bacteria > Pseudomonadota > Alphaproteobacteria > Caulobacterales > Hyphomonadaceae > UBA7672. The sequence goes on from JANOKS010000104.1 coordinate 41,619, forward strand.
TAACCGCCCTTACCAGTATCAAGCGGCTGAATGGTCGGAGCGGCGGGATTCGAACCCACGACCCCTAGTCCCCCAGACTAGTGCGCTAACCGGGCTGCGCCACGCTCCGCCAATTCAGGAGCGCCCTTATAGGCGCCTCACCCGGTAAGGGCAAC
>JANOKS010000105.1:0-20049 GCA_031419455.1 Alphaproteobacteria bacterium
TCCCGGCCTACTGGCATGGTTCGACCGGGCTCTTCACGCTCGCCTGCATCCACCCCGCGCCGTTGAACAGTGTACAGCTGCCCTCCATGCGGGATGGATGCAGGCAGTATCTCACAGGTCTGGAAGTGGGGGACGCCCGTGGCCGGGACCGGCCGGTTTTGTCGGCGTAGCGTGTTGATATTGTTCGGATCGAACTCAAAAACGTGCGTTTGGAATCGGCCGGTTCTGGTGCGGTTCTTTTCCTCCTCCAGCCGAAGGCTGGGGGAGGCGGCGCGCGCAGCGCGACGGAGGGGGCAGCCGCCGGTGCAGTTTTCGATCGATGATCGGCGCGCGGGCGCGCCCGCTACCTAACGCCGGCGGCTGCCCCCTCGGTCTCGCGCGTAAAGGACGCGCGATCCACCTCCCCCGCGCTTCGCGCGGAGGAGGAAAGCGGCGGTGGGTGTCGTAACAGAGAGCTGGCTCCCACGTGCTCCGCGCTTCGGTGCGGCGAGCAGTGCACGGCGGTCCAGAGAGCTAGAACAGGCCCAGGAATTTCGGCTTGAGCGCGTCGCAGCGGGCGATCTGGTGTTCGTACTGGGCGGCTTGGCCGGCGACGCGGGCTGCGGTGTCGATCAGCCAGCGCTTGCTCTTCCATGTGCCTTTCAAGTAGCCGCCTGCGCCTTCGTGGTAGGCGAGGTAATGGGCCTTGTAGTCGTACTGGCCGAGCCCGGTGCGTTTGCCGGTGGCGGCGAAATACCAGCCGATGAAGTCGCTGCTATCGCGGAAGCTGTTGCGGCTTGCGCCCCATTTGCCCGTGGCGGCCTTGTACATTTCCCACGTGGAATCCAGCGCCTGACTGTAGCCGTTTGCCGACGAGATGTAGTCGCCTTCGACGAGGCCGAACCACTGGCGATCACCGCGCGGGGGACGGGCGTCGTGCCGGAAGCTGCTCTCCTGTTTGATGATCGCGAGCTGCAGTCCCATGGGCGCGCCCCAGTTGCGGGCGGTGTCGCGCAGGGCTTCGTGCCACTGGCGGTTGTCCTGCAGCAGCGCGCACGCGTCCGCGATCTGCGTGGTCGACGGCGTCGGCATCGAGGCGCAGGCCGTGACGACGAGCGCTGCAAGCGCAGAGATGAAGGGGCGGAAATCGATCATGCTCACCGTTTACCACGATGCGTTTTCCATTGGCTCGATCTGAACGCAGCAATTGGCGTCAGTTCATTTCCGAAATGGTAACCAGTGTGGCGTCGAGGGCGGCTGTGCCTGAGCCGGCCGTGGAGGGTCGCTCGTTGGCGTAGGCTGAGAAGATCAGCGTTTGTCCGCTCTTCGTCAGCATGAAGCCTGCGAGTGCGTTCGTGCCCATCAGCGTGCCGGTCTTGGCGAAGATGCGGCCTTCGAGGCTGGTTCCGGCGAAGCGGCGGCGCAGCGTGCCATCGACGCCGCCGATGGGCAGGGTGGCGCGGTAGGCTGCGCTCCATGACTGCTGCGTGGTCCAGCGCAGCAGCGTGGCGACCGTGCGTGGCGTGACGCGATTGTACACCGACATGCCGGAGCCATCGAACAGATCCCACGACCAGCGCGGTATGGCGATGTCGGCGAGCATCGTCTCGACGACGGCGAGACCCGCTTCGCGCGAACCATCTCCTGTCTCGAGGCCGATGCGGCGGAGGAGGAGTTCGGCGTGAAGGTTCTGGCTCTGTTTGTTGAGGAAGGTCACGTTCTCGATCAGCGGCGCGGGGATGAGGCGCGCGATCTCGACGCCGGGGCGGGGCGAGGTGAATTCGGTGGCGGCGCCATCGAAGAGTTTCAGCGGGCGGTAGCGCGCCTCGATGCCGTCGGTGACCGGGACGTTGCGCGCCTCGAGCAGGGCGGAGAGGCGCATGGCGGCGGCCCAGGCGGGATCGTGTACCGCGACGGGGAGGGAAAGCTGTGGGGCGCCGGCCTTGATGTGGCCGTAGACGCGAATGGCGGTGTCGCCCGGGATGCGTTCGGCGAGGATGAGGGTTTCGAGTTCGGAGTCTGCGGCGATGGTGTCGACATGATTGTCGATGTCGTAGAGTTCGGGCGCGCCGCGGTAGGCGATTTCGCCTTGCGCGCCGGGCTGCGGGCCGGGCGTGATGACGAGGATGATCTCGTTGCTGTTGACGGTGAGCGCGGAGACGGGCTCGCCGGAACGGGTGACGATGTCATCGAGGCTCCAGCCCGGCGGCCATGGCTCGCGCGAATAAAGCGCTTCGTCGGCAACAATGGATTCCACTTCGGTGACGCCATTGGAGAGGACTGCGTCCGCAAGCGAAGAGAGGCAGTTGCGTTCGCAGTCGGGCGCGTCGATCAGCGTGGCGTCGCCCGCGCCGACGAGGAAGAGCGTGGGCGGGGCGCCTTCGGCCGTGATGAGGCGGAGGGATGTGCCTCGCGCGGGATCGGATTGCGTCATGTCGCCGAGGGTGTGGAACGCGGCGGCGACGGTGAAGAGCTTGGTGTTGGAGGCGGGGAGGAAGCGCTCGTCGGGGTTGATGCTGACGAGCTCGCGGCCGTCGAGCGTGGTGACGATGAGGCCCCAGCGCGTGCCTTCGAGGCCGGGCTGGTTGAGGCTCGCGCGCGCGCGGTCCGTGAGGGAGGCGCAGGCGGAGAGGGTGAGGAGAAGGAGGGTGGAGAGGATGACTCGCATCGGTGCAGCTTAGGGCGTGAACGCGCGAGACGGAAATGGCGGTGTTGCGGCGGGGTTTCAGCCTACGCGGACGTTCTCGCTAATCTTCGTCCGGATCCAAAGGAAGCACGAGATCGACCAAGTTCCCGAACAGCAGAAATGCGGCCGCTGTACTCCAGAACAGCACCCAAAAAACAATGCCGAACGGATGCAACATGTAAAACGCAAGCGAGGCCAACCCCAGGCCCCACTTGATTTTCGTTCTGGCTGTTCGGTCCAAGCGCATGAGCCCTGCTGAAGGCAATTCAGCGGTGCTGTACCACAACTCAAGGAGCCGTGCAGTCCTTGGGAGCAGGCCTCCAATAGCCTTCAGCGCGTCCGGGATGTCTGAACTGGACCCGCCCCCCGCGCACAAAAGTAAGCGGCGCCAGGTTGCCCCGACGCCGCCTTTGCCCCCCGGCAAACTGAAGTCCTGATCAGGACTTGTCGTACCACCCTGATCGCGAAGCGATCAGGACTTGTAGTACATGTCGAATTCGACCGGGTGCGGATGGGTTTCCATGCGGAGCACGTCTTCCATCTTGAGGTCGATGTAGGCGTCGATGAAGTCGTCGTCCATGACGCCGCCGGCCTTGAGGAAGTCGCGGTCGGCGTCCACGCTTTCGAGCGCCTGGCGGAGCGAGCCGCAGACGGTGGGGATGTTCTTCAGTTCTTCCGGCGGCAGGGCGTAGAGGTCCTTGTCCATCGAGGGACCCGGATCGATCTTCTTCGCGATGCCGTCGAGGCCGGCCATCATCAGCGCGGTGAAGGTGAGGTAGGGGTTGGATGCGGGGTCCGGGAAGCGGACCTCGATGCGCTTGCCCTTGGGCGACGGGGTCCATGGAATGCGGACCGAGGCCGAGCGGTTGCGGGCGGAGTAGGCCAGCAGCACGGGCGCTTCGTAGCCGGGGACGAGGCGCTTGTAGGAGTTGGTGGTCGCGTTGGAGAAGGCGTTGATCGCCTTGGCGTGCTTGATGATGCCGCCGATGTACCAGAGGCACTCCTGCGACAGGTCGGCATACTTGTCGCCGGCGAACAGCGGGTTGCCGTCCTTCCAGAGCGACTGGTGCACGTGCATGCCCGAGCCGTTGTCCTTGTAGTAGGGCTTCGGCATGAAGGTGGCGGTCTTGCCGTAGGAGTGCGCGACGTTGTGCACGATGTATTTGTAGAGCTGCATGTTGTCGGCCATCTGGACCAACGTGTTGAACTTCATGCCAAGCTCGTGCTGGGCGGGGGCAACCTCGTGGTGGTGCTTCTCCGGCTGGAGGCCGAGTTCGGCCATCAGGGTCAGCATTTCCGAGCGCATGTCCTGCAGGCTGTCGACCGGCGGCACGGGGAAGTAGCCGCCCTTCGGACCCGGACGGTGGCCCATGTTGCCACCTTCATACTGGCGGCCGGTGTTGTAGGGCAGTTCCGGATCGTCGAACTGGTAGCCCGTGTTGTTGGGATCGGTGTTCCAGCGGACGTCCGAGAACACGAAGAATTCGGCTTCCGGGCCGAAGAAGGCGGTGTCGCCGATGCCCGACGATTTCAGGTAGGTCTCGGCCTTCTTCGCCATCATCCGCGGATCGCGGTTGTACGGCGTGTTGTCGTTCGGGTTGAGGATGTCGCACATGATGGCGAGCGTCGTGTTCTGGAAGAACGGGTCGATCCGCGCCGAGGACGGGTCCGGCATCAGGAGCATGTCGGACTCGTTGATCGCCTTCCAGCCGGCGATGGACGAACCGTCGAACATGGTGCCGTCAACGAAGAGGCTCTTGTCGACCATCGAGAGGTCGAACGTGACGTGCTGCATCTTGCCGCGCATGTCGGTGAAGCGCAGGTCGACGTACTGGACGTCTTTTTCCTTGATCGTCTTGAAGATTTGATCGGACACGTAGTCCCTCCGTTTCACCCCGGCCGTCCCTTGCTATTCAGGGAAGAAGCCGATCCATTTTGAAATTGTCGTTCAGACCTAGATCGCCTGGTCGCCCGTTTCGCCCGTGCGGATACGGATGACCTCGGTGATCTCGGAGACGAATATCTTCCCGTCGCCGATCTTGCCAGTGTGCGCCGACTTTGTGATCGCGCCGAGTGCGGCCTCGAGTTGCGCGTCGGAGACGACGACCTCGATCTTCAGCTTGGGCAGGAAATCGACGATGTATTCGGCGCCGCGATAGAGTTCGGTGTGGCCGCGCTGGCGACCGAAACCCTTGGCCTCGATCACCGTCATGCCCTGCAGGCCGACGGCGTGGAGGGCTTCCTTCACTTCGTCGAGCTTGAAGGGCTTTATGATCGCTTCGATCTTCTTCATCCGATGTCCCCTTTTGTCCCCGTCCTGATGGGGCGCCGCTGCGGCGTCGGAAAACGTCACCGCTCATGCACGATGGCGCGGGAGGGGAGTAGGGTAGGCGCCTGAAGATCATGCGCCAAGGCTGGGGACGCTCGAATCGTGTGCGTAGGTGCTGCAACTTTAGGCGCCTGCCTTGAACTTATCCACAGGCGCGCGTGATGGCATGTCGTGGTATGAGGCAAAATCCTCAATGATCACGAGCTTCTGGACGACATGATCTACCTGATCCGACATGGCGAACCTGCAGGGGCGTATGGCGCGCATCCGAATCCCGGGCTGACGGAACTGGGGACCCGACAGGCCTTCGTGGCGGCAGAGACCCTGGCGAAGGCAGGGGCAAAGTGGGCGGTGACGTCACCGCTGGCCCGCAGCCGGGAAACGGCGGCGCAATTCGAGAAGTTGATGGAGACCCATGCGCGGATCGAGACCGGCGTGGGTGAGATCATCACGCCGCCGGGGATTGAAGATCGCGCCGGGTGGCTGAAGGGCGTGATGGCCGGGACGTGGGACGCGGCGGGACCGGAGCTGCAGGCCTGGCGGAACAGCGTGCTCGCGGCGGTTACGAGTCTGCCGGACGAGACGGCAGCGTTCTCGCACTTCATCGCGATCAATGCGGTGGTGGGTCTGCTGAGCGGCGATGACCGCGTGGTCGCGTTTCGGCCGGGGCATGCGTCGATCACGAAGCTTGCGCGTGTGGGCGGGAAGCTGCGGGTGATGGAGCTGGGGGATGAGGCGGCGAGCGTGGTGACCTAAGGCGTTGCTTGCCGCCGCGGGGTTCATGAAGCGACTCCCTGCAGTGTCATTCCGGACGCGCGCGTTTGCGTGCGAGCCGGAACCCAGGGGCGGCGAGCGTCGGTGCGTGTCGCTCCTGGGTTCCGGCTCTGCGCTCTTCGGGCTTCGGCCGGAATGACAATCACGGGCCGCGCGCGTCTACACAGAGGATGACCCGACGATTGTGCGTCTACGCCGGAACACGAAATACGCGATCACCACGACCACAAGGCATGTCGTCGAGGCGATGAGCTCGTAGCGGCTGCCGGGTTGCAGGGACATGGCGACGAGCACCGCCACCATCGCGGCGAGGACGATGTAGGCGCTCCAGGGGTAGAACCAGGTCTTCAGCTTCAGGCGTTCGGGCGGCGTTTTCGGACGCAGGATGAGGTGGGAGATCACCACCGGCATGTAGACGAAGATCATCAGGGCGCCTGAGGCGCTTATCAAAAAGCCGAACAGGTCTTTCGGGAAGAAGGCTTCGAGCGCCACCGCCGCGAGCGCGATTGCGGCGCCGATGAGGATGGCGCGGGAGGGGACGCCGCGTTTGTCCACCTGCACGATCCAGCGTGGGGCGTCGCCGCGGCCAGCCAGCGTGAACATGATGCGCGAGGCGACGTAGATGCCCGAGTTGAGGCAGGACAGCACGGCGACGAGAACGATCACGTCCATGGCAAGGCCTGCGCCCGGGATGCCGACCTTGTCGAGCGCCATGGTGAAGGGCGACATGCGCTGGACTGCGGCCTGCTCGGCGATCTCGCGCCAGGGGACGACGGCGACGATGAGCGCAATCGAGACGACGTAGAACAGCAGGATGCGGAAGATGAGAACGGTGGTGAGGTTGGCGATGGTCTTCTCGCCCTCGTGCGCTTCTGCGGCGGCGACGGTAGCGATCTCGGCGCCGACGAGGGTGAAGATCAGCGAAGTGACGCCGGCGACGACAGGCAGCCAGCCCATCGGCGCGAAGCCGCCATCGTTCGTCCAGTTGGCGAAGGTCATGCCGCCGGTGGGGTTCATCCCAAGCGCATAGCTGAGCGCTATGACGATGAAGGCGATGATCGCGGCGACCTTGATGGAAGAGAACCAGAATTCGAACTCGCCGAAGTTGCGCGTTGACAGCAGGTTCGATGCGGTTAGCAGGACGGTGAGAACGAGGGCGGTGACCCAGGTGGGGATATCGGGCAGCCACGGCTTGATGATGCTGGCGCCGGCGATTGCCTCAAACGCGACGACGATCACCCAGAAATACCAGTAGAGCCAGCCGGACGTGAACCCGGCGAGGTTGCCCATGGCGAGGCGCGGGAATTCGGTGAAAGCGCCCGTGTCCGGGTAGGCCATCGCCATCTCGCCGAGCATGCGCATCACGAACAGGACGATGAGGCCGGTGAGAATGTAGCTGACGATCACGGCGGGGCCGATCGCGGCGATGGCGTTGATCGAGTTGACGAACAGGCCCGCGCCGATGATGCCGCCGATCGAGATCATCGCAATGTGGCGTGTGCGAAGGGACCGCGCCAGCTTCGGCGTCTCGACGACTAGTGCTGCATCAGCCAATGGAATCCCTCGCCCGGCAAGTTGATCTGTGAACCTATCGGTGCGTTTTTGCTGCGCAAGCACGAAGACGGGCAAGAAAACGCTCGCGCGTTTGCTTGCGTGCACTAGATTTGTCGGCATGAGCAACGCGATCCTCACCTGCGATCAGGTCCGCGCCGCCGAACGGATGGCGGGCGAACGCGGGATTTCGCTGTGGGCGCTGATGCAGAAGGCGGGACAGGCGTGTGGGGATGTGCTGCACGCAGAGTTTCCGGACGGGCGCGTGATCGTGCTGGCGGGGCCGGGCAATAATGGCGGCGATGCGTTCGTCGCGGCGCAGCGCCTGCGTGATCTCGGGCGGAATGTGTGGGTGTTCGATCTTGCGCCTGTGGGGGAGCGGACGCTGGAGGGACAGCAGGCGCTGAACGCGCTGATGGGGCCGCGGCAGCCGCTGGAGGATATGCGCATCGAGGCGGGCGATGTGGTGCTCGATGGCCTGTTCGGCGCGGGGTTGTCGCGCGTCATCGAGAGCGAGGCGGCGTTTGCGGTCGCGCAGGTAAATGCGTCGGGCGCGCGGGTGGTGGCGATCGATGTGCCGTCTGGCGTCGTCGGCGATACGGGTGCGGTTGTCGGCGCCGCGATACGCGCGGATGTGACGGTGACGTTCTGCTGCCGGAAGCCCGCGCATGTGCTGTTGCAGGCGATGGCGTTGTGCGGCGAGGTGATCGCAGCGGAGATCGGGTTTTCGGATTTCGTGGAGCGCGCGGGCGGTGGGTTGCTGCATCTCAACGCGCCGGAGGTGTGGCTTGGCCGCTATCCGTGGCCGGGGCTGGGTGGACACAAGCACAAGCGCGGGCGGCTCGGCGTGGTGACGGGGCCGATCAGTTCGACGGGCGCGGCGCGGCTGGCGGCGCAGGCGGGGCTGCGGGTTGGCGCGGGAACGGTGAGGCTGCTGTGTCCGCCGTCGGCGCTGATGGTTGTGGCGGCGTCGGTGACGTCGCCGCTTGTCAGCAGCTTTGCGGATGTGCACGCGCTGCTGGCATTGACGGAGGATATGCAGGCCGTGGTGATCGGGCCGGGAGCGGGCGTGACCGATGCGACGCGCGCGCATGTGGAGGCGCTGGCCAAGGCGGACCAGACGCTGGTGCTGGATGCCGATGCGATCACGGTGTTCGCAGGCGAAGTGGAGACGCTGGGCGGGCTGCTTGAGGCGCCCGCTGTCCTGACGCCGCATACGGGCGAGTTTGATCGGCTGTTTCCGGGGCTGCGCGAGAAGGCATCGAGCAAGATCGAGGCGGCGCGGGCGGCGGCGAAGCAGGTGGGCGCGGTGGTTGTGCTGAAAGGCCCGGACACGGTGATCGCAGCGCCGGACGGGCGCGCGGTGGTGAACACGCATGCGACGCCGTTCCTTGCGACGGCGGGGTCTGGCGATGTGCTGGCGGGGATCATCGGCGGGTTGCTGGCGCAGGGGATGGATGCGTTCGATGCGGCGTGCGCAGGCGTGTGGATGCATGGCGATGCGGGGCTGCGCGCTGGGCCGGGGATGGTGGCGGACGATCTGGATGCGGCGTTGCGCGCGACGATTGCGGAGCTTTACGCGAAGTCGCGTCCATCGACCGGGGCGACAACGTCAACGGCTTGAAGATAGTTTTCCGCCGGGCCACACGGGTCGGCGATTGCAACGATTCCGGGAGCTGCCGCATGACACTCATCCAGGACGCACAGGATGACATGCGCGACGGCTATCACAGCGGTGCGGCAGGCGTGCTTGCCTCGGCGCTAGCGTGGAGCGCCGCGGCGGCGTCGGTCGTGATGCTGTCGCCGCAGCAGGCGGTGTGGGTGCTGTTCTTCGGCGGCATGTTCATCTTTCCCGTGGGTGTGGTGATCGGCAAGGGTCTGGGCGGGCGGGCGAGTCACGCGAAAGGCAATCCGCTCGCGTCGCTGGCGACGGCGAACACGGTCTGGATGCTACTCAGTTTTCCGCTGGCCTTCGCGGCGCAGATGCAGAGGATCGAATGGTTCTTCCCGGCCGTGTTGCTGATCATCGGCGGCCGGTATCTCACCTTTGCGGTGATGTATGGAATGAAGGTCTACTGGCTGCTGGGGCTGGCGCTGGCTGCGGTGGGTCTTGCTGCGGGCTATCTCGCGGTGGCGCCGATCGTGTCAGCGGCGGCGGGCGCGGGAATCGAGCTGGCGTTCGCGGTCGTGCTGTTCGTCCTGCATGGCAGGTGGGCCGGCGGGCGCATGGCGCCGGCGACGGCCTGACGGCTGCGCGGGCGTTCGGGAGAGGAGCGGCGACGGGCCAGGGCATGATCTCCTCAACGCACAAGTTCATCTTCATCCACATCCCGAAGACCGGCGGAAACTCGGTTCAGGAAGCTCTGTTGCCATTTGCCGATGATGAGAAAATCATAAAGGGTGAGTTTGGGAGCTTCGAGCGCTTCAACGTTAGAGGGCCTGTAACAACGCACAAGCACATGTCGCTGCAGGAGTATGCCGATGTTCTCGGCAAATCGCTGAGCGAGTACAAGACGATCTGTACACTGAGGGATCCGCTCGATCGGGCGCTGTCCTTGTACTACAATCCCCACTGGATTCTCAGAGGGGACGTCGATGCAAACACGTTCGACCTCTCGAAATTTGAACAGATGGTCAGGGCGGCAAGTTCTGCTGCTCAATCATTGTCGATCGGCTAGGACATCCAGTGGCCGGATTTTATTCTCTGGTTCGACAACCTGTCCCAGGATTTCCAGCAGGCGTGCCGTGCTTTGGGATTGCCGGAAATCGAGCTGCAACGGCTGAATGTCGGCGAGGATGTTGCAGGCTTGCGCGAGACGTTGAAGCGCGATCCCCGCGTGATCGAAATTGTTCGCGAGAGATTCTCGGCCGACTACGCGTTGATCGCGTCGCTGAAGGCAGATCGCTGAAGGTGCAAACGAAGCGACCCGCCTTGCGGGAGCGGCCTTGCCGGGCGATCATCGCGGCATGACCGAACGCTATCGCACCTTCCGTGAATTCTATCCGTTCTACCTGAGCGAGCATGTGAACGTCGTCAGCCGCCGGCTGCATGTGATCGGCACGAGCCTGGTGGTGCTTTGCCTGTTCGCGTCGGTGTGGTTTCTTGACTGGCGCTGGCTCGTGGCCGTGCCGTTCATCGGATACGGCTTTGCGTGGGTGGGGCATTTCTTCTTCGAGAAGAACCGGCCGGCGACGTTCAAGTATCCGGGCTTCAGCCTGATGGGCGATTTCCGGCTGTGGTGGGAAACGGTGACGGGGCGGCGGGTTTTTTAGCGGCTCGGTGATTGATCGTCTTTCCCTGCGCAAAGCGCGGGGGAGGTGGCGCGTAGCGCCGGAGGGGGAGTCGGCACGGGGAATGCGTGAGATAGAGAAGAAGGCGATGGCCCGGAGGCTTCGAAAGAAGCTGACGCCGGCTGAGGCGTTGATGTGGTGGCGGTTGCGCCGCGATTTCGATGGCTGGCGATTTCGTCGTCAACATCCCGTTGGACCTTACATCGCAGACTTCGCATGCATTGAGGCCAAACTTGTTATTGAGGTCGATGGCGCCACGCATGGGACGCCGGAAGAACGCGCCTACGATGAGCGACGGACACAATTCATCGAGGCGGGAGACTGGCGGGTACTGCGGTTCACGAATGACGAGGTTGAGAGAAATCGGGAAGGTGTAGCGGCGACGATCCTGATGGCGCTCGAAGAGCAAGTGGAGAGACTTCAGGTTCGCTAGCTCCAGCCCCCTCGGAGCGCCCCCCATCCGTCCGCTTCGCGTCCACCTTCCCCGTGAACGGGGAAGGACGGGTGCTGGTGGTTTGGGGCGACTAGAGATGGTGCGGGTGGAGGGACTCGAACCCCCACGGTTGCCCGCTGGTACCTAAAACCAGTGCGTCTACCAATTCCGCCACACCCGCGCGCAGCAGGGCGGGTGATAAGGGCGTTGGAGGCGAAAGGCCAGTGGGTGGCGCTCAGCCCTCGGCGGCGGCCTTGATGGCGGCGACGTCGAGCTTCTGCATGCTCATTAAGGCGGCGGTGACGCGCTCGCGGGCGGCGTTGTCGCCACCGGCCATGACCTCTTCGAGGATGGTGGGGACGATCTGCCAGGAGACGCCGAAGCGGTCCTTCATCCAGCCGCACTGGCTGGCCTTGCCGCCGCCGGCCATGAGGCTGTCCCAGAAGTGGTCGAGTTCTTTCTGGGTGTCGCAATGGATCTGGAAGGAGACGGCCTCGGTCTGGGGGAACATCGGGCCGCCGTTCAACGCCATGAAATCCTGGCCCATGATCGTTGCATTTACAGCCATGACGTCGCCCTTCTTCGTTCCGAACGGACTGTCGGCGGCGTGGCGCTGGACGGCGCCCATGCGGGAATTGGGGAGGAGCGAGGTGTAGAGCTGCATCGCCTCCTCGGCCCCGGTGTCGAGCCAGAGGCAGGTGGTGAGGGTGTTCTTCAAGGGATCCTCCGTTGGCAGGGTTGCGTCTGTGGGGCCGGGATACGCGCCGGTTTCACTGCAAGGACGTGCGGGCGGCGGGGTTTCCGACACGGCCGGAAAGAACTTCTGGCCATGTAAACCATACGCGCGGCGTAGCGCCGGCGCAGCGGCCAGTTCCGGCGGAATCCGCGCATGGACAGCCCTTGCGGGTGTGTGTAAGACGACCGCCTTTCCTGCCCGGCAGCTGCCGCTGGCGGGGCATAGCCATTCTACCTGATCAGGGTTCGCACGATGAACGTCACCGAGACGAAATCGGAAGGTCTTTCGCGGGAATACCGCGTGTCCATTCCCAAGGTTGATCTCGCGGCCAAGTTCAACGCCAAGATCAGCGAACTGCAGCCCAAGATGAACCTGAAGGGCTTCCGGCCCGGCAAGGTGCCGGCGGCGCACATAAAGAAAATGTACGGCAAGTCGATCATGGGCGACCTCGTCAACGACCTCGTCCAGGAGACGTCGGACAAGGCGCTGGCCGAGAAGGCGCTGCGCCCGGCTTCGCGCCCGTCGATCCAGCTGACGTCCGATCAGGAGAAGCTGATCAACGGCGAATCCGATCTCGACTACTCGATCGCACTCGAAATCATGCCGGAGTTCGAGCCGACGGATATCTCGACGATCTCGATCGAGCGGATGGTTGCCGAGATTCCGGAAGAGGAAATCCAGGAGTCGCTGCAAAAGCTCGCGGACAACAACAAGGCCTACGAGGCCAAAGAGGGCAAGGCCGAGAATGGCGACGCGGTCGTGATCGACTTCGTGGGCTCGATCGACGGCGAGAAGTTCGATGGCGGCGCGGCTGAGGGGCACACGCTGGTGCTGGGCTCGGGCCGGTTCATCCCCGGCTTCGAGGAACAGCTTGTCGGCGTGTCGGCAGGCGAAGATGTGAAGGTCAACGTCAAGTTTCCGGACGAGTACCAGGCCGAGACTCTCAAGGGCAAGGACGCGCTCTTCGAGGTGAAGGTCCACGAGGTGAAGGGTCCGAAGGACGTCGAGATCAATGACGACTTCGCCAAGACGCTGGGCCTCGAAGGCCTCGACGCGCTGCGGGACGCCATCAAGGCGCAGATTTCAGGCGAGCTGGGCTTTGCGACGCGCCAGCAGGTGAAGCGCGTGCTTCTCGATGCGCTGGACGAGCGCCATGCGTTCGACCTGCCGCCGCTGATGGTGAAGGCGGAGTTCGAGCAGATCTGGTCGCAGTTTGAAGCCGAGCGGAAGGCGGACCGCCTGTCCGAGGAAGACAAGAACAAGTCCGACGAGGAGCTGCGCGCCGAGTACCAGAAGATCGCCGAGCGCCGGGTGCGCCTTGGCCTGGTGCTGGCCGAGATCGGCCGCCGCGCCGAAGTGCAGATCACGAATGAAGAGCTGGTCCGCTCGCTGCGCCAGGAAGCCTCGCGCTATCCGGGGCAGGAAAAGCAGGTGATCGAGTTCTACACCAAGAACCAGAACGCCATGGCCCAGCTCCGCGCGCCGATCTACGAGGAGAAAGTCGTCGATTACATCCTCGAAAAGGCGACCGTGACCGACAAGACGGTCAGCCGCGAAGAGCTGATGAAAGAGATTGGGGACGAATAGGGTCGCCTGTCGCGCTTTGATCTCTTCATCCTTGTCATTCCGGACGCGCGTCAGCGCGAGCCGGAACCCAGGGGCGGCGAGGGCGGTGTTTGCGGCCCCTGGGTTCCGGCTCTTCGCCCTTCGGGCTTCGGCCGGAATGACAGTTGAGGGGTTTTGGGGCGGCGCTGGAGCGACCCCGGACGACACCCCTTGCGCTTCGGCCCCAGCGTTCGGATATTGTTAGTCCAATTCGTGATTTGAGTCTCACAGGCCCCGGCCGGTGGGGCTGCCTTAGAAAGAACCCTCACAATGGACGATTTCACCCCGAAGGCGATGAATCTCGTCCCCATGGTCGTGGAGCAATCCAGCCGTGGTGAGCGCGCCTACGACATCTTTTCGCGCCTGCTGAAGGACCGGATTGTTTTCGTTACGGGGCCGATCGATGACAGCCTCGCCAGCCTGATCACCGCGCAGCTTCTCTTCCTGGAGTCAGAGAACCCCAAGAAGGAAATCGCGATGTATATCAACTCGCCGGGCGGGTATGTTCACTCCGGCCTCGCGATCTACGACACAATGCAATACATCCGCAGCCCCGTCTCGACGGCCTGCATCGGCATGGCGGCCTCGATGGGCGCGCTGCTGATGGCGGCAGGGGAAAAGGGGATGCGATTCGCGACTCCCAATTCGCGCATCCTGCTTCATCAGCCCTCGGGCGGGTTCCGTGGCGTCGCCTCGGACATCGAGCGGCACGCCATGGACATTCTCGGCACGAAAAAGCGACTCAACGAGATTTACGTTAAGCACACCGGCCAGCCCTACGAACTGGTCGAAAAGACGCTGGATCGCGATTCGTTTATGACCGCGAGCGAGGCGCAGGCCTTTGGAATCGTGGATAAAGTCTACGAAAAGCGGGCGGCGCCTGCTGATTAGGCCCTGTTTTTCAGCAGATTCGGCGCTTTGACACTGAGGGTGTCTCCTTGCGGCGCCTTGCTTGCTATGATCCGATAGGCGGCCTTGAACCTATCTGAAACGATTGAAATATAAGATTCGAGGCTTGGGCTTGCAGGAGTAGCGCCCGCGGGGAGTTCCCCGGGGCGTTTTCGAGGTGTCGATGAACAAGAACGTTTCAGGCGACAGCAAGAATACGCTGTACTGCTCGTTCTGCGGGAAATCGCAGCACGAGGTGAAAAAGCTCATCGCGGGCCCAACCGTCTTCATCTGCGATGAATGCGTCGAACTCTGCATGGACATCATCCGTGAGGAGTCGAAAACCGCGCTGGTGAAGTCGCGTGATGGCGTGCCGACGCCGCGCGAAATCTGCGACGTGCTGGACGACTATGTGATCGGCCAGGCCAAGGCCAAGCGCGTGCTCTCCGTCGCCGTGCACAACCACTACAAGCGGCTGAACCACGCCGCGAAGAATTCCGATGTCGAGCTGTCGAAGTCCAACATCCTGCTGATCGGCCCGACGGGTTGCGGCAAGACGCTGCTGGCGCAGACGCTGGCGCGCATCATCGATGTTCCGTTCACGATGGCGGACGCCACGACGCTGACTGAAGCCGGCTATGTCGGCGAGGACGTCGAGAACATCATCCTCAAGCTGCTGCAGGCGTCCGACTACAATGTGGAACGTGCGCAGCGCGGCATCGTCTACATCGACGAGATCGACAAGATCTCCCGCAAGTCTGACAACCCCTCGATCACGCGCGACGTGTCGGGCGAGGGCGTGCAGCAGGCGCTGCTGAAGATCATGGAAGGCACGGTCGCTTCGGTGCCGCCCCAGGGTGGACGCAAGCATCCGCAGCAGGAATTCCTGCAGGTTGATACGACCAACATGCTGTTCATCTGCGGCGGGGCGTTCTCGGGCCTCGACAAAGTCATCTCGGATCGCGGCCGCGGAACATCGATCGGCTTTGGCGCGAACGTCATCGCGCCGGAGGATCGCCGCACGGGCAAGATTCTCGAAGAGTGCGAGCCGGAAGATCTGGTGAAGTTCGGCCTGATCCCGGAATTCATCGGCCGCCTGCCGGTCATCGCGACGCTCGAAGACCTGGATGAGCCCGCGCTGATCCAGATCCTCACCGAGCCGAAGAACGCGCTGCTGAAACAGTATCAGCGCCTGTTCGAGATGGAGAATGTGACGCTGACCTTCACCGACGACGCTCTTTCCGCCGTGGCGCGCCGCGCCATTCAGCGGAAGACCGGCGCGCGGGGCCTGCGTTCGATCATGGAAGCCATCCTGCTCGACACCATGTTCGAACTGCCCAACCTGCGCGGCGTCGAGGAAGTGGCGATCAACGCCGAGGTCGTGGAAGGCCGCGCGCGGCCGCTCTACGTGCACGGCTCGGAAAACCAAACCGCTACGGCTTCGTAGGGTTTCTGGCTTGTCTCAGCTGTCTGTGAGCCCGCGCTCGTGGTTCGACGGACGGCGGCTTTGCCGCCTGCTCACCATGAGCGCTACTCTTCAGCTATCTGCTGAGCGATACACGACCGCTGGCTGCTTAGCGCTCATCCTGAGCAGGCCCGAAGGGCCGTCGGTCGATGGACGAGCGCGGGCTCACCGGCCTCGCAACGATTCGACTGGCTCGCCTCTGGTGCGAACTGCGGGCTTGCACACCGCATATCGGCGCTCTTGGGCCAAATAACTGTGCAATATCATGCGTCACATGCGTGGGTTGAACAGTGAGCCGCGACGGGCCACTTTGTTCCTCAAGTGAATGTCCGGACTGATCTTTTTTGCATGGTCCGGCCTTCCTCACGCGGGCGAGCTTCCATGAAGGCGCCGGCGGCGAAGTAAGGAGAACTCTCTCATGGCTACCATCCTCCCCGTCCTGCCCCTGCGCGACATTGTCGTGTTCCCGCGCATGGTGGCGCCCCTCTTTGTCGGACGCGACAAATCCGTTCGAGCTCTCGAGGAAGTCGAGAAAGGCGGCGGCGAAATACTGCTCGTCGCGCAGAAGGAAGCCGGCGTCGATGACCCGGCCGAGGAAGACCTGTACGCGGTCGGCGTTGTCGCCACGATCCTGCAGCTGCTGAAGCTGCCGGATGGCACCGTGAAGGTGCTGGTCGAGGGCAAGCATCGCGCGCGGCTCGAAAAGCTGATCGACAAGGGCGACTTCTATGCCGCCGAATTCTCGAAGCTCGACGAGAAGAAAGCTGACTCGGAAGAGTCCGCCGCGCTGATGCGCGCTGTCATCGAGCAGTTCGACGGCTATGTGAAACTCAACCGCAAGATTCCGTCAGAGACTGTCGGCACGGTGAGCGCGATCACCGACCCGGGCCATCTGGCCGATGCGGTCGCAGCGCAGCTCTCGATCAAGCTGGAAGACAAGGAACAGCTGCTCGAACTCATCGACGTCACGGAGCGCCTGGAGAAGGTGTTCTCGCTGATGGAAGGCGAGATCGGCATGCTTCAGATGGAGCGGAAAATCCGCAACCGCGTGAAGCGGCAGATGGAGAAGACGCAGCGCGAGTACTACCTCAACGAGCAGATGAAGGCGATCCAGCGCGAGCTGGGCGATGGCGACAGTGGCGGCGGCGAGCGCGACGAGATCGGCGAGCTGGAAGAGAAGATCGCCAAGACGCCGATGTCGGAAGAGGCGCGCACCAAGGCCGAGGCCGAGGTGAAGAAGCTGCGCCAGATGTCGCCGATGTCGGCGGAGTCCACCGTCGTGCGCAACTATCTTGACTGGATGGTGTCCCTGCCGTGGGGACGCAAGAAGGAAGTGGTGCGCGATCTGCAGCACGCCGAAGATGTGCTGAACGCGGATCACTACGGACTTGAGAAGGTCAAGGAGCGCATCCTCGAACACCTCGCCGTGCAGACGCGTGCGGACAAGATTCGCGGCCCGATCCTGTGCCTCGTCGGTCCTCCGGGCGTCGGCAAGACCTCGCTCGGCAAGTCGATCGCCAAGGCGACCGGCCGTGACTTCGTGCGCGTGTCGCTGGGCGGCGTGCGTGACGAGGCCGAGATTCGCGGCCACCGCCGGACATACATTGGCTCCATGCCGGGCCGCGTGATCCAGTCGATGAAGAAGGCCAAGAGCGGCAATCCGCTGTTCCTGCTCGACGAGATCGACAAGCTTGGCCAGGACTATCGCGGCGACCCGTCATCGGCGCTTCTCGAAGTGCTGGACCCCGAACAGAACGTGACGTTCAACGACCATTATCTGGAGGTCGACTACGACCTTTCGGATACGATGTTCATCACGACAGCCAACTCGCTGAACATGCCGCAGCCCCTGCTGGACCGGATGGAGATCATCCGCCTCGAAGGCTACACGGAAGACGAGAAGGTCGAGATCGCCAAGCGGCACCTGCTGCCGAAGACGATCGAGAACCACTCGCTGCGTGAAGGCGAGCTGATTGTCGAAGAGAGTGCGATCCGCGATCTCATCCGTTACTACACGCGCGAAAGCGGCGTGCGCTCTCTGGAACGGGAGTTGGCGCGGCTCGCCCGCAAGGCGGTTCGCGACATCGAGATGAAGAAGGCGACCAGCGTCACGGTGAGCGGCGAGAATCTCGACAAGTTCGCCGGGGTGCGGAAGCATCGCTTCGGCGTCGCCGACCGCGAAGATCAGGTTGGCGTCGTGACGGGGCTCGCGTGGACGGAAGTCGGCGGCGACCTGCTGACTATCGAAGCCGTGCAGATGCCCGGACGCGGCCGCATGACGGTCACCGGCAGCCTGCGCGAGGTGATGAAGGAGTCAATCTCGGCGGCGCAGTCCCTTGTTCGCTCGCGCTCGGTGCAGATGGGCATCCGCCCGCCCGTGTTCGACAATACGGACATCCACGTGCACGTGCCGGATGGCGCGACGCCGAAGGATGGCCCGTCAGCGGGTATCGCCATGACGACGGCGATCGCCTCGCTGCTCACCGGCAACCCTATCCGCAAGGATATCGCCATGACCGGCGAGATCACGCTGCGCGGGCGGGTGCTGCCGATCGGCGGGCTGAAGGAGAAACTGCTCGCGGCCCTGCGCGGCGGCATCAAGACGGTGCTGATCCCCGAGGAGAACGAGAAGGATCTCGTCGATCTGCCCGAGAACGTGAGGACCGGCCTGACCATCGTGCCGGTCTCGACCATCGAGCAGGTGCTGGCGCGCGCGCTGGTGCGTCCGCTGACGCCGATCCAGTGGAGCGAGACGGACGAAGCCGCGTACCGCGCCCAGCTTGGGCCGGGCGGAACGAAGCCCGGCGAGGCGCAGCTGCCTCACTAAGCTTCTATCACGATTGAAGCGTGAGAGGCCCGTCAGCAATGGCGGGCCTCTTTGCTATGGCCCGGGCAAGCGACAAAGTGGGACGCCGTGAAGAGTTGGCGGCTGCATCTCGCTGCGACCATCGATCTAGCCCGATAGCGCGGCGCTCGCCATCAGGCGGAACACGGTTCCGGGCCGGTCGATCTGATTCACCGTTCCGGCGATGCAAAGTCCGGTTCGGGGAGCATGGAACAATACTGCGCCGGAGAGCCCGGAATGCCCGATCAGTTCGGGCATGTCGCGGAAGCCGGTCATCAAGCGCGGCAGGGTAAACCTCATCATCCCGGTTCCGTAGGACAGCGGAAACTGCCACGGCCGCCAGTCGTACATTGACGATAGTCTCGAGGCGTCGAACAGAACCCCGCCGAAGATGGCGCGCAGGATCTGCAGTCCTTCAAGCGCTGTCGTGACCAGGCCGCCGTCGGCTTGAAAGCTCGCCATCGCGCGTGGGATCGGTAACGCTTGCTCCTTGTAGCGCAGTGCTATGTGGCGCAGATCGGCTGGGTCGGAAGCAAGCCATGTCTGGCTCAAACCGAGCGGAGCAAAGAGCCTCGCATTCAGGACCTCGGCGAGAGGCTTGCCGTGGATCTGTTCGATCACCTTGCCGAGCAGCTGGAAGTTCGTATCCGAGTAGTGGGCGCGACGCAGATCACCCGGCGCTCCGATCGGCCCGAGTCGCCGCGCAATCTCCATTGCTTCCGCAAAGGTCCAGGCCCGATCGGCGCCGGTCAGGAGTTCCGCCAGCAGGCCGCTTTTCGACGAGGCCGCTTCGAAATAGTCGGGCAGGCCCGACGTGTGTTGCAGAAGATGGCGCAGTGTTATTTCGCCAGTCCGATCGCGACCGTTTTTGCGGTGTAGGCCTTCTGTGTCCGGTCCAGTGAGGATCTCCCGGAAGGGTGTGTCCAGCGGCGGCGCGTCCGACATCACCATGAGCGCGGTGATGAGGAGCTTGGTTGCGGAGGCAGCGTAGAACGGCGTCTCGCCTGTCAGGTTACCAGCGGAAGCCAACTCCACAGGCCCCGTAAGCCCGCCTGTCGCCAGAACAACGCCAGGGTGGCGTCTTGAGCGAGCAAGCCGTTCGACATCCCGCTGCAGGGCCATGCGATCATCCCGATCCGTCCACAATCTCCTGATACAGCAGTCGTGGGGTGCAGGAAGCCTCTGCCAGTCGGCTGCCGTTTCCGGGCGCGAATTTGCGATTTACGCGACAAAGGTTGGTAAATGCCCTTGTCGCGGCTTCGCTTGATGGGAGAAAAGCAATGGGCATGCCGGGGCTGCCAGGAGATCACGCGTGACGGGAAACGAAACGGGACGCTGGTGGCGCGGCGCGGTGCTCTACCAGATCTATCCCCGCTCGTTCATGGACGCGAATGGCGATGGCGTGGGCGACCTGAAGGGTGTTGCGGCAAAGCTGGATCATGTGAAGTCGCTGGGCGTCGATGGGGT
>JANOKS010000106.1:0-29787 GCA_031419455.1 Alphaproteobacteria bacterium
TACAACAACCGCCGGCTGCTCGAGCCCATCGGCAACATCCCGCCCGCCGAAGCAGAAGCCGCCTACTATGCCGAGCAAGAAGGACGAGCTATCGCAGCCTGACTCAAACCAAACAGCCTCCGGGGTTACCGGGGCGGTTCCGACCAAGGAAGCAAAATTGAAGTCACAGTCTAAAAAACCGTGAGTTAGGTCGATCTACTTGCGGCATGTATGTTCCGCGAGCTGCTTCGTCTACGACGTGACGAACAAGCCGCCGGGGACGAACGAGTGAGTGTGACCTGCCAAGCTTCTCGTTTCTAAGCAGCGGTTGACCTGATGACGACGGCTTGATCAAACAGAGATACTTAGCCGGGGGCGTGCTGTGCAAATGAAGTTTCGTTTTCTTGGTGCCGTCGTTTTTGCCGCGACGGTTTCGCTTTCCTTCGGTTGTGCGTCGGTAACGCAGGCAACCTGCGAAGGCGCGATCGATCGCATCTATATCAATGGCCGCATCTGGACCGGAGAGAGTTCGCAACCCTGGGCCGAGGCGCTCGCAGTCTCAGGCGAAACGCTGGCTTGCGTCGGAACGACTGACGAAATCAGGAAGTCCGCAGGGGGCTCCGTAGAGGTCGTCGATCTCGAAGGCCGCTTCGTGACTCCCGGGTTTCAGGATTCCCACCTGCATCTGCCCGGACCCTCGGTGAATTCTGTCGCGCTCGATACTGTAACGACCGTCGCGGAGCTTCAGGAGAAGCTGAAGGCGTTCGCCGCCGCGCACCCTGATCTGCCGTGGATTCTCGGCAGGGGCTGGGGCTACGGCATCTTTCCCGACGCCATCGCCCACAGGAAACATATCGATGCGGCAATCTCCGACCGCCCCGTCTATCTGGTCGGCCGGGACGGGCACATGGGCGTCAGCAACTCCGCAGCCTTGGCGGCATGGGGCATCACGTCGGCGACGCCCGATCCTGCCAACGGCCAGATCGTCAGGGACGCGGCCGGCGCGCCGACAGGCGAGTTCCGGGAATCCGCGCATGGCATGGTCCGCGGCAAGCTGCCGCCTGAAAGCGCCGATTCCGAGTATGCCACGCTGGTCGTCAACATGGACGATGCGGCGTCTCAGGGGCTGACGTCGGTTCATGTCGCCGGCGCGTCTGCCGCGACCATCGCGTTGTTCGAGCGCGCACTGAAATCCAACGCGCTGAAGCTACGCATGGAAGTGGCCGTGTCGATGCTTCCCGGCGTCGGCGGCTATCCGCCCACGCATCATCTCGATCGGCCGATCGTCGAAGCGGATCTGGCGGCCTATGTAGCGGCGCGAAAAACCTTGAATAGCTCACTGCTCAGCGTGTCGTCCGTCAAGGGAATGATCGACGGAACGGTGGACGCGCAGACGGCCGCCATGCACGCGCCCTATGCCGGAAGCGATGCGAGTGGACTCTCGTTCTGGGATCCCGCGGAACTGAACGCGACAGTCGCGCTCTATGATCGCCTGGGGTTCCAGGTCCTGCTGCACGCGATCGGGGACAAGGCGATCGGTCAGGCTCTGGACGCATTCGCCTTTGCGGCGCGGACGAACGGCACGACCGGACGGCGCCACCGTGTCGAGCATGTAGAGGTGCCAGCCCTTGCCGACCTCGCCCGCTTCCGCGATCTTGGCGTGATCGCATCG
Source organism: Alphaproteobacteria bacterium (assembly GCA_031419455.1). Classification (GTDB taxonomy): domain Bacteria; phylum Pseudomonadota; class Alphaproteobacteria; order Caulobacterales; family Hyphomonadaceae; genus UBA7672. Next base: position 1,652 of record JANOKS010000106.1, read on the forward strand.
ACTCAGCCGATCTTCGCCAATCCAGACAGTACAGTGCTGACAAATTTCGAGCCGCTGCTGGGACCAGAACGCGCGCCTCACGCCGACTCGTTCAGCCTCTTTGATGACGCTGGCGTCGTGCAGGCATTCGGCAGCGACTATCCGGTCTTTTACTTCTCGCCGATCGAGGGGATCGCTGTCGCCGTCACCCGGATGACAGCCGACGGAAAACCCGTGGGCGGCTGGCACCCGGCAGGCCGGATATCCGTCGAGGCGGCGCTTCGCCACTATACGATCGACGGCGCCTTCGCGACGTTTGACGAAGGCATCCGCGGAAGTCTGGCGCCGGGAAAGCTGGCCGATTTCGTCGTCCTGTCTCAGGACCTGACACAGGTTGCGCCGACTGAGATCCGCAAGACCCAGGTCCTGCTTACCATCATGGGCGGGAAGGAAACTTACCGCGACCCGGCGTTCTGATCCAGGCGACGGAACTGTCTCCCGGCCCGTCGTCCTCAACGCCCATTCCCCGTGCGCGTCGGAACAGGTAATAAGCGGGCCCGTTCAACGAAGACGGAACGCTGACCGAGGATCAGTCATGAACAAGAACACGATCTGCGTCTGGTACGACAACGACGCGGAAGGGGCCGCCCGCTTCTATGCCGAAACATTTCCCGACAGTTCAGTCCTCGCCGTGCACCGCGCGCCCAGCGATTTTCCCGGTGGCAAGAAGGATCAGGTGCTGACGGTCGATTTCACGGTCCTCGGTATCCCGTGCATGGGACTAAACGGCGGGACCGCATTCAAGCATAACGAAGCCTTCTCCTTCCAGGTTGCGACCGAAGACCAGGCAGAAACCGATCGCTACTGGAACGCCATCGTCGGCAACGGCGGGAAGGAAAGCGAGTGCGGATGGTGCAAGGACAAGTGGGGCATCTCCTGGCAGATCACGCCACGCGTCCTCACCGAGGCAATGGCCACGGGCGGCGATGAAGCCAGGCGTGCATTCGCGGCCATGATGACGATGCAGAAGATTGATGTCGCCGCCATCGAGGCGGCACGCCGCGGCTGAATGCGAACCGGACTGGCGGCAGGGGCTGAGCCGGCCACTTGCCTTTGGTTGATTGCCCGTCGCATACGGTGCGGATGGGCCAGGGCAAGCACGCTGTTGTATCGCAGGAACGTCGCGTAAAGCGGCTGGGGTATCGCTACGGCGTGCTGCTGATGAAGTGCGCCAAGCCGTTCGGCAAGGTTGCCGAGCATGGCGGATACATGCTGCGCGAGGAAGAGAGCCGGAAGATCGTGTTCGGAAACACCGGCTATGAGTTCTCCGCGACGCTGGACGAGGTCGAGGCGTTTCTCGATGCGCAGCCGAAACACCGCGACGACGAGATCTAACCTTGCGTGCCGCCGACAGAGACGCGGGTGAAGTCGCCGAGCTGGCAGGGAAAGCCGCTATCGAGCACGTAGATCGTCTGCAGGCCTGAACAGATGGAGTTGCTCACATCCCAGCTGAAGCCGCCGTGGGCTTTCAGGCCCGGACAGCTGCGCGCGAGGCGGTTGGTCCAGACTTCGCCGCCGGCGAGCGTGAACCGGATTTCCTCGTTGCTGATGACCTCGTGCTCGCGGATGCGGGAGCCTTCGATGCATTGGTCGCGCATGGCGGTCTGCTGAGCTGGTTCGCCCGGCGACGTACAGGCTGAGCCAGCGATAAGGATCAGCGCGGCGATGCAGGCGTGGCGTCGTGTCATGGGTTGCCTCCCGTGGCGGGCGTCAGGTCGCGGCTGCGACGCGCGTGAACGCGCCAAGCTGGCAGGGCGTGCCGTCTTCCCTCACATAGATTGTCTGCTCGTTCGAGCAGACGAGCGTGCCGCGCACCTCCCATGTGAAGCCGCCCTGGAATTTAAGGCTGGGGCAGGTGCGGGGCAGGCGGTTCAGCCAGACGTCGCCATTATCAAGGGTGAACTGGATCTCCTGATCGCTCAGGATTTTCTGTTCCTTGATGTGCGTGGGATTGATGCACGAGTCTGAGATGCTTGCCGATGTGGCTCCCTCGGTTTGCGTCGAACAGGCGGCCAAAGCGCTCGCAAGCGCGATCGCAGCGAGGCTGATTCCCGACATGGCCCTCATGAGGCTCTCCCTGTCTGTGGACAGTGAACCTGCGCCTGTCGGGGCGGTTCCGCAATCGGTGCGTGACAGGCTTCACGCGGCAGGTGCGATCGACGATAATTCGCTTGAGATTCCCCTGAGCCGCCAATGTCCAAGCCCATCACGATCTACGGCCTCGCCACCTGCGACACGACCCGTGCGGCGCGCAAATGGCTGGTCGGGCGGGGCGTAGCTCACACATTCCACGATGTTCGTGAGGATGGGCTGACCCGCGCGCTGGTCGAGGGCTGGGTGAAGCAGCTTGGCTGGGAAAGCGTGCTCAACAAGGCGAGCACGACCTGGCGGGAGCTTCCGGCGGTGGCGAAAGACGGCATCGACCATAAGGCGGCGGTCGCACTGCTGCTGGCGCATCCGGCCCTGGTGAAGCGCCCCGTGCTGGACCGTGGCGGCAGCCTTTCCCTGGGCTTCAAGCCAACCGCCTATGCGTCGCTGTTCGGGTGACCGGAACGCAGCATGCATGGCTTTCATGTCACAGGATGAACTGTCATCAACGCCCGTTAACAACCTTATCGATCGAGGCGCGTTGCCTTGGAACCACCGCCTGCGGCACATGCGTCAGAAATGTCGCGGGGGGATGGACGAATAGCTTCGCGCAACCTATGTACCGCTCCAGCCTCCCCAAGACGATTCAAAATCGCTGATTCCGAAAGTCTAGATGCAGCCGAAAAATTCGACCTTCTCTGACCGGCAAGCCGCCTCGCTCGCCGCCAAGAAAGCCCTCCTAGAAAAATTCAAACCCAAGCCAATGGTCCAGGCGGAAGCCCTGATCGACCATGAGGCTGAGCGCCGCGAGCGGACGGAAACCGTCCGCGCCCAGCGGGAGGCTGAGCGCCTAGAGCGGCAGCGCGCCCGCGAGGAAGCGGAAGCCAAGGCCGAAGCTGAGCGCATTGCCGCCGCCGAAGCCGCCGAACAGGAACGTCTCGATGCCGAGCAGTCGGTGGACGACCTGAAGCGCGCCGACCGCAAAGCCCGCAAGAAAGAGATCAAGGAAGCCGCCAAGGCCAAGAAGGAGACGCGTTCTGTCTCCAAGCCCAGCGGTGGCGGCCCCCGCGAAGAGCGCGCGGTGGATCCCATCGAGGAGCACCGTCGCTACATCCAGAGCCTCGAGCGCGGCCGCGAGCGTCGCCGGGCCTGATCATTCTTCCAGCAATCACGAATCAACGGCCTCCGGATACCTCCGGGGGCTGTTTTCACGTTTTCCAGGGGTGATGCGGGGCTCGGCGGCCCAGAACGCGATTGCCGACAGGGCCGTGCTTTGCTCTGATCCCGCCGGCAGGGGTGCAGGGCGCGGAGATGGATATGGACGTGGCATATGTGGTTGCCTTCCTCGGCGGCCTGCTGGTGTTCTTCGCGACGCATTTTTTCTCGGCGTTTCGCAGGCGGGACGGTCAGGGCGTCGTGGCGGCCCTGGGGGCGGGACCTTACAAGGGGCTCTATTCGCTGCTGACCTTGGCCGGGTTCATCGCCCTGATCTGGGGCTATGCGAACATCAAGCCCTGGATCGTGCTCGCCGATCCGCCCAGCTTCATGCGCCACATCGCCATGGGGCTGATGCTGCCGGCGATCGTGCTTCTGGTGGCGGCCTATGTGCCCACTGGTTTCATCAAGAAAGCCGTCAAGCATCCCATGCTGACGGCCGTGAAGGTCTGGGCGCTGGCGCACCTGCTGGTGAACTGGGACGTCGGCTCTCTGATCCTGTTCGGGTCGTTCCTGGTATTTGGCGTGATCGACCGGATCGCCCTGAAAAGACGTGGCGATGTCGGGGCGGCTGCGGCCCAGCCGAACGTGGTGGGGGACCTGATCGCGCTGGCGGTGGGCGCGGCGCTTTATGGCGTGCTGGTCTACGAGCTGCACTACATCCTGTTCGGGATCGATCTGATGGCCTGATCTCCCCACCGGTGCGCCGCATTGCGCCGGACCGGCGGGGGGACTAAGCAGCCCGCTAGCCAGAACCCCGATCCTGGGAAGCCCGAGCTGGGAAGAGTGCGTACCTATGTCCGCCCAAGCCCAGTCAGCCCGCAAGACGGTCAAGGATATCGCCGCCGCCAAGGGCGCAACGCCGCTGGTGTGCCTGACGGCCTACACGGCGCCGATGGCCGGCATGCTGGACGAGGTGTGCGATCTTCTGCTGGTGGGCGACAGCGTCGGAATGGTGATCCACGGCCTGCCGACCACGGTTGGCGTCACGCTGGAGATGATGATCCTGCATGGCCAGGCGGTGATGCGGACCTCCAGGAAGGCATTTGTGGTGGTCGACATGCCGTTCGGGTCCTACGAGGCGAGCCTCGATCAGGCGTTCATGAACGCCTCGCGGATCATGAAGGAAACCGGCTGCCAGGCCGTGAAGATCGAGGCGGGGGAATATGCCGCCGCAACCGTCCGCCATCTGGTGGATCGGGGCATCCCGGTGATGGCCCATGTCGGGCTACGGCCGCAGGCGACCAATGTGGACGGGGGCTTCAAGGCCAAGGGGCGGACCGAGAAGGAACGCACCAAGGTCATTGCCGAAGCCAGGGCTGCGGATGAGGCCGGGTGCTTCGCCATGGTGATCGAAGGCGTGGCGGAGGACCTCGCCGCGATGATCACGAGACAGGTTTCCTGCCCCACCGTCGGCATCGGCGCATCTGCCACATGCGACGGCCAGATCCTCGTTACAGACGACCTGCTCGGAATGTTCGACTGGACACCCCGATTCGTGAGACGGTATGCCGACCTCCGCGGGGAGATCGGCCGGGCGGCCGAAGGATATGCGAAGGATGTCAGGGCCCGGGCGTTTCCCGGGGAAAAAGAGACCTACGTCCTCAAGAAAGCGCCATAATCCCAACGGCCCATCCTTTCCTCAGCAGCTATGGCGAATTGCCCGGGCGGTCTGCCCCGGCTAAGTTGCCCCACCTTTCGGAGCCTATCCCAACGTGAATGACGATGCCTTTCAGGAAGTGAACAAGAGCCTTCGCGAGGAATCGCTCGCGAAGGCGTGGAAGCGCTGGTCGATCTTCGTCTACCTCGGAGTGGGCGCGATCGTGGTCGGCGTCGGCGTCATGGAGTTCATGCGTTACCAGCGCAACGAGGCGATCGACCGGGCGGCCAAGATATACGACGCCGGCTTCGCCGCGCTGGAGGCCAGCGACCTTGCGACGGCTCGCGCGCGTTTCAGCGAACTGACCACCAACGACACCGGGTTCGCGGTTCTCGCCGGCCACATGCTCGCCGGTATCGAGCGGGATCTGACCAACGACACCGCCGCCATCGAGGTTCACCTCAAGAACGCCGCGGCCTCCGACGAGGGCGTGATGGGCGACCTGGCGCTGCTAAAGCTGGGCTACCTGCAGGCCGACACCGCGACACGCGCGCAGCTCGAAGCCACGCTGAAGCCGCTGCTCGACCAGCCTGGCCAGGCGTCCTTGCTGGCTCGCGAACTGATCGCCGCGAAGGCGCTGGCGGAGGGCGATGTGGAATTCGCACGCGACACATTCGAGGTTCTCGACGTCGACATCAACGCGCCAGGCGCGATGCGCGAGCGCGTGTCGCGTGCGCTGGCGACGTTGCCGGCGCGTTCGGTCAATCTCGATGCGCCCGCGACGCCGGCGACCGCACCAGCCGTGACGCCTGAAGTACCAACTGCGCCTGCGCAAGACGCCGCCCCCGCCGCTCCGACCGGACAGCCCCAGCAATGATGTCAGCCTCGCGTTCCCTCGTTCTCGCGCTTCCGCTCATCGGACTGCTGTCCGCATGCGGCAACGGACCGGTCGTCCTCTCCGAAGAGGAGAAGGCCGCGCGCGTGACGATCAATCCGTTCCAGGACACCCTGACGCCTGATCCCGAACTGGCTGCTGCGACGATCACGCTGCCGCCGGCTCAGCCTTCCGGCGACTGGACGCAATCGGGATTGAATCCGGCGAAGATGCCCGGGCATGTCGAAGCGGGTCCGGACTTCCGTGAGGCCTGGCGCGCAAACGTCGGCGAAGGCTCGGGCGAGATCAAGCGCATCGTCGCGGCCCCGGTCGCCAAGGATGGCCGGCTCTATGTAATCGATGCGGCGCAGAAGGTGTCCGCATTTGACGCCCAAACGGGTCGCCGCGTCTGGGAACACCAGCTGAAGGCCGCCAACCCGCAATGGGACGAGTTCTCCGTCGGCGGCGGGCTCGCCATTGCGGGCGACAAGCTGATTGTCGCGTCGGGATTTGCGTATGTCGCAGCGCTGCGTCTGAACGATGGCGCGGAAATCTGGAAGCGCCGGGTGGAAAGCCCGATGTCCTCCTCTCCCGCCATCATGGGCAACCGGGCCTACCTGACCTCGACCAACAATGACTTCTTCGCGGTCGACACCGACACAGGTGAAGTCCTCTGGAACGACCAGGCGCTGGCGGAGACGGCGCGCGTTCTGTCCTCGCCCAGCCCGGCTGTGACGCCTGATATCCTGACGGTCGGCTATTCGTCCGGCGAACTGATTGCCTACCTGCCGGCCAACGGTCGCCGCCTGTGGACCGACACGCTGACTTCGACAGGACGCTACACACCGCTGTCGGCGATCAACGACATTGCGGGCAAGCCTGCGATCCAGGATGGCGTCGTCTATGCCGCCAGCCATTCCGGCGTTCTCACGGCGATCGATGCGCGATCGGGCGCGCGGATCTGGAGCAAGACGTTCGGATCGCGCCAGGGTCCGGTTATCGCCGGCGAATACCTGTTCGTGGTCGGTACGAGCGGCAAGGTCGCCTGTTTCAGCAAGATCGACGGCAAGCTCGCTTGGGCGCGCGACCTGCCGGAGTTCAAGGATGGCAATCGCGAGAACCGCATCGTATGGACGGGGCCGCTGCTGGCTTCCGGACGGCTTGTGGTGACGTCTTCCGAGGGGGACATCGTCGCCCTGTCGCCGCAGAACGGCGAGACGGTGGCCGAGATGAAAGTCGGCCAGAGCATTTTCATCGAGCCGATCGCTGCAGCCGGCAAGATTTTCGTCCTTACCGATCAGGCTAACCTGATCGCGATCAGGTAGGCTCAAGCAAGCAGGCTTGGGGCCACCTCTGGAGTTTCGCCATGACGCTGACGGTGGCCATCGTCGGTCGCCCGAATGTCGGCAAATCGACGCTGTTCAACCGGCTTGCGGGCCGGAAGATCGCAATCGTCGATGACCAGCCCGGCGTTACGCGCGATCGCAAGGAAGCTGTGGGACGTATCGGCGACATCGACCTTCGCCTGATCGACACGGCCGGTTTCGAGGACGTGACCGACGAGTCGCTGGAGGCGCGCATGCGCCGCCAGACCGAGATCGCGATCAACGAGGCAGACATCTCGATCTTTCTTTATGACGCGCGCGCCGGGGTGACGCCGGTGGACGAGCGGTTCGCGCAGCTTTTGAGAAAGTCCGGCAAGCCGGTCGTGCTGTGCGCCAACAAGTGCGAGGGCAAGCAGGGCGACGAGGGGCTGATGGAAGCCTGGCGTCTCGGCCTTGGCGATCCCGCGCCGCTTTCCGCCGAGCATGGCGAGGGAATGTCGGACCTCTACGAATTGCTGAGGCAGGCGGAAGAAAAGCTGCAGTCGGCCGAAGGCTATGTGTCGCTCGAGCCGGTGGTCGAGGACGACGAACCCTTCGATCCGGACGCCGAGGCGCCGCCCGAGCCCGACAAGCCCATCCGCATCGCTTTCGTCGGCCGCCCGAATGCGGGCAAGTCGACGCTGATCAACGGCATTCTCAACGACGACCGGTTCATCACCGGGCCTGAGGCCGGCATCACGCGCGACAGCGTGACGGTGGCGTGGATGTGGCGCGACCGGGAAATTCGGCTGGTCGACACGGCCGGCCTGCGCAAGCGGGCGAAGGTGCAGGAGAGGCTCGAGCGCTTGTCGACGATGGAGACGACGCACTCGATCCGCTTTGCGGATGTCGTGGTTCTCGTGATGGATCCGCGCGATGCGTTCGAGAAGCAGGACGTGCAGATCGCGAATCTTGCATTGCGCGAGGGGCGCGGGCTCGTGTTCGCCATCACCAAGTGGGATACGGTCGACAACGTGGCCGAAGCCCGCAAGGAGATGGAGCATCAGGCGGAGTCGCACCTGCCGCATGCCAAGGGCACGCCCGTAGTCCCGGTCTCGGGCGAGACGCGGAAGAATCTCGACAAGCTGATGGATGCCTGCCTGAAGGTTCACAAGGACTGGTCGGCGCGGATCAAGACGCGCGATCTCAACGACTGGCTACAGTACACCACGCAGAAGCATCCGCCGCCCGCGCCGGACGGCAAGCGGATCAAGCCGCGCTACATGGCGCAGATGAAGACGCGGCCGCCGACCTTCGTGCTGATCGCCTCGCGTGCGGAGTCGATGCCGGAGACGTACAAACGCTACCTGCTGAACGAGCTGCGCGCGTCGTTCGACCTGCCGGGCGTTCCGCTCAGACTGGTGCTGAAGTCACAGAAAAATCCGTACGTGGACAAGGAATAGGGCGGGCTTCGTGCCCTACGCCTTCCGTTTCGCGAACACCAGGCGCTGCCCATGTTGCGTGAACTCGGGCGCGAAGTATTGCGGGATGGTCGAGGCGACGTCCTGCGGGGTGGGGAGGGTCAGCGGGTCTTCGCCGGGCATAGCCTTGAAGCGCATTTCGGTGCGGGTGGCGCCGGGGTCGAAGAGGTTGACGCGGATGGGGGTGTTCTCGGTCTCGTCGGCGTAGCAGGCGATCATGGTTTCGAGCGCGGCCTTGGTGGCGGCGTAGACGCCCCAGAAGGCGCGGGGGCGGGGCACGACGCCAGACGTCACAAAGAGCGCGCGGCCGGCGTCGCTCATACGCAGCAGCGGGTGGACGGCGCGGATCAGGCGCCAGTTGGCGGTGAAATTGATGTCGAGCGTTTCCTGGAAAGCTGCGGGCGAAATCGTTTCTAAGGGCCCGAGCGTGCCGAGGACGCCGGCATTGCCAAACAGGCCGTCGAGGCGGCCGAAGCGTTCGAGCAGGGCTGCGGCGAGGCGGTCGATGGCGGTCATGTCGCGCAGGTCGATCGGGATCAGCGTGGCGTTGCGGCCTGTTGCGGCGACGATCTCGTCATCCAGCTTGGTGAGCGCCTTTTCCGAGCGTGCGGCGGCGATGACGTGGGCGCCCGCCTTCGCGAGTTCGAGAGCCGCGGCGCGGCCAATGCCGCGGGAGGCGCCGGTGACGAGAATGATGCGCTGGTCGGCCATGGCGGCGGATTAGCGCAATTGATCGTCGGAGGCCATGGGGTTGCGGACGCCGCGGATGGACCGCCGCGCGGATGCAGGAACCTAGTTCTGCGCGGGGCCAGCGGCCTTGATCATGTATTCCACGAACTCCTCCGTCTTCTTGAAGCCCTTCAGCTCTTGGTCATGGCCGGGCAAGGCAAGGGGCGCGGAGGCGCCCCGGTCCAGCAGCATTGTCATGATGCGCGTGTCCTTGTTGTCGAGCGCGATCTTGAGCGGCGTGCGGCCCTTTTGATCTGCAAGATCCACTATCGCCTTTTTATCAAGGATCCATCGTATGCCAGCGCCGTTGCCGTTTGCGGCCACCCAATGGAGCGCAGTCATGCCCTGTTCGTCCGTCAGTTCCGCAATCGGAACCGCCTTGCCGTCAGGCGCCTTAAGGATCACGCTGACAGCCGCCTGAAGCCTGTTTTCCTTGATCGCCAGGAAGAGTTTTTTCTCGGTCTCGGTTTCCGGCAGGCGGATCGGCGCTTTGGTCGGCAGCGCTACCTTCGCGGGCTGACCTGCCAGCGCGGTCGCTTTGGCGACAGGCTTCGGCTCCGCGCCGGAGATCGCGTCAGCGATCGCGGCTTTGGCGCTTGCAAAGCGCGGCCCCTTGGACGGCGTGAAAGTCTTGCAAGCGATATTGAGCGGAGTTTCCACCGTCTGATTTTTCGTTGAGGTTCTGTGAGCATTTATCGCTCCCAGACTCAAGACTTTCGCCTGCCGGTCCAGCAGGATTCCTATGGTCTGTTCGTACGAGCTCTCTTTGCAGTTGGCATTGTAATCCGTCCACATCGCGCTGACGCTCGCGTCATTTGGATTTCCGGCGGGCCACACCTCCAGCAACCAGATCGTGACAATGTCTTTCTGTCTGGTCGGTTTTCGCGAGGCCACGTCGATATACAAGACTGACTGGTTGCTGCCCGGTGTAGAGAGGCGCACCAGCGACGAGGGCACGCCCTTGTAGCCGATGGCCATGCCGTCGGGGCCGGTGAGGTCCAGGATGTCGCCGGTGTCTTGTGTGCTTGCCGCAGTCGATCCCTTTGGCGCCGGGGTCGCAGCGGGCGCCTTGGCCGTCTGTTGCGGCGAGGCCGATTTCGGTACGACGAGCCCGACAGTTCCATCGTTGCGGAATTCCAGCGGGTAAACTTTGCAAGCGGCGACGCTCGGCGTGAGCTTCGAGCGTGTCTCCATGCTCTCGCGCTGAAAGCCGTTCTGCGCCGGCAGGTGCATGAGGACGACGCCGCAGTTCGCGTCGGGAGAATTGTCGTAGCAGCTCTTCACGTAAAGCTGCCGTCCATCGGGGCGGAGATAGCCGCCTGCGTCAGGTCCGACCGCCAGCTTCGCGCCCCCCTGCGCGACTGCGGGAGCCGCTGCAAACAGGCAGCCCAGACTTGCCGCTACGATCCTCAGCCGCGCTTTCATGTGAGCCCCGACCATCCGCGTGCATTAAACGCCTGGAAATTGCGGGGCGCAAGCATCGCGCGGCGGGAGCAACATGGTGCCTGACGGGACCATCCGCACTCGGCGTGGGCAGCCCCCTCCGCCCCTCCAGGCCACCTCCCCCGGCTTCGCCGAGGGAGGACTCCCCCTCAATCATCCAGCAGTGACAGCTGTTGCTCCTTCGACGCCATGTCGTGGTCGCGGTCCAGCAGCGGCGTCGGGTAGTCGCCGGTGAAGCAGTGGTCGGCGAACTGCGGGGCGGCGTCGTTGCGCTTGCCGTTGCCAAGGGCTTCGTAGAAACCGCTGAGGGAGATGAAGGAGAGGCTGTCGACCTTCAGATAGCGCTTCATCTGGTCGATGGTCATCGAGGAGGCGATCAGTTCTTCCTTCGAGGGCATGTCGATGCCGTAGAAATCTGGGTGCTTGATCGGGGGGCTGGCGACGCGGAAGTGGATTTCGCTGGCGCCGGCGTCGCGGATCATCTGGACGATGCGTTGGGAAGTGTTGCCGCGCACGATGCTATCGTCGACGAGAACGACGCGCTTGCCTTCGAGGATCGGGCGATTGGGCGCGTGCTTGCGCGAGACGGAGCGCTGGCGGCCCGATTGCGTCGGCTGGATGAAGGTGCGGCCGACATAGTGGTTGCGGATGATGCCGAAACCGAAGGGGATGCCGGAGGCTTCTGCATAGCCGAGCGCCGCCGGGTTGCCGCCATCGGGCACAGGGCAGATCAGGTCGGCCTCGACATGCGATTCGCGGGCGAGGACACGGCCGAAGCGCTCGCGAGTCTGGTAGACGCTCTGGCCGTGCATGATCGAGTCGGGGCGGGCGAAGTAGACGTATTCAAAGACGCAGGGCGTGGCGCGCATGTGCGGGAAGGGCATCAGGCTTTCGACGCGGTCCCTGTCGATGACCACGACTTCGCCCGCTTCAATGTTGCGCACGAAGGATGCGCCGATGGCGTCGAGTGCGCAGGTCTCCGAGCAGAGCACGGGCGCGCCGTCGATCTCGCCGAGGACGAGCGGGCGCAGGCCCCACGGGTCGCGTGCGCCGATCAGCTTGTCGTTGGTGAGGGCGACGATGGCGTAGCCGCCCTGGAGCTGGCGCAGCGCATCGATGAAGCGGTCCTCGATGCGGTTGCGCATGGAGCGCGCCGTGAGCTGGAGGACGACTTCGGTGTCCATGGTCGACTGGAAGATCGCGCCGTTCTGCACCAGCTCGTGATGGATGGCGCGCGCGTTGGTGATGTTGCCGTTGTGCGCGATGGCGAGGCCGCCATGCGCGAGGTCCGCATAGATCGGCTGGATGTTGCGGAGGACGACGCGGCCGGAGGTGGAGTAGCGGTTGTGGCCGATTGCGGCGCGGCCGGGTAGGCGTTCGACGGCGCCGCTGTCATGGCTGAAGCTGTCCCCGACGAGGCCCATGTGGCGCTCGGAGCGGAACGTGCCGCCCTTGCCGTCGAAGGTGACGATGCCGCAGGCTTCCTGTCCGCGATGCTGCAGGGCGTGGAGGCCGAGGGCGGTCAGGATGGCGGCGTCGTCACGTCCGAAGACGCCGAACACACCGCACTTGTGGCCCATGCCGTCTTTTTTTCCGGGATGGAAATCGTCCTCATCCAGTCCGGTATCGAAGAACGGGTCTGGACTGGCCAAGGGCGACTCCGGGTCGATCGTTACTGGGTCGTTTGGGCGGTGGCAGGCGTGGCGTCGGCCGGGCCGGTGAAAATCTCGATCACACCGGTCAGGCCGCCGCCGACCATGCCGGCAGCGCCGTCTAGGTATGGGTAGGTGTTGCTCTTGGCAATCTCCGGAGGCTCCTCCCCGGGACGGATGACCAGATGCAGCAGCACAACAAAGCCGATGCAGGCGAGAATGGCCTTGGCGACGCCAAGCCCCGCGCCGGCGAGGCGATCCATCACCCCGATTTCAGGCGAATCATTGAAGAGCCGGGACAGACGGGCGCCCAAGAAGGCGGCCAGTGCGTAGGAGACCAGGAATCCCACCAGAAACAGGATCATGGCCGGGACGACCGAAGGCTCGCTGGGCGAGATCATGTCCTTCAGCGGCGCCTGGCCCAACTTGATGCAGAGCCACGCGACGAGCAGGCCGACAATGAAGGCGATGATCGAGAAAGTCTCGCGAATCAGGCCCCGGCCGGCCGACATCACGGCGGACAGGACAATCACGGCAAGCACAATGACATCGAAAACCCAGGGGGGCATCGCAACAGACCCTCTACTCGGACCCCCCGCCAAGCACGTCCACGAGGTCCTGCAATCTGGATAACCCATGGACGGTCATGCCGTCGACCGTCTCCGGCGCCCCGGCGGGCACAAAAGCTGTCGTGAATCCAAGGCGGGCTGCTTCCCTGAGTCGCGGCTCCAGCCTCCCGACGGGCCGAATCGCACCTGAGAGGGCGACCTCGCCGAAGAACACCGCCCCCTTTGGGAACGGTTTATCGAGCAGGGCGGAGGCGCAGGCGGCGGCGGCGGCCAGGTCGCCGGCGGGTTCGGTGATGCGGTAGCCGCCCGAGACGCTGAGATAAACGTCGCGCATGCCAAAACGGAGGCCGCAGCGGGCGTCGAACACGGCGAGCAGCATGGCGAGACGGGCGGAGTCCCAGCCGACGATGGAGCGGCGCGGATTGCCGGCCGCCTCCGGGCCGGCGAGGGCCTGCACTTCGGCCAGTACAGGGCGCGAGCCTTCCATCGCGGCGAAGACAGCGCGTCCGGATGTTTCGGTGTCGGCCCCGGCGAGGAACATGGCCGAGGGATCGCGAGCAGCGGTGAGGCCAAGCTCGCCCATCTCGAACACGCCGATCTCGTCGGTCGGGCCGAAGCGGTTCTTGACCGAGCGCAGGATGCGGAACTGGTGGCCCCGCTCACCCTCGAAATAGAAGACGGCGTCGACCATGTGTTCGAGCACGCGAGGGCCGGCGATCTGGCCGTCCTTGGTGACGTGGCCGACGAGGATGACGGCGGCGCCGGTCTTCTTGGCAAAGCGGGTCAGCTCCTGTGCGCAGGCGCGGACCTGGCCCACGGAGCCGGGGGCGGCTTCGAGGCTGTCGGACCAGAGCGTCTGCACGCTATCGATGACGATGACTTCGGGGGCGGCGGCCTTCAGCGCTTTCAGGATCGAGCGGAGATCGGTCTCGGCGGCGAGTTGCACGGGAGAGTTGCTGACACCGAGGCGGCGGGCGCGGCCCTGAATCTGCGAGATGGCTTCCTCGCCGGAGATGTAGACGGCCTTCACGCCCGCCTTGCCCATGGCGGCGGCAGCTTGCAGCAGGAGCGTCGATTTGCCGATGCCGGGGTCGCCGCCGACGAGCACGGCGGATGATCGCGCGATGCCGCCGCCGAAGACGCGATCCAACTCGCTGATGCCTGTGGAGATGCGCGGCGGGGGCGGGTCTGCGCTGTCGAGCGGGGCGAACGCGACCGTGCCGGTGCGCGTCTTCGTGCCAGAGGCGGGCGCGGCGAGGCCGCCGGGCGGCGAGGCGATGCTCTCCTCGACCAGCGAATTCCACGCGCCGCACGCCTCGCATCGCCCGGACCATTTGGCGTGGGCTGTCCCGCAGGACTGGCAGACATAGGCGGTGGTGGGTTTGGCCATGGCGGGAGTCTGGCAGGTTGGCCGATTCATGGCCAGTCCGTGACTTCAAATGGATAGCGGCCATGAGAAAAGCTGATGACGCGGCAGAGCGATCTTCATGTTGCTTCGGCGCCGCGGCGGAGTAGTTTCCCGGCAAGCACGAGGTGAGAACGATGACGCGCTACAACAGCATCACGGAAACGGTTGGCCGCACGCCAGTGGTGAAGATCAACCGGCTGGCGCCCGAGGGCGTGAATCTCTGGGTCAAGGTCGAGGCGTTCAATCCGCTGGGGTCGGTGAAGGACCGGCTGGCGCTGGGCGTCATCGAGGCTGCGGAGAAATCGGGCGAGCTGAAGCCGGGGCAGACGGTTGTGGAGATGACGTCAGGCAATACCGGCATCGGGCTTGCCATGGTGTGCGCTGCCAAGGGCTATCCACTGGTGATCGTGATGCCGGAGAGTTTCTCGGTGGAGCGGCGCAAGCTGATGCGGTTCCTCGGCGCGAAAGTGCTGCTGACGCCAGCGGCGCTGCGAGCGACGGGCGCAATCAACAAGACGATCGAGCTGGCGAAGGCGCATGGCTGGTTCATGACGCGGCAGTTCGAGAACGAGGCGAACCCCGCCTATCACGAGAAGACGACGGGGCCGGAGATCATCGCCGACTTCAAGGATATCGGGCTCGACTATTTCGTGACTGGGTTCGGCACGGGGGGCACGTTGAATGGCGTCTCGCGCGTGCTGACGCGGGAGAGCCCGCGGACCAAGATCGTGGTGTGCGAGCCGGCCGATGCTCCTATGTTGTCGAGTGGGCAGTCGCAGCAGCGCAATCCTGATGGCACGGCGGCGGCGGGGCACCCGGCATGGAAGCCGCACCCGATGCAGGGCTGGTCGCCGGACTTCATTCCGAAGCTGACGGGCGAGGTTGACCTGTCGCGCGTGCACAAGATTCTCCTGGTCTCGAACCCGGACGCCATGAAATGCAGCCAGGAGCTGGCGACGAAAGAAGGCATCTTCGTCGGCATCACGTCGGGTGCAACGTTTGCTGCGGCGGTGGAAGTGGCGAAGTCGGCGCACAAGGGCGCCAACGTGCTCGCCATGCTGCCGGACACGGGCGAGCGGTATCTCTCGACGCCGCTGTTCGCCAACGTGCCGGCGGAGATGACGCCGGAAGAGCTGGAGATCGTGAAATCCACGCCGTATGCGCATCCGGTGGCGGCGGCCTGAAAAGGCTAGCCATTGGCGTTTGCTCAACTCACCCCTCTCCCCCCTGTGGGGAGAGGGTAGGTGAGGGGGGTGGCTCAGCAGGCGGGCTGTTCGCGAGTCGCTGACGTTTCAAAACGCTGAGAGGCCCCCACCTCCTACCTCCTCCCCACAAGGGGGAGGAGGGTTAGCGTTGCGATGTCCGTTTCAAAACCTTCGCTTGCGCCTCATCGCTACCATGTCGTTTTTCGCGCTGAGAGATCTGGCCCGGCGTGCTAGCTCATGGACATCGGGAAGGTGTGCTCATGAGTGATGCAGGTCTGGCGGCGTTGCTGGCGCGGGTTGCCGAGTATTCGGCGCAGCGGCGGGCAGGCGATGGCGCGCGGCGGCATGCGCCGGAGGCTACCTATGAGGAGCAGGTTGCGCGGTTTGCGCTGGACCTGTCGCGCGAGGGCGCCCCTGCGGACCAGGTGATCAGCGAACTGATCGACACTGCCGAGCCTGGGCTGGCGGCGATGACCGGCCCGCGATTCTTCGGATGGGTGATCGGTGGCAGCAATCCTGTCGGTGTCGCAGCGGACTGGCTGACTTCGGCGTGGGGGCAGAACACGGCGAACCATTTCGCGACGCCGTCCGCGTCGGCTGCAGAGTCGGCTGCGGCGACGGCGCTGCTTGAACTGATGGATCTGCCGCGCGAGTCCTCTGTCGGGTTCGTGACCGGCGCGACAATGGCGGGGTTCACCTGTCTTGCGGCGGCGCGGTCGGAAGTATTGCGGCGTGCGGGATGGGATCTGCAGGCCGATGGCATGGCGGGCTCGCCGCTGATCACGGTGATCCTAGGCGCCGAGGCGCATTCGACGATCTTCGCGGGGCTGAAGTATCTCGGCTTTGGCGAGCGGCGGCTTGTGAAGGTCGATGTCGATGCGGATGGCGCGATGCTGGCGGACGCAGCTGTCGCGGCGATCGCAAGCGCGACTGGGCCGGTGATCGTGATTGCGCAGGCGGGGCATATCAATTCGGGATCGTTCGATCCGTTCAGGGAAATCGCGGCGGCATGCAGGGCGAAGGGCGCGTGGCTGCACATTGATGGAGCGTTCGGGCTGTGGGCGCGGGCGGCGGAGACGCATCGGGAGTTGGGTGCGGGCATCGAACTGGCGGACTCATGGTCTGTCGACGGACATAAATGGCTGCAGACGCCGTATGACTCGGCCTATGCAATCGTGAAGCACCGCGAGGCGCATCTGCGTGCGATGCAGATTGCGGCGAGCTACCTGCCGAGCGCAGCGTCAGGCGTTCGCGTACCGGCGGATTATGTGCCTGAACTGTCGCGGCGAGCGCGCGGGTTCGCGACGTGGGCGATGATCCGGCTTCTCGGGAAGAGCGGGATCGCGGAGATGGTGACGCGGCATTGCGCGCTTGCTAGGCGGATGGCGCTGATCCTGTCGGCGGCGGGGGCCGAGGTTCTCAACGACGTGGTGCTGAACCAGGTTGCGGTGCATTTCGGAAGCGACGCGGAGACGCAGGCGACCATCGCGAAGGTGCAGGCCGAAGGCGTGTGCTTCGTCGGCGGCGCGCAGTGGCGCGGTCGGCAGATCATGCGCGTGTCGGTGACCAACGAGAACACCACCGAGGCGGATATCGACCGTTCGGCGGCAGCGATGCTGGCGGGATGGAAGGCGGTTCGGGCCGCCGCTACATCGCCCGGCTAAGGACCTGTTGGGCGTCGTAGGCGTTGGGGTCGGCGGGCTTGGCGCCGCGGCCCATCAGGATTTCGAGCGTCGACTCGAACTGGCGGCTATCGCCGCCGAAGTTGAAACCGACGCCGACGCCGATGCCTGAGCCGAAGGAACCGCTCGATCCGCCGATGCCGACGGTCGGCCCGGTCGGGCTGTAGTTGCCGCCAGCGAGGTCGGTGTAGCGGCTGACGACATTGAACCACTGATATCCGTTCTGGACGGTGAGTTCCGCGGCGCGGCGGAGGGCCATATCCTCGACCTGCGGACCCTTGAGGTCGGGGTTGCCGCGGAAGGAGACGCGGTAGCGCTCCTGCTCGAGGCGTTGTTCGCGATAGCCCATGTCGTCGGCACTGGCCGCAGGGACGTAGCGCGTCGGTCCGCTCATGCAGCCGGCGAGGCTGAGCAGGGCAAGGGCGGCGATCAGGCGTTTCATGGCGGTTCTCCGTGGAGGGTAAACTAACCTGAATCGCGCCCTGTTCCAGCGTTGTCGAGCATCAGCCCGCAGCGGCATTCTTCGAGTTGTGCCCCAGCTTGCCGTTGAGCTTCTCCAGCAGTTCGACAGCGGCGTCGGCGATGACGGTTCCCGGCGGGAAGATCGCAGTGGCGCCGGCGGCGTGGAGGGCTTCGTAGTCCTGCGGGGGCACGACGCCGCCGACGACGACTGCGATGTCGCCGCGGCCTTCCTTGTTCAGCGCGGCGCGCAGCTCGGGGACGAGCGTGAGATGGCCGGCGGCGAGCGAGGACGCGGCGACGATGTGGACGTCGTTCTCGACGGCCTGGCGCGCGGCTTCGGCGGGGGTCTGGAAGAGGGGGCCGATGTCGACGTCCCAGCCGAGGTCGGCAAAGCCGGAGGCGACGACTTTCTGGCCGCGGTCGTGGCCGTCCTGGCCCATCTTGGCGATGAGGATGCGGGGGCGACGGCCTTCGGATGTCGCGAAGGCGTCGGCCATGGCGCGCGCGGTTGCGACCTTGCCGGATTGTGCGGACATGCCCTGGGCGTAGACTCCCTGGATCGACTTGATAACCGCCTGGTGGCGGCCGACGACTTTCTCGATGGCGAGGCTGATCTCGCCAACTGTCGCCTTGGCGCGCGCGGCGGCGACGCCGAGTTCGAGGAGGTTGCCGGTGTTGCTCTCGGTGGCTTTCGTGATCGCGTCGAGGGATTGGGCGACGGCCGTCTCGTCGCGTTCGCCGCGGAGGCGGCGCAGCTTGTCGAGCTGGAGGTTGCGGACCTTGGCGTTGTCCACTCTCAGGACCGGAACGTCTTCGGCTTCGTTGAGGCGGAACTTGTTGACGCCGACAATGGTCTGCACGCCACTATCGATGCGGGCCTGTGTCTTGGCGGCGGCTTCCTCGATGCGGAGCTTGGGCAGGCCTTCCTCAATGGCCTTCGCCATGCCGCCCATGGCTTCGACTTCCTGGATGTGGGCCCAAGCCTTGCGGGCAAGATCGTAGGTGAGGCGTTCGACATAGTAGGAGCCGCCCCACATATCGATCGTGCGGCAGGCGCCGCCTTCCTGCTGGAGAAAGATCTGCGTGTTGCGGCTGATGCGGGCGGAGAAGTCTGTCGGGAGTGCGAGTGCCTCGTCGAACGAGTTGGTGTGGAGTGATTGCGTCTGGCCGCCGGCCGCCGCCATGGCTTCAAAACAGGTGCGAATGGCGTTGTTGTAGACGTCCTGCGCGGTGAGCGACCAGCCGGAGGTCTGCGAGTGCGTGCGCAGGGATAGTGACTTGTCGCTCTTTGGATCGAACTGCTTGACCAACTTCGCCCAGAGCAGACGGGCGGCACGCATCTTCGCAACTTCCATGAAGTAGTTCATGCCGATCGCCCAGAAGAAGGACAGGCGCGGCGCGAACCTGTCGACGTCGAGACCGGCGGCGATGCCGGAGCGGATGTATTCGACTCCATCAGCAAGTGTGTAGGCGAGTTCGAGGTCCGCCGTCGCGCCGGCTTCCTGCATGTGATAGCCGGAGATCGAGATCGAATTGTATTTCGGCATCTTCTGCGAGGTGTAGGCGAAGATGTCGGAGATGATCCGCATCGAGGGGCGGGGCGGATAGATATACGTGTTCCGCACCATGAACTCTTTCAGGATGTCATTCTGGATCGTGCCGGAAAGTTTCTCAGGCGGGACGCCCTGTTCTTCAGCGGCGACGATGTAGAGCGACAGCACTGGCAGCACGGCGCCGTTCATGGTCATCGACACGGACATCTGGTCGAGCGGGATGCCGGCGAACAGCGTGCGCATGTCGTAGATCGAGTCGATCGCGACGCCGGCCATGCCGACATCGCCCGTCACGCGCGGGTGATCCGAGTCGTAGCCGCGATGGGTGGCGAGATCGAAGGCGACGGAGAGACCTTTCTGGCCGGCGGCAAGGTTGCGACGGTAGAAGGCGTTTGAATCCTCGGCCGTAGAAAAGCCAGCGTACTGGCGGATCGTCCACGGCTGGTTGGTATACATGGTCGGGTAGGGGCCACGGCCGAAGGGGGCAATGCCGGGGAAGTCGTCCAGGAAATCGAGGCCGGCCGTATCGGCGGCGGTGTGCATCGGCTTCACCGGAATGCCCTCGGGCGTTTCCCACAGCTTCGTTCCGGCTTCGCCGGCCAGCTTCGACCATGCGCCGAGATTGGCGCCGGGCGTCAGCTCCTGGAGAGGGAGCTGGGTGAAGTCGGGGAAAGACAGGGCCATAGACGCTCCGGACGCGGGACTCGGCCTGTTTCCTAGCACCGCGATCCCACGCCATGAAGCCTTCGCAGGTGCGAAGTGTCCGTCATCCCGGGTTCATCGGTGCTCGATTATGGCCTGTTCACAAGCCCGCGTGCTGCGACGGATGGCATTCCAGCTGCCGTTGAAGCTTGCGATTGCGTGGCTGACCGCGCGATCAGGGGGAGCAACGCCCGGACGGGCAACGGAGATATGGACGCATGAAAGTCACCACATTCATCGCCGGCCTGCTGGCTGTGACGCTCGGCGCTGGCTCTGCGATGGCCCAGCCGCCGAATCCCCCGACGCCGGAAGAGCGCGCTGCCCGCTTTGACGTCGGCGACAAGAACAAGGACGGCAAGCTCGATAAGGCCGAGTTCATCTCGATCCTGCCGGAACAGGCGCAGGCGATGGCCGACCAGATCTGGTCCTCCCGCGTCGACGCCGACGGCGACGGCTTCGTCACCAAGGACCAGTACCTCGCCCTCCGCATGGGTCCCCGCCCGCAGTAGTTGGGGCTGACAGCAATCTGGAGCGGCCGGCGATGATCTCGCCGGCCGTTTTGTTTTTGCCTCACGCCTTGCTATGCCGGTCCCCGACACAAGGGAGCGAGATATGGCCGACGTCAATTCGATGCAGGGGAAGCGCGCGATCGTCACGGGCGGCGGCACCGGGCTCGGCGCGGCAACCGCGCTGGGTCTGGCGCGACGCGGGGTCAATGTGTGCATCAACTACAACTCCAGCGCGGATGCGGCGAACGATGTCGTCGCGCAGTGCAAGGCGCTGGGCGTCGAGGCTTTCGCGGTGCAGGCCAATGTTGGCGAGGATGCAGACTGCCGCGCGCTGGTCGCGGCGGCCGTCGAGACATTCGGCGGCGTCGAGGTGCTGGTGAACAATGCCGGTATCACGAAGTTCGCCAAGCACACGGACCTCGATGCGCTGGATGCCGAGGACTTCCTGAAACTCTATCGCGTCAACGTCGTCGCCGTGTACCAGATGACGCGCGCAGCGCAGCCGCATCTGGCGGCGAGTGGCAAGGGTTCAGTTGTGAATGTCTCGTCGATCGCCGGCGTGACTGGAATCGGCTCGTCCATCGCCTATGCTTCGACCAAGGGCGCGCTCAATACGATGACGCTGAGTCTTGCACGCGCGCTGGCGCCGAACATCCGCGTCAATGCGGTATGCCCGGGCTATATCGGTTCGGGATGGTTCACGAAGTATCAGGGTAATGAGGTGGAGTCGCAGACGGCTGAGCAGGTGGCCAAGACGGTGCCGCTGAAGGTGGCTTCGATGCCGGAAGATATCGCGGAATCGATCCTGTTCTTTGCGGGGCCTGAAAGCCGGCATGTGACGGGTGAGTTCATGATCATCGATGCAGGCATGCATCTTGGCTATGCGCCATTGAGAGCCAGGTAGACTGAAGTCGCCACGGCGAATGGGAGGGTGGAGATGATCTGGTCGCGCCGGCAATTTCTGCTCACCTCCGGTGCGTCGCTGGCTGCTGTGGGCTGCACAACCGCTGAACCATCCGCGCCATCGATGCCGGCAACACCGGCGATACCTTCAGTCGCGCCAGTTGCCGGGTCCGCATTTCCGCTGATCACGGACACAGCGGCGCGGCTGGATGTAACGAAGACGCGGTCGCTCTACAAACACGGCGCACGCACCGTATTTCGGTACTACTCCCACCTGCCACCGAGCCTGCCGGGCAAGGATTTGCAGCCAGAGGAGGCGAAGATCATCCTCGGCGAGGGGCTGTCGATCGGCAGCGTATTCCAGCATTTCAACCATTGCTTCCGCACGTTCGAGAACAGCTGGGGCAAGGAGGATGCCGAGCAGGCGCTGCGCCAGGCGGAGGCGGCGGGGCAGCCGGAAGGATCGGCGATCTATTTTGGTGTGGACGCGGACTGGCCGTACCAGGCGCTGCGCGATCCGGTCCTGAAATACTTCGAGGATGTGAAGCGCGCGTTTGAAGGCTCGGGCATTGCGGTGGGCATCTATTCCAACGGGTGCATCTGCAATGCGATCCGCGAGCAAGGACTGGCGCAGTATTTCTGGTTGTCCGGATCGACAGGGCACTCGGGTACGCAGGCCTTCTACAATACCGGCCAATGGACGATGTTCCAGAATGCGCTGGACGTGACGCCGCCTGAAGTGAGCTATGCGATTGACACCAATATCGCGAACCCGGCCTCGCGCGGATACGTCGGACAGTGGACAGACACCGGATCGACGACCGCGTCGCACGGCGTGGCGCCGACGCAGGCGGCGTTCGAGGCGCGGGCGTTCCTGCGTGCGAACACGGAGTTGATACAGGATCTCAATCCCGGGGCCGCATCGCTCGCGACACTGGTAAAGGACCGGAATGTGCGGCGGCTTGAGACGTCGGGCGCCTGGACAAAGGTCATGACACAGGAGGGTGGCGCCTCGCGCACCGCCGCGTCGATGCGGGGCTGGGTCCCAACAGCGGCGCTGGCGACGCCGGAGCGCTTTCCGGACAATACATCGAGCTATGGACTGTGCGGCGCACCGACTGCGGTGAGCGACACGTTCAAGTACCAGAATTGCGAACGCGCGACGTCTCGCAATCGCTGAGGGCCGGGAGTAGGCTCGGGCAGGGAGACGCTCATGCCCATGTATCATGACGGCAATCGCGAGTTGCAGGACTTGTTCGGCTCTCGCGCCCTGGCGGACAGGCTGGTCGAACGGTTGCGCCGGTCTGAATTCACCGACGAGGACAAGGCGTTCATCGGCTCGCTGGAGTTCTTCTTTCTCGCGACTTCCACGCCAATTGGGCAGCCGGACTGTTCGTTCAAGGGCGGGCCGCCGGGGTTTGCGCGCGTGATGGCGCCGGACCTGCTGGTTTGGCCCGACTATGATGGCAACGGCATGTTCAAGAGCCTCGGCAACATCGCGGTGAATCCTTCGGTAGGGCTGCTGTTCATGCGGTTCGGCGAGACGCCAAAGCGGCTTCGCGTGAATGGGCGGGCGGTGGTATCGATCGACGATCCGCTGCAGGCGGAGTTTCCTGGCGCGCAGGCCATCATCCGCGTGACGCCGGTGGACATCTTCCCGAACTGCCCGCGCTACATTCCCGATCCGGCCGCCGCGTCGGCGTCGCCCTACATTCCGCGAGAAGGCGAGCCGCCGGTCGAGCCGAAGTGGAAAGCGATGGACATGTTCAGGGATGTCGTGCCGCCAAGGAAGGCGTGATCGCAAACGCCTGATCTAGCGCATCAACCCAAGTTCTGCATGCGCCAGTTCGAGGCTGGCCAGCACATCGACGCCGACATGGATGAATTCATCGACGCCCGCGTCGCGGAGTTCCTGCTCGCGGTCGCCGGGCTTGCCGGCGAGATAGAGGCGGGAGGCGCCAGCGGCTTTGAGGGCTTTGGCGGCAGCGACGGCTTCCTCGGCGT
The DNA here is from genome assembly GCA_031419455.1 of Alphaproteobacteria bacterium. Classification (GTDB taxonomy): domain Bacteria; phylum Pseudomonadota; class Alphaproteobacteria; order Caulobacterales; family Hyphomonadaceae; genus UBA7672. Next base: position 25,074 of record JANOKS010000106.1, read on the forward strand.
AGCGTTTGTCGGATCCGCAGAGACAGGCCATCGAGATGCCGGATTGTTCAACGCCTTGCGCGAGGGCGGCGATGTCTCCGGTCAGCAGCGCTGCGTCGATGCCGCCGGCGGCGAAGAAGTTCTGCGCGAACTGGACGCGGGCCGCGTTTTCGGCGAGCGGGCCGATGGCGGCGAGCGCGATGCGTGGCGCGCGGCCTGAGGCGACGCGCTGGTCGGCGAGGTCGCGGAGGCGTTCAAACGGTTCGGCGAGGCGGATCGGCCAGAACGGGTCGGCTTCGGCGCCATCTTCCTCCGTGGTGCGCGAGAGGTCTGCGAGGGTCGCCTTGTCGGCGGCGGCGAGGCGGAGTGCCGCCCACGCGCGGCCGGTCGGTGCGCGGCCGGATGCTTCGGCGGCGCGGCGGACGATGGCGGGCAGGTTCACGGTCTCGACGCTCGGCACTTCTTCCTGCAGGAGCGGGAAATCGGTGACGCCGGTGATCGGCTCCTTGCGCCTCGCGGCCGCTTTGAGGCGAGCGGCGCGCGCGTCGGCGACGCCGGTCTGGAAGCCGCCTGTCTGGAGAGCATTGAGCAGACCGCCCTCGCGTTCGATCTGCTGGAACAGATCCCAGGCGGCGCTGGCGAGATCATCGCCCAGCTTCTCGATCGCCCAGGCGCCGCCTGGCGGATCAATCACGCGGCCGAGGCTGGATTCTTCCTGCGCGATGATCTGCGTATTGCGTGCGAGGCGGCGCGCGAGCTTGTTCGGCAGGCCCATTGCATCGGTGAAGTTGCGAACCGTCACGATGTCAGCGCCGCCGACGCCGGCGGCGAAGCAGGCGGCGGTGTTTCGCAGAATGTTCACCCACGGGTCGCGGCGGGTGAGCATGCGGCGCGACGTGACAGCCTGCAGCTTCATCGCGCCGGATGCGCCGAAAGCGGTGGCAACCCGTGACCACATGCGGCGAGCGGCGCGGAGCTTCGACATCTCGACCTGGTAGTCGGCGCCAACGCTGGTGGTGAACAGAATTTGGCGGCACGCGGCGTCGGCTTCAAGACCTGCCGTCATCAACGCGCGAACATAATCGGCGCCGGCGGCGATGAGGTAGGCGAGTTCCTGCACTTCCGTTCCGCCCGCTTCATGGACGGGTCGGGAGTCGGCACGGATCGTGGTGGCGAGCGGAAACTCTGATGCAACATCGCGAGCGAAGTGGGCTGCCTGAGACAGCTCGTCATCGGCACGCCCCGGCAGAGCGCCGGTGCGGGCGAGGGCGCCGATGGGATCGACGTTGAAGGCGATCTGTGCGGACGAGGCCGGACGCGTGACTGGCGAAGCTGCAAGGAGCGCTGCGAGTTCGATGCCCTGTGCGGTTGAGGCGCCTGCGGCTTCCAGCGCGACGGTGGCAAGGTCGAGCCGCACGACCCGCAGGATGTTCTGGACGTCCACCGCCGAGCGGGCGACGACGCCGTGCTCGCCTGCTGCATCGACGCGGAGTTCGATGGAGGAGCAGCCGCCTTCGAGGGCTTCCATCACCTGGTCGGCGGCGATTGCCGGATCGGGATGCGAGACCACCTGGCGGATGTCCCAGGGGAGATAGACGTCGTTGATCGCGCGGGCGCCGCGGATGAAGGGGGCTAGACCGGGCGCGCCAGATGCATCGGCCGCCCAGTCGGGCGCGCGATAGAGCGGTTTCACGGGGACGCCGTGTTCGGTCTTTGTCGTGATCCTCGACAGGGGCGCGCCGTCGAGCGCTCTCTCAGCGAGGGCCTGCCACTGCGCGTCGTCGGCGCGGGGGAATTCGGCTGAAAGGGGCAGCTCGTCGGCCATGAATCTCTCGTCAAAACTCCGGGGCCATGAGGCATCCGGTTCGCCCAACGTCAAGGCTTTGCGGCGTCATGACAGCGTTGCAGCAGGCAGGCCTGCGGGTATGGTCGGCGCGGGGCGGGCCATCCGCCGATCAGCATCGGGATATTCCATGGCGATTCCGGCCAGCCTGGCGAAGCAGCTTTCGATCCCTGTCATCGGGTCGCCGCTTTTCATCATCTCCAATCCCGAGCTTGTGCTGGCCCAGTGCAAGGCGGGAGTCATCGGCTCCTTCCCGTCGCTCAACGCGCGGCCGATCGAGCAGCTGGACGAATGGCTGAGCCAGATCAATGAGGAACTGGCGAAGGCGAGGGCCGCGAATCCGGCGGCGAAGATTGCGCCGTATGCGGTGAACCTGATCGTCCACAAGTCGAACAACCGGATCGAAGAGGACCTCGCGCTGTGCGTGAAGCACAAGGTCCCGATGGTGATCACGTCGCTCGGCGCCCGGCCCGAGGTGAACGCGGCGATCCATTCCTATGGCGGCATCGTTCTGCACGACATCATCAACATCGTGTTCGCGCACAAGGCGCTGGAGAAGGGCGCCGACGGGCTGATCGCCGTCTGCACCGGCGCAGGCGGGCATGCGGGCGTCCTGTCGCCATTTGCGCTGATCGCCGAGATTCGCGAATTCTTCGATGGCCCGCTCGCATTGTCGGGCGCCATTTCAAATGGGCGACAGGTGCTGGCGGCGCAAGCCATGGGCGCGGACTTCGCCTATATCGGCTCCGCCTTCATCCCGACCCACGAGGCGCGCGCGATGGAGGGGTACAAAGACATGATCGTCGCGAGCGCTGCGAAAGACATCATCTACTCCAGCTTGTTCACCGGCGTGCACGGCAATTATCTCGCCCCATCGATCGCGAAGGCCGGCATGGACCCGAACAATCTTCCCGATGGGGACAAGGCGACGATGAGCTTCCAGTCGGGCGAAGGCTCGAAAGCCAAAGCGTGGAAAGACGTCTGGGGCGCCGGCCAGGGCGTCGGCGGCGTGAAGGCGCGGATGGGCGCGGCGGAGTATGTCGCGCAGTTGAAGCGGGAGTATGAAGAGGCGCGGGCGGGGCTGGTCCAGATTGCGCCGACCTTCGCCCCGTAGCTACCAGTTGTTGCGCCCATCCAGCTTCTCGATCGCGAGCGCGTCGAGATCAAGGTCGATGATCATACGCAGGTTGACGGCGGCGACGCGCTTCTCCGGAACGCCTGCGCTCATGCCGTCCTTCAACGTACCGTCATCATTGTACATCGATGCCCAGTCGGGTGAAGAGCCATGCGTGTTGCCGCCACACTTGCCGCAGAAATGGTGATGGTTCATCCCGGCTGGCGCATAGACGGAGTCATGCTCGGCTGACGTCACCTTCAGGTCGGCCGGATCGCAGTAGCCCCACACGGCCCCGCTGCGATGACAGAAGGTGCAGTTGCATGACTTCATGCGGGCGGGCAGCGCGGGCAACTCGATGCGGGTTGACCCGCAATGGCAGGTGGCGATGAGCGTCATGAGCGGGTTCCTCTTTGATATGCGTCGCTAGCGCGAGCCTGCTGACAACCTGCTGTCAGCATCATCGCGGCGAAACGCTGCCGCCGTTGCAGCGATTTCCGGCGCGCGCCATAACCGCCACATGATCACCGATCCGCTGCGCGACCTGCCGACTTTCGCCGACATCGAGGATGCGACGCTGCGCGTGAGAGATGTCACGACGCATACGCCGTTGCTGCGGTTCGATGCGCTGGATGAGGTGGTGGGGGCGCCGGTGTGGGTCAAGCCGGAGACGCTGCAGCGCACGGGTTCGTTCAAGATGCGCGGGGCGTGGAACAGGATCAGCCGAATTCCAGAGGCGGATCGTGCGAAGGGCGTGGTCGCGTTTTCGTCAGGCAATCATGCACAGGGCGTGGCGGAGAGCGCGCGGCTGCTCGGGATGAAGGCGACGATCGTCATGCCGTCGGATGCGCCGGCATCGAAGATCGCGAGCACGCGGCGGCGCGGGGCGGAGGTCCGGCTGTATGACCGCGTGAAGGACAGCCGCGAGGCGATCGCGGCGGAGATTGCGGGCAAGAGCGGCGCGACGACGGTGCGGCCGTTCGACGACAGCTGGATCATGGCGGGTCAGGGAACGGCGGGGCTTGAGGCGGCGCGGGATGCAGAGAAGTTGGGCGTGAGATTCGGCAGCTTGATCTGCAATGCCTCGGGCGGCGGACTGCTCGCCGGATTTGCGGTGGCGTTCGAGGGGGTGTCGCCCGAGACAGAGATCTATGTGGCCGAGCCCGAGGGGCATGACGACCTGATCCGATCGCTGGCGGCTAGAGCGATCGTCAGCAACGCCCCGGGCATTCGGTCGATTGCGGACGCGCTGATGTCGCCGGAGCCGGGCGCGCTGACATTCGAGATCCACAAGCGGCGTGTTCGGGGCGGTTTCACGGCGAGCAATGACCAGCTGCTGGATGCGATGAGCTTTGCCTTTCATCACATGAAGCTTGTCGTCGAGCCGGGCGGCGCCAATGGGCTGGCCGTCCTGCTGAACAACCGCGCGTATTTTGCGGAGCGCGGTCCGGTGCTGGTGGTGCTGTCGGGCGGGAATGTGGATGCGGACATGTTCGCGCGCGCGATAGCGCGGCCGCCGCCGGAGTGAGGGCATGCGGAAGCGTTCCCGGAAGCTGGCGCTTTCGGGGTGAGCGGGAAGTGGGCAATAGGCAATAGAGGAATTCGGGCGGGCCGCGGGCTGTGGTGAGCCCGCGCGCGCTTCCGCCTTCGCTGCGCTTCGGCGCGACACGTCGATGGACGCTCCGCCGCAGCAGCAACGCCTGTGGACTCGCGCCGAGCGGCGCAATGCGCGGCTCGCGCATGGGCGGCGCGTGACGTGTTCGCATCGACGCGCATGC